>JAAZDK010000021.1 GCA_012512855.1 Clostridiales bacterium
AGTGGCTTCTATGATTTAGCCACGGCATATCAGTCAGTGCACGTCAACTATTGAAAGCGCCGTATACCGAACGGTACGTACGGTGCTGTGAGAGGACGGCGGTTAGTCACCGCCTCCTACTCGATCACAAATCTTGCCTTAGATATGTGGAAGAAGCTTAATTATGTCATACTCTGAATTAATAATCAGCCAGAGCTGAGGCGAATATACCATTATATTCCAAATAGATGCTCCACTCAGATTATATTCATCAATAATCCTGAGCAAGGCTGCAAAGCTTCTTGAATCTACAAACCAGACTATATGATGGACAGGAAATGCTATAGGAGGCAGATTATATTCAAAAAATGGTGTCTGAGAAGCCTCATCAAAGTTTATTGTAGCATTAACATCAGCAGCCAGAACTAAAGCCGAGTCAATGGTTAATGTCATAATATACGGATTATCAGGACTGTATGGAATTATCCAGTCATATGCCAGTATTGGCATTCCCAGTACAAATTTATCAGCAGGCACATAATTAATGGCATATTTAACAAAACTGCGTAAATTATCGGCGGAGCTTACAGGCCTGGGCGGGCCAAAAACCAAGCTCCAGGCCGGTTGGATAAAGGTTATCGAGTCCGCATATATGCTGAATTCTGTAAAATCAACTTCTTCAAAGACGATTTCACCGTTTATGTTGGAGATTCTGGGGTTAATGGTGATATGAACTATATAGCCCTCAGCCCGCAGGCGGCTTGAAACCTTTTGTAGCAGATTAATATAATATTGCTGATTGTCGGTGCTTAAAAATGAAAATACGAAATTTACTCCGAGATAGCCTTTTGCTTTAACCATCTGTAGCAGCTGTTCAACATGATTTTCAAGAAATTCTTCATTTGACAGAAAATTAATAATAAGCTCATAATCTGCCATACCTCGTATACTTAACGAAGAAATCATAAGCAGAGGGATTGTTCCATACTCCTTACATATAGATACTATTTGAGTATCATCGTAAAATGTGCTCAGGTCTCCATTTTCAAGAACCCTGTAATTAATAACCGACAGAAAGGTTAAATTAGGCAATGTTTTGCGAAGGGTGCTTTCATCAATAAAGGGGTAGCAAAATCCATATGTTTTTATGCTTCTGCCGGTGTCATAGCTTATTACAATTTCTTCTCCGGGATATATATACTCCCTGTTTGAAAGGGCGGGATTATTTCTCAACAGCTGCATAACTGAAACATTATGCATCGTTGCAATGCTTTGAAGTGTATCTCCCTGCTGTACTATGTAGGTCCTTTCAGGGAAGACGATAACCAATGTTTGTCCCGGTACCAGCTCGGCAGGATTGATAAGCTCATTATCGGATATTATTTTTTCTACCGTGACTCCATAGATTTCTGCAATCGATTGGATATCTTCCCCCGCTTGCACAACATGTATAATCATCTTGAACCCCAAAATTCTGCTTTCTATATTATATGAATGGCAGGAGGGAAATTATCATATAAATTTATGGAATATAATCAATTCCGTAGTCATATTTTTAAACAGGTAACTTGTCAGACAGGCCTGATATATAACAGGTGAATTATAACAGTCTTGTGCCGCCGGTTGCCTTAATGGCAGACCTGCTTTATGCTTGCAGGCTAAGCCGGACTAAGGCGGACTGTATATCATCGTATTGCGGAGGGTTGATTATGATTCAGAAGGTGGATTTTAAATATACAAATGATATAACAGTAATAAACAAGGAACAGTTTGATGCCCATATCCGTTTATACGAAGGATATATCAATAATATCAACAAGATAGACAGTATACTAAGAAAGAGCATTGACCAGAAGGATCAGGCTCTCAGAGAATTGGCCAACTCAACCTTCAGCATCTACAGGGAACTCAAAAGAGGGGAGACCTATGCCCTTGATGGTGTGATACTGCATGAGCTGTATTTTGAAAATATCGGGGGCAGTCAGGAGCCGGACAGAAAATTGCTTGAAATACTAAAGAGGGATTTTGGCTCCTATAAAAACTGGCAGGAGGATTTTATAGCTACCGCCAAGGCCAGCAGAGGCTGGGCGCTGCTGGCATATGACCAGAGGAGTGAAAGATACAGGAATATAAGCCTGGATGCCCATGATCACGGAAATATTACATATTCGGCACCGATTCTTGTGCTGGATGTATATGAGCATGCATATTTTCTGCAATATGCCGACAATAAGGGGGAATATATCAGCAAATTCATGAGCAACATCAACTGGGCGGAGGTAAGCAGAAGAGTATATTTTGAGTAAGCACCGAAGATTAATAGCTGATATAGCAATACATTCTACCGTGAAAGCAAATACAGGAAAGCAGTTGTTCATACGAGAAGAATAGGAGTAACGACAACACTGATAAAATTGAGCTGTCCACAGGGGATTAACAGACCCTTTGGACAGCTCATAATATATGATTTTTGCATTTAGGCTTTTATCTGCGGTCAAAGCTCTGCTCACAGTATACGCAGCGGTAGACACCGTTGACTCTGTCGGTCAGCTTAAAGCTGTGGGGCAGGCCCTGTTCAACAGAAGTAATGCAACGGGGGTTCTTGCATTTGAGTACATTATTTACAATCTCAGGCAGCTTGGGATTTCTCTTTTCAATAATTACACCGTTTTCTATAATATTTATCGTAAGCTTGTGATCCAGAGCACCAAGAATATCCAGGTCAAGATCCTCAAGGGTTGCTTCAATCTTGATTATGTCCTTTTTGCCCATCTTATTGCTTTTTGCATTTTTAATTATGGCAACAGAGACATCCTTATTCTCCAGGTCCAGGTAATGGTATATTTTCATAGCGCCACCGGCCTGAATATGGTCAATTACTATTCCCTGATTTATTACACCGATATTTAGCATTCCAATCCTCCATTCTTAATAGATTCGATCCATACTTCAACTTCAAAATCAAATAAGGCTAAACTATCTCCAGCAGCTTCATAATAAGAGCCATTCTGACATATACGCCATATTGGGCCTGTTTGAAATATACAGCCCGTGGATCAGAATCTACCTCGGTTGCTATTTCATTAACCCTTGGGAGAGGGTGAAGAACAAGCATATCAGTTCTGGCAGCTGCCATCTTTTTTTCATCAAGTATGTATATATCCTTTAGACGTATGTAATCCTCCTCGTTGAAGAAACGCTCACGCTGTACCCGGGTCATGTAAAGAATGTCCAGCTTGGGCATGGCATTTTCAAGACTTGTTGTTTCCTCAAATTGAATATTGTTAGCCTCCAGCACCTCTTTGCGGATATATTCAGGAACCCGCAACTCCTCAGGCGAAATGAGTATAAAGCTGATATTTTCATATCTGGCCAGAGCGTTAATAAGGGAATGAACGGTCCGACCAAATTTCAGGTCGCCACAGAAACCGACACAAAGGTTATTTAGTCTTCCTTTTAAATTTTTAATTGTCAATAAATCGGTAAAGGTTTGAGTGGGATGATTATGACCGCCGTCTCCGGCATTGATAACAGGAATAGAAGAATAAAGAGATGCAACATAGGGGGCGCCTTCCTTGGGATGGCGAATAGCACAGATATCAGCATAAGAGGAAACAACTCTAATTGTGTCTGCAACACTTTCTCCTTTTGCCGCCGAACTGGAATCTGCTGAGGAAAAGCCTAAGACACTGCCGCCAAGATTAAGCATTGCAGCTTCAAAGCTTAAGCGGGTTCGGGTACTTGGTTCATAAAATAATGTGGCCAGCTTTTTTCCCCGACATACGTCAGAGAATTTTCTGGGATTGGCGATTATCTCTTCAGATAAGTCGAGAAGTTCGTTCAGTTCTGAAACAGTTAAGTCTGTAGGACTGATTATATGTTTCATAAAACCTCCGTTCATACAGGCAACTGTGTATATTAAGCAAGGGCAGAACAGCCGGATAGAATGGAATGCCTTCAACACTTGCCTGCTTATAGTTTTCTTGCTGATTACTTCTAACAAGATATTTTAATATAAAAGCGGAGAAAATACAATAAAATTAAGTGCGTAAATTGCAGCACTTTGGGACTCATTTAATTAAGAAATGTAAAATATTTATCTATTGGCAGGCAATAATACAGATTATTTGAATAAATACCAAATAATTACATAGTATTCATAAAATAATAATAAAATAGCAAAATAATCAGAAAATAGTATTGACAAAACAGGAAATGTAATATAAAATAAAGACATAGAAAGACAATAACAGTATTCAAAAGCCAAATAGAAGGCTAATAATAAAGAAAGGACTGAGTCCCTTGAAGAACATAGACTTTATTAAATCTTAAAATATCACGGAAAGGAAGGTATACTCCACCAGTAATATAAGTTCAAACACTTAGAATAATTAGTAATATTAAGATACATAAAAGTAGCTTCAAACTTATTTATAAATGTGAAAGGAGTAAAAATTTCCAGTAAATTGATTGATTTATTTACGTAAGATCCCATGTCAGAGAATTATCTCTTTGGATAATCAGACATGGGATTTTACTTTGTAAATGCGGAACCGATAGTGCATTGTTAAAGACGTTGTTCTTTTTATTCGTTCAATTCGTTCTTTTCTTATAATATTTTTACACATTTCCTTAGTTATGTGGTATAATAAATAGATACAATCGAGGAAAGGTGTGCTTGTATGATATCAATTTCGCGGACAGGTATACGTAATCTGGCCTGCAATGATACTGTATATGCCAGAGGGCTGCAGTATTACAAGGATAACCGAATAGTAAGCGCTACTTATTCAAATTCCAGTAAGCAATACCGTCTGACAGTAAAGGGAAATTATAACTATCAGGTGATTATAGATGAGCAGGAGGACGGCTCCTTCGATTACAGCTGCAATTGTCCTTCCAGGCTAAAGGATCAGGGTGCCTGCAAGCATGTGGTTGCCGCCTTGCTTTTTATTTTGAAATATCAGGAAAGAACCATGGTGGCGGAGTCAAAATCTCCGCAGGAGAGAAGGATTTTGTCTCTGCTGGATTATTTTATTACCCAGGAGGATACAGGGCTTGTCGGTGATACCTTTCAGATTGAGGTGATCATAAGTATTCCATCCATTTTAAAGGGGGAGAGCGGCAGAGCTTTAGTGTCCCTGAGGGGAGGAAGCAACCGCAAGTACAAGATTCAGACCATCAGAAAATTTCTGTCGGATTTGTATCATAAGGAAAGCTTTGCCATAGGCAAGGAATTTAAGTATGTAAGCGGGGAGAGCAGCTTTGATGACAGATCCCAGAGAATTTTGGATTATTTTCTCGAAATCTATGAGATACAGGAGGTTATTGACAGCAGTCATTTTTCAAAGATATTTTCCAAGTCCCAGATGTTCCTGTCAAAGAACATGCTGCTAAAGCTTCTTGATATTTTGGGAGATACAGGCTTTACGCTTGAGCTCTATGGCAAGGAATATAACAATGTGGCATTTGTAAAGGGCAATCCGGCTATATCATATCAGCTGACTATGGACGAGGAGTCCATTACGGTAGATTATAAGGGTAATGAGACGGTCGTTCCTATCGTGGAAACGGGAGAGCTCCTGTTTTACAACAATTCAATTTATATGCCGGAGCCTGCCTTCATTCGCAACTATAAGCCCTTTTACAATACCCTGGGCAAGGATAGGGAGCCTCTGGTATTCAGGGGTGATAATAAAAATACGTTTCTTGAGTATGTGCTGCCCCGTATCAGCCAAACTATGGAGCTGGAGATACCGGACGAGCTCAAAAGCAGATATATAACCTGTGATCTTGAAGCAAAAATTTATTTTGACAAGCATGCGTCCGGCATTAAGGCGGAGTTAAAATTCAAGTACGGGGATTATGAATTCAATTCCTTTGCCAATGCGGCATCCGGCCAGTATATTATAGTGAGGCAAAAGCAGAAGGAGGACGATATAATTACCCTGCTGCAGCAAAAGGGCTTTGTCCCCTACAAAAATTTTTACTTGCTGAAGGACGAGGACAGGATATTTGATTTTCTTTCCGCCGGCGTGTCGGATTTGGAGGATAAGGCCCAGCTTTATTATTCGGAGGATTTCAGAAGACTTGGCATAAGGTCTCCGGGCAGCTTTAAGGCTGGTGTCAGGCTGAACAAGGAGCTTGATCTGCTGGAGCTGGATCTGGATTTTGAGCTTGTTCCCAAGGAGGAGCTAAGGGAACTGATTCATTCCTATCAGATTAAGAAAAAATATTACCGCCTGAAGAACGGCAGCTTTATCAAACTGAAGGATGAAGCCCTTGGTGATCTGTCCCGTATACTGGACTATCTTAATGTCAGTAAAAAGGACATGACCGACAGTGCCATTTTGCTTAAAAAGGCGCATGCATTATATCTGGACAGGGCATTTTCAGACGAGAAGTTTGAATTCAGCCGTGACAGAAATTTTATGGAGCTGACGGAAAAGATTCTGAATCCCGCAAGAACGGATTATGAGATACCGGAAGGAATCATGGCCAGCTTGCGGCCTTATCAGGTAACCGGCTTTAAATGGCTTAAGACCCTTGCTGACAATGAGCTGGGAGGGATTCTGGCGGATGATATGGGACTGGGCAAAACCCTGCAGTCAATTGTATATATTGTCTCTGTATGCAATGAGAGTAAGGGGCAGGTTAATTTGATAGTATGTCCCACATCCCTGATATACAACTGGCAGGATGAGATAGAAAATTTCGCCCCGCATCTAAAGGCCCTCGTGATCAACGGCTCTCCGGCTGAACGGCAGGAGGCGATAAAAAGATATAAAGATTTTGATGTACTTATAACCTCTTATCCGCTAATAAGGCGTGATATCGGCCTTTATGAAAAAATTGAGTTTAATACTGTATTTATTGATGAAGCCCAGTTTATAAAAAATGATTCCTCCATGAATGCCAAGTCGGTAAAAAGACTCAGGGCAAAGCACAGATTTGCCCTGACTGGTACACCTATAGAAAATAACCTGTCGGAGCTTTGGTCTATATTTGATTTTATCATGCCTGACTATCTGGGCAGCCATATGAAATTTGTTGAAATGTACGAGAAGCCGATTATGAAGGAGGATAAGACTGCTCTTGAAGAGCTGAACCAGCACATTGCTCCCTTTATATTGCGCAGGATGAAGAAGGATGTATTAACCGAACTGCCTGATAAATATGAGACCAAGATGCTGACCAATCTGTCGGAGGAGCAGAAGCTGGTGTATCTTTCATTTCTTGAAAATATCCGGGGTGAAATTCATTCCGAGATTGAGGAATATGGCATTGATAAAAGCAGGATGAAGATACTGGCGGCCCTTACCAGGCTCCGTCAGATATGCTGCCATCCGTCAACCTTTCTGGAGGATTACCATGGAGGAAGCGGCAAGCTGGATCTGCTTATGGAGCTGATTCCTGAAGCGATAGCGAATGAACACCGTGTACTGGTATTCTCCCAGTTTACCTCCATGCTGAAGATTATTGAAAAGGAGCTGGCGGAGCTGGATATTCCATATTTCTATCTGGAGGGCTCCACACCGACGGAGGAACGCAATGAATATGTCAAGCGCTTTAATTCTGGAGAAAGAAAGGTCTTTCTTATATCGCTGAAGGCAGGCGGAACCGGTCTGAACCTTACCGGCGCGGATACTGTAATACATTATGATCCCTGGTGGAATCCGGCGGTGGAGGAGCAGGCCACCGACAGAGCATACAGGATAGGTCAGCAGAACAAGGTTCATGTTATAAAGCTGATAACCAAGGGAACTATAGAGGAGAAGATATACAAGCTCCAGCGCAAGAAGAAGGAGCTGTCGGATTCGGTGATCAGCTCCAAGGAGGTATTTATAAATACCCTAAGCAGAGAAGAGCTGGTGGAGTTGTTTGCTCCGATATAAGAAATATGCAAATGTAAAAGGGAATATTTATAAGTTTAGGCATTGCCCTGAGTTGGAGCAGTGCCTTTTTTATTGCCATATACAGGATCTTATGTGGCAGCATTTTGCTTTTGGAGGATTTAATGTGTGCTTCATCCAGTTGAATTAAGCTCAAGCCTGAGTTGTTTATAAAGTAAAGAATTGGTAAGCGGACTGACGCTCTACTGTTGTAGAAACTTTAAATAATTTAAAATTATAAATTTTAATTATAGGTATTACTTATAAATTCTATTAGTTGCAGTTATTTTTGCCGGAGTCGTAATTGCAGCGGCAATTGCTCTGATTAACAGGGTTACAACAAATCATACCTTTTTTATGAGGGAGGAGGAGCATTTTAAATTTTTTAAGGAGACAGTTTTGCCTGACATAGTAAAAAAAGCCGGAAATAAGGATCTAAGAATCTGGAGCGCCGGTTGCTCTTCAGGGGAGGAGCCTTATACCCTGGCAATAATTATCGACGAGTTCTTCGGGAAGGAAAAGCTATTTTGGGACAGCAAAATACTTGCCACAGACATATCAAGCAGGATGCTTGAGAAGGCACAAAAGAGGATATATGGCAATGAAGAGATAGCTGCACTTCCTGTAAACTGGAGGTTAAGCTATTTTAGCAAATATGATCAGGACAGGTCAGTCATTTCAGACAGGATCAGGAATGAGGTAATCTTCAGAAGATTTAATCTAATGGAAAAATGCTTTCCCTTTAAGCGAAAATTCCATGTGATATTTTGCAGGAATGTTATGATCTATTTTAATAATGAGACCAAATGGGAATTATTGGAGAACTTTCAATGCTTTGCTTTACAGCAGAAACACCAGTCTCCAGTTGGGTCAGGACTTCAGCAACATAATTGTAGAACTCTTTTCCATACTTGGTCAGTACAACATTACGGCCGTTTTTCTGGAAAAGGGGAGCTCCTAATTCTTTTTCAAGATTTTTTATTGAATAGCTCAAACTAGGCTGACTAATATATAATTCAGCAGCTGCTTTTGAAAAATGCTGTAATTCTGCCAGTTTTCGAAAATAGTATAGTTGGTCAAGCGTCATTTGTTATTGGAGTCCTTTGTTGGTATCATTTGTTGTCTCATAATAAAAAATGGGTAGTAAACACCCACTTTAAAATTCTACTTATGATAGTTTATATATTCAATAGTCATATTTAACTATAATACAGCTGTAGAATGATGCAGAATGCAACAAATGCAGAACTGAGCAAATGTATTTTTATGCAATAGAGCTAAGAAAGTTGACATAATTCTGTATATAATTACAATCAATTTAATTATTCAATAGGAAATTAAAGGAATTTCAAAAAGCTCCCTGCCGGCGACAAAATATGCCCCAGACAAGGAGCTTTTCAGCTAAAAGCCATTTTTTACAATTGCTTTGCGTATCGCCAGACCTATGAAAACAGAAAGGGCAATTTTTGATAAATCAAACAGTATAAATGGAAAGACGCACAAATTTAATGCGGCAAAAAATGTATATTCGGTTACAAAGCAAAACCAGATTGTACCCAGAAGATAGCAGACCAGCAATGATACAAGCATACCGCAGGTTAAGGCCAGAGGGGTGTACCTCCGGAATTTGTTACAAAAAAATGAGGTTATCAGGGCTACAAAGGGAAAGGACATGAGGTAACCACCGGTGGGGCCGGTCAGAATATGAAGGCCAGCGGAAAAGCCTGCAAATACAGGGACTCCGACTGCGCCAAGGAGCAGATATACTAAAACAGCTAAAAATGCATACCTTGGCTTCAGTAAGGCTCCTGTAAGAAAGATGGCCAGTAAGCCCAAAGTAAAGGGGATGGTTTGTATCGGTATCTGTATCTGCGACAATACGCAGATAATTGCTGTAAACATTGCTGTCAGGACAAGATTTATCGTATATATTTGCGCTTTGCTTTTAGCTTTTATCTCTGCCATATAGCTTATCATTCCTTTCAGACATTTGCTTGAGGGCGGACACTAACCTCGCCGGAATTAAGGGCTTCTTTTGTATGATCCTCATATTCGACAACAAGACGGGCCTGGTCATCAATATCAACAGCCCTTGCTTTGATTATCTGACTGCCTCTGATGACATATATGTCCTTTCCTATCAGGAAGGAGCGCTTACGGTATTCATCGAGGTATTTTTTATCTGTTATAGCTGAGGCCATCTCTGAAATATTGTTCAGAATCTCAGCCACCAGCATCGAGCTAACCGGTTTGTCCTTCGGTTTTTCGCTGAAAATCGAACCGGCAATATCCTTAATTTCATCAGGAAAGCCGGCTGCAGCTATATTTATGCCAATGCCTACCACAGCATATTCAAGGCCGCCGCTTTCAAAATCCAGGGATGCCTCGGTCAGAATGCCGCATACCTTTTTACCTGCCAGATATATGTCGTTGACCCATTTGATTTGAGCTTCAACAGCTGCAACCGTTTCTATTGCCCGGGCAACAGCCACAGCTGCGCAGGTTGTAATCAAAAGGGAGTCTTCAATACTTAGCTTTGGCCGCAGAATGACAGAAAGGTATATACCGCTGCCTTTAGGGGAGTAGAAGCTGCGTCCCATACGGCCACGTCCATGGGTTTGCTCAAGGGCAATTATTACAGTGCCCTCCCTTGCCCCTTTTGCGGCCATTTCCTTGGCAATTGTATTAGTTGAGCCTACACTATGTCTGACCTCCAGCTGATAATGGGTGGCAGAAGGCTTAAGATAGGGGCTTATGCTTTCTGCAGAGACAATATCATTGTCAGGCAAAAGCCTGTAGCCTCTGTTGGGAATGGCTTCAATCCGATAATTATCCTTCTGTAAGGCTTTTATTGCCTTCCAGACAGCGCTGCGGGTGACATATAATTCATCTGCAAGCCTTGCTCCGTTTATGTAGCAACCGCGGTTTTCTTCCAGTATTTTTAAAACCTGATGCTTAAGATCCATATTACCAGTCCTTATCATATATGATGTTAAAGTATAGCATAAATTGAAGTAATGTCAACCGGGTGGGTATAAAGAGTTGACAATTAGCCGACGATTTAGTGTATATATGGCTTTTCAGAGATAAGTTATTGCTTTTAGGTAGCGGAGCAAAAATATGAAAGCAATTTTATAAACTGATTTTTTGGCGAAAATTTTTTTGGCTGAAAAAAAGAAGATGATTAGCTGCAAAGCCATCATCTTCTTAATAGCTTGCTTCATTAGCAGGAAGTAAAACTATTCAACCGTATCATCAAAGGTTCCGGAATAGTATTCCTCAATCAGGCGATCGAGATAAGCCGGATTTTGCTTGCCAAACTCTTTAGTCAGCATTTCCTTGATGGTGGCCACCTGCTTCAGATAATTTACCTCAGCTGTGGCATTCTCATCAGATATTTGCCTGAGAAATTCCACTGTAAC
This sequence comes from Clostridiales bacterium, assembly GCA_012512855.1. Classification (GTDB taxonomy): domain Bacteria; phylum Bacillota; class Clostridia; order Lachnospirales; family Lachnospiraceae; genus Mobilitalea. The sequence continues at coordinate 11,294 of JAAZDK010000021.1, forward strand.
ATTGTTTGCTAGCCATTCGTTAATCTTTTTGGTAAGCTCTTCTTCGGCAGCAATCTCAGCCTTCAGCTTTTTGGCCCTGATCCCGGTGCTTACCGCAACATATAAGAAGAATATAAACAGAGCGGCCATTATGGTATTAGGCAGCCAGCCGGTCAATATGTTAAGTGTTCCCAACACATTCAGGAGCACAAAAATCAGGCCTGCCAGTCCGAATATAGCAAACAGCCATACCGTACCGGTCAAATCCCTGTAGCGGTCTGCCTTCATAACATATCCTGTGGAATCAGCTTCCGTAGCAGTAGAGGATTCGGCGGCAGTATCACCGGCTTTCCCTGGGCGTATATTATCGCTTTCTGCTTCGTCAGCCGCATCGTCCTGATAGTCAGATTCCAGAGCATCCTCTTCCTCAATTATAATAAATGAGGATTTGTCCTTTTCAGCAGGGGAGGCTTCATTTGCAGTCTCATCTTCGGCGGTATCAGTAGCAGAAGCTTGTTCATCCTCTTCATGTATCTGCTCCTCCTCCAGCTTTGAGAAGATATCTGACTCTCCCTTGAGCATACGTTCTCTTTCCACAAAGTAAAAGGCCTGATAAAGCTTCTTGGCTTCCAGTTGCTTTTTAGGATCGATTGCTACGATATAGCAGTCATTCTCTTCATCGTAAAATACGGCTGAATTAAGATCCGAGTATACGAAGAAGTCCGCCAGTCTTTCGGCAACTCGTTTATCCTCTGCCTGGAAGAATGGGATTAGCTCATCATTAAGCTGGTCAACAAGAGCTGTCTTGCAATCGGAGCATTCGGTAACTCCGTCTCGGTACTGTGTTCTGCAGTTTGGACACCAGGGCATTAAATCATCTCCATTCCCATTTAATATCTATATCAATACAAAAGAGCCTATTGTAAGGCCTTATTCCTTACTTATTATAAATCTATGGTACGCCTTCTTGCCTTTTCTGACCAGCAAGGCTCCATCTGAATCAAGATCATTTGCAGTAAACACCTTTGCAAAATCTGTAACCTTAACGTTGTTGACGGTTACTCCTCCCTGCTGAATGATACGTCTGGCATCTGAACGTGAGGATGCAAGCCCCGCATCACACATAAGGGTTATAAGATCTATTCCTTCATCGAAACGGGAGGCAGGGTAGGAGCTTGTAGGCATATCCTCAGATATTGCTCCACCGCCAAAGAGAGCCCTGGAAGCCTCCTGTGCCTTGATTGCTTCCTCTTCACCATGTACTATCTTGGTGATTTCATAAGCCAGTACCTCTTTTGCGTAATTGATTTCAGCATCCTTCAAGGCTCCCAGTCTTCTTACCTCATCCATCGGAAGGAAGGTAAGCAACGCAAGACATTCCTCAACCTTTACATCTTCGATATTTCTCCAGTACTGGTAAAATTCATACGGGCTTGTCTTATTGGGATCCAACCATACGGCGCCCTTCATTGTCTTGCCCATTTTTACACCGTCACTGGTGGTAAGCAGCTTCAGGGTCAGGCCGTAAGCCTCCTTTTGCTCCTTGCGACGGATTAATTCAACACCGCCTAGAATATTGGACCATTGATCATTACCGCCCATCTGCAGTACACAATCATATAATTTGTTCAGCTTCCAGAAGTCATAGGACTGCATCAGCATATAGTTAAACTCAAAGAAGGTCAGGCCTCTCTCCATACGCTGCCTGTAGCATTCGGCTGTAAGCATCTTGTTAACTGAAAAATGTATTCCGATTTCCCTCAAAAATTCTACATAGTTCAAATCCAGCAGCCAGTCGGCATTATTTGCCAGAATGGCCTTATCGTTGTCAAAATTTATGAACTTGGATAATTGCTTCTTAAAGCAATCTGCATTATGCTGTATTGTTTCCAGGGTCATAAGGGTACGCATATCCGATTTGCCACTGGGGTCGCCAATCATTGTGGTGCCGCCCCCCAGCAAAGCAATAGGTCTGTGGCCGGCACGCTGCATATGCATCATAGCCATAATAGTAAGGAAATGCCCGGCTGTAAGGCTGTCGGCAGTTGCATCAAAGCCTATATAAAAGGTAACGGATTTTGATCCCAATAAATCGCGGAGCTCCTTTTCATGAGTACATTGCTCAATATAGCCACGCTCCTGCAGTATGTCGTAAACATTGCTAGACATGTTCTTCCTCCTCATAACAGTTGAT
>JAAZDK010000183.1 GCA_012512855.1 Clostridiales bacterium
AGCCGCCTTGTCATCAGTTTTTTTCCCGCAGGCTGTCAACAAGCCCACAGTCATTGTTAACGTCAATAATAACGCTATTATCTTTTTCATAATTATTACTTCCTCCTATTTGCTTAATTTAATTTTAGGGTTATATATATCAATCCCGGCTTTTGCCGATATTAATACCAACGCAATACCGGCTGGTCAATGAATTTAATGCCGGTTATAGTGTCAGCAGAACACTGATAAAGATCATCAGTATATTAGCTGCCATAATTATAATAAAGTTCTTTATGGCACACAAAAAAGTAGTATCCTTTTCCTGCCTGGCAAAAAAGGTATTTATATTTTTCTGCACCGGAATGATGCTAAGCAGGGATAAAAGACATACCGGATGCAATATTTTAAGCACCACCATTGCAACAACAGCCATGTAGGTCAGATAATACAATCCTGCAAAAAGATAAAGTGCCTTTCTGCCGATATAATAAGGCAAAGTATGCCTCCTGACTGCGATATCCTTTTCAAGATCACATATATTATTAGCCAGCATGATGTTGGCTGTTACGCAAAATGGTATTATTGACAGCAAAAAAAATGAAATTAATGGCCAGACACACAAATTCAGATTGATTGTCTCAAAATTAACATTCAAGCTCAAATAAGTACCTGCAGGTGTATTTATATATACCAGGATAAAGGGTATCAGCATCCCATAAAACAAACCTGACAAAAGCTCTCCCAGGGGGGTCCTTGAAATCGGGACCGGTCCGTAGGTATAAAATACACCGCACAGGAAGCACAAAGCTCCCGCAATAAGTACAACTATATCGGTAAGATAGGCCAGATATAAACCCAGCGCCGTACTGACGGCAAACATAACATAAATAATAATTAATGCTGTTCTTCTTTTAAATTGCAGTGTCTGGTGATTATCCTTTGTATCTATATAATTGTTGATAGCTGTTGTGGTAAGATCAAACATAAACATTCCCGCAAAAAACAGAAGGGTAAGCTTCCAGTTTATTGTCTCCTTCCGATAAAGAAGGAAGGCAATTGTTAGCAGGAATGTAAATGTGCTTGTGATCTTGGTCATTATTTCTACATATTTCAAAAATCTTTTTACCATAAACCAGTATACCTGCCATTTCATATCAGGCTGCTGCAGCTGTGGCAGCAGCCATGTTGTTTTATTGACCATATTATGCCAGTCTGGAAGCCTTATTCAGTATATATATCAGCTTGTCTTTTTTAGTCTGGCTTGCATCAAGCTTTTCTATCAGCTTCAATGACTTGTTGTAATACTTTCTTACCACCATTTTTGTAAAGCCTATTCCGTCGGTTTTTCTTACAGCCTCATTAATTTCCTCTCTCTCAAGAGTGCTTTTTGCAGCCTTCTCCTTCAGTTCCTCTATGTTGGCAAAAGCGTGAATCAGGGGAAGCGTAATTACGCCCTGTTCATAATCCGACTGTACCGGCTTATTGGCAGTTTCAACGGTGTTTTCAAAATCAATACAGTCATCCGTCAGCTGAAAAATCATTCCTATATAAAAACCTAACTGCCTGTATTTATTCATTTCACTGTCAGGACTCTTCGAAAACAGGGCACCCGCATAAAAGGATGCTTCAAACAGGGCCGCAGTCTTTCCTGATATAATCTTCAGATACTGATATACTGTCAGATTAAGATTGTTGTTATTAATATGCTGATTTAACTCTCCCAGACATATTCTGCCCACATAATCCGGCAGCTCGAGATCTATATAATCCTTCCTGTTTTTTACCCCTGCTGCCATCCTGAGGGCCACACTCAAAAGATAATCGCCGCAGATAACCGCAGTACGCTTGCCGTATTTTTTCTGGAGTGTAACATCTCCTCGTCTTAATCCGGCATTGTCTATAATGTCATCGTGAACCAGGGTGGCCAGATGCAAAATCTCAATTGCTGCAGCAATCTTTATTGCATCAGCTGATACAAGTCCATCCTTGTCCTCCGCACACGTCAGTACTGAGCTGGCTCGAATGAGTTTCCCGAAGGAAGCAGCCAGGTGTCTGGTATACTCCCGAATTATCAAGGGAGCTTTGGAAAGGGTCCTGACAAGCTCAGCCTTTACAAGCTCCAGAGCCTCATCAGTCTTTATAGGTTCAATCTTTTCCTCTGTATTCATATCTCTGTTAATCATTATAAATATACCACTTTCTAACAAATGGCAGCTTCTTCCACCATCTTTTTAGTGCAGGCATAGCGTAATAATCCAGACCCAGGCTTCTTCCGGCTCCGATTAATACTACTATTCCTGCAAATACCATCCAGATGTTACCAAGATACAGGCCTGTCGTACACAGGAACATAAATTGCAAAATCAGTGAAAATGCAGCAGCCGGAGTGGTAAAGAGTCCGCCTATCAGAGCCAGACCAATAAGTATTTCCGCTAAAACGATAAATATCTGCATTGCCAGCTGGATACCGTCAGTCGGCAGTATCAGCTTGTCTATAAACCAGTTCATTAAGGGAACATCCAGCTTAACGGCATAATCACCAAGCTTTGAATGAGCCAAATCCTTGCCGCTGACAAATATTATCTTAAACAAACCAAGTATATTCCAGTTCATTAAGACAGTTCCGGCAGCCTCTGCTGTCTCAGCGGCTGCACTTGGTGTGGCGCTGGATGAAACATCTGCCGCCAGGGCTATTGCATTAACCTTGGTTGAAACCATGCTGACCGCCCTGCCTATTATATTAGCTGCGGCTGTAGTTGCCGAACTGCCCGCATCCGGAGTTGCTGTTCCGTTTATTATACTGTCATACCAGGCATTGGCACCACTGAAGAAGGATGTGAGCATAGGCTTACTGAACCAGCCCTCAACCACCTTCATAATACCCTCAAACAGCCAGACGGCACCCAGCCAGATTCTAAGCGGTACCAGCAGGAAGCTGGGTGTTCTGTTGGAGAAGTGACCACCTACAAAGCTTCTGCAGTTTCTTATTGTGAAGAACTCATGCTTCATATAGCTGAATACCTTATTCCATCCTGCAACCTGAACAAAATACACAATATTTATAAAATGCTTTACGAACATTGCAAGGAATGAAGGCAAACTAAAGAAGCGTCCTGGCAGTCCCAGATAACATACTGCGTATCTGCCGCCTATGCTGACCATAACACCATGGAATTTAGGCTTATACTTCTTCATCTCACCCTTGCCGTATACAGCACAGGCTATATTGTGGGCAGCAACATCGGAGCTCTGCTCACAGTTTTCCACCATCTGGGGAACAGGTGTCTGCTCTCCCTCCGGAATATAAAACATATTGTCACCGATAACATAAACATTCTCATTTTTGGTGGAACGAAGATATGGATCCACCTGAATTCTGCCGCCCCTTGCCATTTCCATGGAATCCCTGGTGCTTTGGGTAATATCGGCGCTTTCTATTCCTGCCGCCCATATTACGGTGCCGGCCTTGTAGCTTATGCCGGAACTTAGGGCCAATATAGCTGCAACAATTAAAAGTATATGATTAAACTTAATTCTTTTCCTGGTCAAAATAGGTATAAAAGAAAAAG
>JAAZDK010000184.1 GCA_012512855.1 Clostridiales bacterium
ATAATAGATGTAGCACTCACTATCATATAAGTCCTTGGATGAATTTTCAAAATAGCTTATGAATGCCTGTTCGAATGTGGCCTCATATCCGACAGAAAATGGTGAAGATAAGGGTAACATTGAGTTTCCCTGTAGATGAACATTTAGTGAATTTTCAGATAAAAGGCAATCAATAATTGCGCATGAATTATCTGAGTTAGTTATAACATTATGACTATCTAATTTAATGTCCTTGCTTAACCAGGTAACAAAATCCAAATCATGAATCATTAATGACAATGCAATATTATCCGCTCCGAGTCTTCCCCATATCGGAGGAGTCTTGCGATAAATGCTTAGGTGTTTGAGAGCGCCATATTTCTTATTTCGGCTATACTCGAAAATCATATGATAATAAGGATCATATCTGAGAAACATATTTACAAGGGCTTTTTTGCCGTATTTCTTAGCAGCCTCCATAATATCGACGCCATCCTTCAGTGAGGTTACGGCTGGAGTTTCTATGAATATAGAGTGTTTATTCTCTAAAGCCTTTAGTGCATATTCCGCATGTAGATGCGAAGGAAGGCAGATATCTATAAAGTCAAAGCTTCTGTCAGTAAAAAATTCATTTATATCCGTTGTATAATCACAGATGAGCTCCGAGCTAATTCTTTTAAGCTTCATATCATCCCGTCCCCAAAAGGTCAAATGTATGGACGGGTCAATTTTTTTGTAAAGCTCACCATGGTATTTGCCAAATCCTGTTCCTAATATTCCAATATGCATTGTATTTCCCTCCTTTGTTTGATATATTCATTTTATCGAAGCATTTATGACATCAGCATGTCATAAAAGGAGAAAGCTGTCTATGAGAATACATCGCCTTATTCGTATATTAATGAAAATAGAACAGGATGGAAAGGTAAAGGCCCGTGATATGGCACAGGCTCTTGAGGTATCCTGCAGGACAATCTACAGGGATATTGATGTATTATGTGAAGCCGGATATCCAATCATTACAGCTACCGGCCAAAATGGAGGGATATCCTTCATTGAAGGCTACAAGTTAAAGCTGGATCAGACAGATGATATCTTGAGGACACTTATAGCTAATTTATATACCATGCCGGAGCAGGAAAAACTAATTAATGCACTGGAGAGCGGAATGAGCTTAAAATACACTGGTATGGACAGATTAAGTGAGGGCAGACAGAAAATTATAATTGATCAAAAAAGCTGGTGGGATGAAGCTTCAACTGAAATTGATTTGCAGCCAATAATAAAGGCTCTGTTTTTACAGCAAAAGCTAAGAATATATTATACCGGAAGTGACGGAGAAAAATCAGAAAGGATTATAGCACCTTATGGTCTGGTACTGAAATACACCACATGGTATTTAGTGGCCTATTGCTATACCAGAAATGATATCAGAACCTTTAATTGCAGCAGAATTTGTCATATAGCCCTGCTTGAGGAGTCCTACTCGATTCCGAATGATTTTGCACTTAAGGATTACTGGTCTCTTTCGGTTAAAGCATTTAAGGAAAGCAGAAATGAAAAGGAATATTATCCGGTTGAGATTAAGGTTCACAAATCCTTTGCAGAAATATTTAGAAGCTATGACATTATTGGACTTAAGCAGGCTGGAGATTCGATTGTAGCCATGGTTGACCTGCACAGAAAAGAGTATGCGATAAATGAGATAAGAGTCTTTTTGGGTTACGGACAGATATTATATCCTGAGGAAATGAAGCAGGCGGCAAAGGAAATACTGGTTAGAAGTTTGAAAATGTACGATACAAATCCGGTACCCAGGTATATGGATACATAGGAGATGGAGATAATTTATAAAATAGCTGATTGGAGGGATAAGCAATGACAACAGCAGAAAGAATAGATTACCTGGTTGAAAGACAAAAGCGTTTTTTCCAAAGCGGAAAAACATTTCCTGTGGAATTTCGCATAGAAATGCTAAAAAAGCTGAAGGCCTGTGTGCTGCGCCATGAAAATGATATTGCTGCAGCACTAAAAAAGGATCTTGGAAAAAGTAGATATGAAAGCTATATGTGCGAAACAGGCATGGTCCTTTCAGAAATAAGCTTCCTGATTAAGCACACCCCGAAATTTGCAAAAAAGCGCAGAGTACGCACGCCGTTGGCTCAATTCCATTCAGTAAGCTATATACAGCCAACCCCTTACGGTAACACCCTGATTATTAGCCCATGGAATTACCCCTTGCTTTTGACGCTGGATCCCCTTGCCGCTGCCATATCGGCGGGCAATACAGCAATTGTAAAGCCAAGTGCATATGCTCCGGCAACGGCAAATCTGCTGGCTGAAATGATTGCTGAATGCTTCCCTGAAGAATACATTGCCGTAGTATTGGGAGGCAGGGAGGAAAATGCCCATCTTCTTGAGAAGAAATTTGATTTTGTATTCTTTACAGGAAGTCAGAATGTAGGAAAGGTTGTGCTCAGACATACCGCTGAGCATTTAACTCCGGCAGTTCTCGAGCTGGGAGGAAAAAGTCCGGTTATAGTAGACAGTACCGCTAATATACCTCTTGCGGCAAAGCGTATTATATTTGGCAAGATAATCAACTGCGGCCAGACCTGTGTGGCCCCGGATTATATCCTGTGTGACAGTAGAGTGAAGGGGCGCCTGATAGATGAGCTTAAAAAACAGATCAAGCAGCAGCTGGGCAGCGATCCTATCAATAATCCCAATTACGGCCATATAATAAACAGAAAGCATTTTGATCGTCTTTGCGGTCTAATTGATAAAAATAAGGTGGTGTATGGAGGAGGCACTAATCCTTTGACCCTGCAAATAGCCCCTACCATCATGGATAATGTAACTTGGGACGACGCTGTAATGGGTGAGGAGATCTTCGGCCCCATTCTGCCTGTATTAACATTTGATAGATTCAGAGAGGTTTATGATATACTCAAGGATCGCCCGAAGCCACTTGCGTTATATATGTTCTCCACCAACAAAGCGCACATTGATTTTGTAACCAAACGCATACAGTTTGGCGGTGGCTGTGTAAATGACACCATCATTCATCTTGCTACCGAACAAATGGGCTTTGGTGGTGTAGGAGAAAGCGGTATGGGCTCATATCATGGAAAAGCGAGCTTTGACGCCTTCAGCCATTACAAGAGCATAGTTGACAAAAAGAATTGGCTGGATCTGCCTGTACGCTATCAGCCATATAAGGATTTTTACGATAAGCTGGTACGTCTTTTCCTGAAATAATCATGAAATAGGTAATAACAGATAGTTACCTGATATAAACAGATAGCTTCCTGACATCATCTTAATCCCGGCTGTATTGTGGGAGAACGATGTCATGAAGCTTTAATTCAGGATTCCATATATTGGTCATTGTTAATTTGCTTCATCAGACAGAGTCTGCGAAAGCGCAGCAGAGAATCTATCGTTGCAGCAAGATTTTCTTTGCTTTGAAATCTGGAAATCTCAAAGTCAACTGGCGCCCTGTTGATGCTGAATATAGCACCGACACCCCTATCATAGGCTTTCTCGGCATCCTCGCCAATAGCTCCGACGACCGCAACTACAGGAATATTCTTTTTGGCTGCCCGCTCGGCCACTCCTATTACAACCTTTCCCCTAAGGCTCTGACTGTCGATTTTACCCTCTCCGGTAAAGATAAGATCGGCATTTTCTATCAGCTGCTCAAATTTAATCAAATCCAGGATCGTATGAATTCCTGATTTCAGGCTGCCACCCAAAAAAGCTACAATACCGGCTCCCATGGCACCCGCAGCTCCTGCGCCTGGAAGATTAGATACATCTGTTCCAAGATTAGCTTTGATTAATTCTGATAACCGGCGAAGATTATAGTCAAGCTCTGCAACCATTTCGGCATCAGCTCCCTTTTGTGGGCCATAGATATAGGCAGCCCCATTGGGACCGTACATGGGATTGTCGATATCGCACATAGCGGTTATTGTGCAATGCGCAAGAAAGCTTTTTGCCTCTCTGGTATCTATTTTTACTATTTTGGACAGGGTATTTCCGGTTGGCAAAAATGCATTACCGTCTTTGTCATAAAACTTAACCCCCAGAGCGCAGGCTGCGCCAACGCCGGCATCATTGGTGCAGCTGCCACCCAGTCCGATTATGATATCGGAGCAGCCGTTTTCAATTGCGTGCTTTATCATCAGGCCTACACCATAGGTGGTTGTAATGGCAGGATTTTTTCGCTTTTCCACCAATGGAAGGCCCGCCGCCTGGGCCATTTCAATTATTGCAATATTATCCCTTCTGGCATAATAGCAATCCAGGGCTTCATTATAGGGACCGGTTACACTTACGGAGACTTTATCAGCCTGCATTGCATGAAGGAAGCAGTCGACAGTTCCTTCGCCACCGTCTGCAACCGGAATCTGGATTACTTCACATTCAGGGTAGAACTCCTTAACCTTTGAAGCAATGATTTCACATATTTGGGTCGAGCTTAAGGTTCCCTTGAAGGAATCAGGTATTATCACACATTTATTCATGGTATCCTCCTAGCGTCCATAACGATCCCGTTGAGGAATGAGGCTATAATCGGTAATATTAAAAGAATGTTCCTTTCTATATTTCAATGGTGTTGTTCCCATCATTTCACGAAAGGTCTTTGTATAATGGCTTGAGCTTGAAAATCCGCTAGCGTAGCTGATTTCTGTTATGCTCATATCTGTTTTGGTCAACAGCTCTATACTTTTTTGAATACGATAATAGATAAGGTATTCTCCGGGAGTCATGGAAACATATTTCTTGAAGAGATTGGCACAAAGCGTTTTTCCTACATTTCCGGCCGAGGCAATTTCCTCAAGAGAAATTTTTTCCATATAGTGCTCCTGGATGAACAGGATCATGGATTTAAATGTATTAATCTTGAAGGATGCAGGCTCGGATTTAATAGCCGGGAGCTCAACATTACTGTAGATGGCTTTCCATATTTTGTATGAGGTCGACAATATATCTAATTCAATTGCTTTTGGATCAGTCTCCTCAAATAATCTTTCAAGTTCTTCCAGTATAACACGTGTCCAGTCATTTTTGTTTAATAGTATATAATCAAAAGAATTTGGGCCCAGTAAAGGTGCCAGGTAGGTCTGTTCAACATATTTGGATGCAGATAAAAGAGATGGATGGAAAATACTGCAATAGTAAGCACAAGATTTACCTGGGATTGAGTGATTTGAATGAATTCTCTTTGAATTAACGCAGATTCCCTCTCCCGCATGCAGTATTATGGGTTTTCCATTGACCTTGTATTTTAATTCTCCGTCAATGATGTATAGTATCTCTAAATCCTCATGCCAGTGTTCTGTAACATGATAGCTTTTATTAGAGCCATAAAAGGTTTTTACTGCAAAGCATTCAAAAAGCGGATTATTGTATTCTACGATTTGTGATTTGTCATTGCGGATTGTAATTAAATCGCTTGATTTTGTCATAATATCACTCACATGTAAGATATTTTGATATTTATAAGCAATAAACAGATATAAAACACATTATTTGAACGATATTATTATAAATGAAGACTGTTCGTTTTTCAAGATATAAAGGAGAGAGACAAATGAAGATATTAGCTCAGAGAAAATTCTTCGGCGATATGAAATTTTACAAAAGTGCATTAATGATCGGAATCCCTGTTATGCTGCAATCACTTTTGCAAAGTCTTATTTCTCTGATTGACAGCTTTATGGTGGCAGGACTTGGGGATGTCAAGATGTTGGGTGTTAATATTTCCGGACAAATTCTATTTGTCTTTATGATATTCCTGGGTTCAATCAGCACGGCTGGTGGAATTTTTCTTACTCAGTATTCGGGAGCTAAGGACAAGGAAGGAATGCAGCAGGCATTTGCATTCAAGCTTGTGACATCCTTTTCCCTGTCTATTGCTTATTTTCTGGTAACCATGGTTTTTCCAAGGCAGATTCTAAGCCTGATGGTAATTGGAAATACTCAGGCTGATTTGATCCTGGATCATGGAGAAGAGTACATGTTTTTAATGGGCTTTGTTGGAGTCCAGTCAATAATTTCATATATTCTGGCCTCTTCCTATAGGGAGATAGGAAAGGTAAAGGCTCCGCTGATTATTTCTGTGACAGCCACGGCTATCAATACTATCCTGAACTGGGGACTGATTTATGGAAATATGGGTTTGCCTAAACTCGAAGTAAAAGGTGCGGCATATGCTACCATTATAGCAAAAACCACTGAAATGCTTATGTTTATAGCCTATACAATAATAGATAAGCCGGAATTTGTCAGCCTGCCGGCTCTCAAGTGCATTAATTTTAAACTGTTTGGCCAGATTCTCAAAAAGGGCTCTATGATTGTAATATCACAGCTGATATGGGTTGTATCGGAGACGGTCACTGCAGCAGTCTATAATGGCAGAGGCGGAGCAGATGTGGTATCCGGAATGGCGGCAAGCTTTACAATTTCTAACCTGCTATTTGCTTCCTTTAGCGGCATTACTACCGCAACGGCTGTTATAATAGGAAAATCCCTTGGCAGTAATAGGTTAAATCAGGCCAGACAGGAAAAGATATGGATGCTTTCTGCAGCAGTAATATTTGGAGGATTTATGTGCCTGTTTGGTTTTGCAATTACAATCCTTGTTCCGATAGTATTTGGCAGCCTAAGTCAGAGTGCACAGGGAATATGCAAAGGTATGCTGATTTTGATTGCAGTGTTCATGCCATTATGGATTTATATAAATACTCAGCTGGCTATTTTACGTGCAGGTGGTGACACAAGGGTATGTATGTGGGTCGATGGAGGCGCCGCACTTATAATAATTCCTGTTTTGCTTCTTCTGGCTGCCTTCACGAATTGGAGTCCAATCATTCTCTATATGATAATTAAAATTTTTGATATAGGCAAAATTATGATTGCTCACCATGCATTAAAAAAGGAAAGATGGGTGGTGAATCTTTCTGCTAACTGATTAGGTATAAAATAAGAGCTACTGTTCCTATAACCGATGAATAAAGGTCAATAATTTCATATTATCAAGTGTAACAAGGACATGCATCATTAGTTACTTTTTGAGCAATATAGGAGCAGAGATTTACTTGCTTAAAGCATGGGTGGGAAAAGTTTGCTTCATGAATGTGTAAAGTTTAATAGCATGAATGGTTAGTTAAGGGTTGACGAGGTGAAAAAAAATATATAGAATAAATATTGGAGCAAGTTGCCATCAATAATATGACTTGCTTATTACACAGGATAATTTTATATTTAATAAATCAAAATACTTATAGTGCTGAATTTCTGTGCAGACAGAATACGGGGGAACCATTTTATGGGGTGAATCCGGAATCTAGCAAGGCTAAGAATTCCGGTAGGGCTAGTATCCTTTCGGTCCGAATCCGTCAGCTAACCTCGGAAGCTTGGAAGGGAAAGGGAGTATTTTGCCTTTTAAGCGGTCTTCACATTCAGTGGAACCGCTATTTTAAACTGTTGGAATAGCATACGGCTTCCTTCAGTGTAATTCCTTGGAAAATTAAATCCTATAGAAAAAATCCTATTACATATTCTGGATTTTTCTTGTACTTAAAGCTTACTGATATATAAGGTGAATCTAAATTAAACATCCTGATTTGCTCATCTATAGAATAAAGCCCTCCAAATAAGCACAGAATAAAAATTTCAGATAAAAGTGGCAGATTTTAAAATGTATTATGCTTTTTGGACACAAAATCATATAACAAAAGCTGCAGGTAACTTATCATGTAACGCAAATAAATGGAGCATGATTAATCATGTCCAGGTTTTGAAGCAGGAGGTGTATTAATTTAATGGGAAACTTATTAGCTAAAACAGTACATCAGACAAAGAAGGACAGGTTTGCTCAGCTTAAGGATTCGATATCAGACTACATACAGTGTAAGGACACAATTCTTACGGGACTTGAGGATGCTGAGCGAATAGAGTTACAAAAGAAAAAAATAATGAAAAAACTGGGTGCCACCGAAGAGCAATGGAAGGATTATAAATGGCAGTTGGCTAACCGGTTTACGG
>JAAZDK010000185.1 GCA_012512855.1 Clostridiales bacterium
AAACTCAATGTTACCCTTATCTTCACCATTTTCTGTCGGATATGAGGCCACATTCGAACAGGCATTCATAAGCTATTTTGAAAATTCATCCAAGGACTTATATGATAGTGAGTGCTACATCTATTATGATTTCAAAAAAGAAATAATAACCCTTGAACGTGATGAGCACTGTAAGGCTTTACTTGAAGCTGCCATAATGGATTTTTGCAATAATAAGGATAGCGGATTAGCTATAGAAAATGCCCTGCCTGCCCTGACTATTGCTTTAAAATCCATAAATACTGTATATAATTTAGCATTTCCGCAGTAAATACATCCACCATTATAAAATACACCACCATCCTGAAAAATCTCTTCCTCCTCTTGTGTAAAATTAAGCATTTTAGTAAGCAACGGAGGCCTTGCAGTAGCGGCAAAAATCTTTATTCCTGCACCTTTGCACGCCTTTAATGCAGATTTTGTCTTGACCGACAATTTCTTGGCGGATGTAAGCAGTGTGCCGTTCAGGTCAAAAAACAATGCTTTTATCAATACTTATCCACCTCAATATAGAAGCGGCTGAATAGAAAATTATACATACCACTGCGCCTGTGCCTTATATAGCATGGTATTTATCAGTTTAATTTTCCTCATACTTAATCTCAGGTACATATAAGTTTTTCAATTCGCTTACATCCGGTGTACTAGCACCGCTTAAGCTGCAGTCTCCGGCAATTACCATAGTACCGTCAGATTTAAGTCCAATAGAAAAATATTCTCCCGCAGCAATTGCAACAATATCCTTCCATTCCTGTACATCCATTTGCCCAAAGGCATTCGATCCTGTTGCGACAACCGTGCCGTCACTTTTTAAGCCAAGCGTATATAAGCGGGCTGTAGATATGGCAATGATATCCTTCCAATCCGACACATTGCCCTCTCCCCATTTATTTAAGCCTGTTGAAACAACGGTTCCGTCCTCTTTTAGCCCTATGACTGACGTAGCACCATCTATGGCAACAATATCGCTCCAATTTGAGGTATCTATATTGCCGGCGTAGTCAAAATTTTTACTAATCACAGTCCCATCCGATTTAAGGCCAAGCGCATATGACCGTCCATCCTTCACATCGACTATGTCGGTCCAGCCATTTTGCTTTACAGTGCCATCTTCGTAACCGGGATATGCTGCAAATACGCTTCCATCAGCTGTAAGAGCAATGGCTGTTCCTGGATAAAATGCGTCAAATGCTATAATATTCTTCCAAAGCGAAAGCGCTTCTACAACTTCTGCCATTGCAATTGTGGATAGATTAGGAGAATTTAAAAAGTCCTCTTTTGTTTCAGTGCTGGTTGTGAGCATCGTCCCTTCCCTTGTCAACCCTTCTATCGAATCCCCGCCGCTGGAGAGGGATATCACATTTTTCCAATCCTTCAGACCCGCATATTCACCGGCATTACTTCCATTATAAGCCAGTAAAACTCTGCCATCGTCTGTAAGCGCAGCTACCAACCAGGCTCCATTACAGATATATGAGCCATTAATCAAATAGCGCAGCTGCTGCAACAGGCTTTTTGAATCCTTATAATCCTCCAATCTCCTCAGAATCCCCATTGCCTGAGGATAATGCTTTTCTTTAATTAAAGCTATAGCCTGCTGATATTTTTCTTCATCTGTCGGCTCATCTGCTGCTTTCTTCTCTGAATATATCTGCTCCGATTCTCCCGGCCCCTCTTCTGAACTTTGCTCCGGCACTTCTGAACCTTCTTCTGAGCTTATTAGCTCCGTACTGCCATCTTCCACGGTTAAGGCATTTGTACCTGTTTCTGTTTGATTTTGTTTTTGAGCCGAGCATCCGGCTAATACAAGCAGTATAATTATTAATACAATACACTTTTTCATAAATACACTCTTTCGGCAGGTACAACACACATATTCTGATTTGGATTACCGAAAGCTCCTCCTTCTGTAGTAAATTTCAGTTTAAGTTCGACATTATGCTCTATCTGCGTTTCTAATATGCTCTATTATTCCCTGCGGATTTAATACAAATAATCCATCATCATTCTTTATTTTGGTTTTATCTGCTATTTTAACAAAATCATCATAGCCAAGAGAAGGAGCGCACTGTAATGCAAGTGCATAAACTCCGCACAGGTAAGGAATAGCCCAGCTATAGCAGCTCTGATTGCCACAATACATATATTTATCTTCACCACTATTGCATGGACTTGTCCTGCCTCCTGAAGGCACCATAATTTTTTGTCTGTCCCAGGCATTAACCTGCCATCTGTCAAGACAGTAGCAGTTGGCATCATCATTAGAATAACCATACTTTTTGGAGCTGCATGTAAAGCTTTCACCAAAATTGTTGCTGTAAATAATGTGGCAATTGTATTTCTTAAGCTCAGATATGTAATAATTCATTTTTTCAGATAAGTCTTCGCGAGTACGGGGAAAGCCGGCCGATATTGATACAAGCCGTATGGTATCATTGCTGCTTTTATTATGCTCAATTATCATATCAAGGGCCTTGAAATAATATCCCCAATACATTATGTCACCATCCATCTTATCAGGATGAGCATAATAATATAGATTTGCTCCATTAGCCACACCGCAGCTATTACCACACAAAAAGGCTGCACAGACTAATCCATGAAAATCAACTCTGTCATTATCTTCATGTTCCGGATCAACCAGGATATATTGTTTAAGACGCCCGTTAAATTCCTGGTGCGTCCGCAAAATAGGTCTATCAATTACAGCAACGTTGACACCTATACCACAAATACCTTCATTATGCAAAGCAGAAACGCCAAGTCCCGGATCTTTTGAATCGTTCATTAATTTCTTATAATCAGGCTTACATCTTTCCGTAAAATTAGTACAATCGTTAAATGCCAGCAGGATAAGGGCTCTTTCATCAAATTCGCTTAAATCAACATTGCTTAAATCTTTGTTGCACAAACCCCATATTGATTCCAAAGAACCCATTCCTTTTGTAAATTCAAGTACAGAATCATAATTAAGCTTTTGGGGCAGCTCATACCTGCTTGCAATATAATTCAGACGCTCAATATATTCATTCATTTTAGCAGCCTCCTTTAGTGCACGGTTTGAAAGCCTTTTAGTTATATCAGCTATACATACCACGGTCTGCGCTTTATTAATTTAGTTATATTATAACAGTTTCTCTCATCATTTGCACAATATTTGATATTAATATACTTAAATGATACAAATCAATAAAGACCTATGGGAAAATCCCACAGGCCCTTTTCATAACAGGTTTCATTCCTGAAAGTCATCATCATAGCTGATATCGTAAGACGGTTTTACTTTAAAGCTTTGGCCATCCTCTGTTTCAATCCTGACAGGCTTGCTTATAATTATATCACCTTTTTTATTCAGAATGGATATTGTAACTATATTCTCTTTCACTGCCTTATCCATATCACGCGGTGACCAGTATACGGGTCCATATGATTCCATATCATATGATGCAAATGATAAATCCAATGATTTGCCGTGGTCTGTAATTTGTCCTGTGCTTATATTCCTGGTAAGCAAAGACCCATTCTCGGTTGAATAATTTATACTATAGGCGGCATCATAATACTCTGCATTCAACCCTACCATAATCCGTATCCCAGGAACAGAAGACATGGCCAGGCTATATTTCTCAGGGAATATAAATATCTCAAAATATATATCCAACAGGAACATCTCAAAATCCTCTTTACTGGCCGAATACTCCCACAATTCCCTGTCAAAATATTGCTGCAGCTGTGACCTTTCATACTGTACTACTATATTTGCAGGCAATATATTAAATTTAACTATGTCAACATTTTCAATAAGCGAAAACAGGATTAAAGCATTATCAAGCAATACAGGCTTCACATTATTCTCTATTAATGCATCAGTATCCTGATTTGCTGCATCAATATTCTCCAGCCGGTACTTTACCGTAATACCATATGGTTTTTGGGCTGTATCAAGCTCAATGCCCTCCTTCATCCTTCCATAGGGCAGTTTGTCAATCAGATTGCCTGCATTGCTTGCATTGCCAATGTATCTGCTCCTATGCTTTAACAGTTCTGTTAAAGTACTGTCATTTATTGCTATAAGCCTGTTTCTTGAAAAATAATTAATTTTCCCATCATTTTTTCCGTTTGTAAGAAGGAAAAATGCAGAAAGGACAAGTAATAAAGCAGCAATAATCCCCAGCCAGATCTTATTCCTTTTAAATCCCAATATTCCCTTTATTCTTCCCTTAATATTGCTTTCTCCAAATGCAATAGCCAGGCCGTGCAATGAGGTATTTTGCTTTTCAGCAACGTTTAGAAGTGAATTTGCATATTCAGTCCGTACATCATTTTCATATGCAGTAAGAACTCTGGCATCACAGGATATCTCCATATCCTTCTGATAAAAGAAAAAGCAGAGCCAGACCAGCGGATTGAACCAATGAATGCATAATACAAGAATAGCAAGCAGCCTGCTAATATTGTCAAAGCGCTTTATGTGAACCAGCTCATGAATTATCACATATTCCAGCTCTCTTTTGCGGGAAGGATCTGCAAGATAAGGAGGAATTATTATCCGGGTGTTTACAAGGCCGGTTACCAGAGGGGTATCTGTTCTGTCAGAAATATAAATTTTTACCCTTCTCTTTAATTTGAGCCTGCCGGCGGCTTCCTTAACCATCCCTTTATCGTTATAGAGAACGGCCGTCCTGAATGAACGTGTAATTTTTAAAAATGAGAATATGCAAAAAGCCAGTAAAATGATGGAAAGAGACAGCCATATACAAGCCAGCACAAAACCAGGCCCGTTCTTTACGGACAGGCTGGCTTCATCTGTGACTAAAGCTTCAGGATTGCTTTTTGCTCCATTATTTTTTATATTTAATTGATCATCTGAACCAAGCTCTGTCTTATTTGCGATACCTTTGTTATTTTGCTTTTTGGCATCTCCAACATCCTGAAAGACGCCACCATCCCATAGCATATCTATGTCTGTAGCCTTTTTAAATGAAGTTACAGGAGCTTTCACAATATTAAAGAGGCTGAAGTCCGATTGAATTGAAAACGGAACCAATAGCCTTATCAAAACTATAGCCCAAGCAGCATAACAAAAGCTTTTCGGCAGCTTTCTTCCAGCCAGTTGCCGGAGCAAAATCACAAATACGGCAGCAATTGAAGCGGTAAAACTCATTCTTACTACTGCCAAAAATATATTTTCCAGCATATTATTTATCGGCCTCACATTCTTCTATTATTTTTTTAAGTTCATTAATCTCATCAGCCGAAAGCTTTTCCCTCTTAAGAAATGTACTGAAAAAAAGCTTCAAAGAGCCGCCGTAGTATTTGCTAATATGCTCCTCGCTCTCTGCCCGCAGCACCTGCTCACGTTCAACCAATGCATTAACCATGGCGTCTTTATTTTCAATTATTCCCCTGTCACAAAGCCGCCTTATGACGGTGTATGTTGTGGATTTCTTCCATCCAAGCTCCTTGTGTGCGAGCTCCACCAATTTGCTGCTTTTCACCGGCGAATGCTTCCACACCAATTCCATAAACCTGTATTCGGCATCAAATACTTTAATCTCATCCATTTTTCTCACCTCGTCGGTCTAACACATTAAACCTTCCTGTTGTTAGTCTAACACATTAGACCAACGGATGTCAATATCTTATCTTACTTTAATTTAGAACCATAAATTCTTCACCAGCTTTATTTCATACAGGAAATCCTAATCCTTCTTTCTGCCTACATAAATCATATGTGCACATGAACCCCATACCGCTTTCTTGTCAGATATTTTATAAAGCAGATCTATCCACTCCATAAACTTATCCTCAGGTAGCTGCATTAATGCTGCCTCGCAGATATTTCCCAGCCCCTCTGTTGCCATGATACGCTCAGTCTTAAGCGATGTATAATTTGAAAATAGAGCTTCAATATTTTCAGGATCAATAAAATATGCATCTGTAAAGCCATACATAGTTTTATGAAGACCATCTGAGAAGTACTGCAGTAACCTGTTTTTATGCTCCTTAATATCTTGTGGATAATTCAATAAGCATTCAATTATAGTGCATAAGCAGATATAAATGAAGCAATTAATATCCCCCCAGCTTTTATAAGCTTCAGGCACTGATTTATTACTTCTCTTCTTTCACTTTCCTCCTGCAAATGATACAGGGGTCCTCCGAAGATAAATACACTGGTTTGTATTGCACTTCATATTGACTTTTAGCTCTAAACTTTTTTTGCATTATACCAAATTACACCAAACAATAAAAGATATTTTTGACCTTCCTGAGTTTAGTCAGGATAACTATAAAAAAACTTAATATGAAGCCTGCGCCATTTGGCATCTGACAGATGATAGGCTCTGCTGATATTAATTCGTCCGTCCCTGTCAACAACTGCAATTATCTCTTCAAATCCTGTCCTGAACCAGAAAAGGTAATATCCATCCTGCTTCCTGACATGAATATCGGATTTCATCTGTCCCAAAACAGCCATACACTCGCCAACTGACTGTCTAAGCATGTTCTCAGTGTATATCTCCTGCCTTTCCTGCTTATCCTTAGCCAACTCCCTGTATTGATTTCTCAGGCTCACTTCAATTATCGGATTGGTAAGTCTTGCCTTGTCAAAAAGACTGCCTCCCACCATGTAGAGAATATATGCATTTGCCATTTGCTTGTCACACTTTACTGTGCCCATTGCAGAATATCCCATAATAAGCTCCTCCTTTGTGCTAAGCTTCAGTATTAATTTTTCAAGGAACATTCTTACCTGATTATTATCTTGAGACATCATTAATCTAGCACAGTTAATCAGCATTGGATATAAACCTATGGTTTAAACCGAATTGCCTGCCTTAAGAACGCTAAAAAAAGCTTCCGGAAATCAGCTTTTTACTGAAAACCGGAAGCAAGCATAAATAATATTTCTGCGGAGTAATACCAAATTGCCTGGAAAATGCCCTTGTAAATCCGTCATGTGAATCAAAGCCGTTGCTAATCGCCACATTCACTACCTTTTCATCATTATCTGCAAGCATTGTGCCGCCTTGGTAAGCCGCATAGCCCGGATGGTTTCAAAAACCGTCCGGCCTGTCAACTCCTTAAAATACGCAGAGCATGATATTTACTGTGGCCTGCGACATCGGCAACATCATCCAGCGTGATATTTTCATCCAAATGTGTGGCAATATACTGTTGCATTCTGCTTACAGCTTTGACTTTGTCCGATAGCTTCATTTTCCACCTCTGATATATATAAAAATGCAATCGCTCCTTTATGCCCTATCTATTTATATCTCAACTTAAAGCGTTTTCTCCATCAGAAAAAACCGCCCTTTTCTCCAATCCGCATGCCCACGTTTTTCATAACCTTTTTTCTCATATAGCCTAAGGGCATATGGATTCCCGGAAAACACATCCAGTCTGATTGATTTATACCCCATTCCTCTTATTTGCTCTTCAACGTCCGACAGTACCTTAGAGCCTATACCTTTATTCTGGAAATCCGGTGAAACACAAAATCTATGAATAATGCAGGCACTTTCCTGAGGATTTTTCCAATCACATTTATGATATTCTTCGTCACATTCCTGATTAATAACATAAACTGCTATTATCCTATCATCTTCAACAGCTAGATACAGGCTATTGTTATTAATATCCTCCAAAAAATCCTCCCGCGCAGGATACAGCTCATCCCATTGAAAAATCCCCTGCTGCTCCATAAGCTCAATTGCCCTTCTGATTAAGCAGCATATTTCATCCAAATCCTCCACTGTGGCCGGTCTGTAGTGCATATCTTTATCCTCCTTGAAACTGTTATTTTTATAAAGGCTCTCCAGTCACTTTTGTGTCTTAATAAGACTACGCCGGACTTTATCCATCCCGTACAGTATGCTTCTATCATATTAGCAATATTATAACAGATATCAAAATACAGAACAATTGTTCTTCGCAATTTTTAATTAAAATCTGCATGTTTAGGATGCATTCTGCATGAAAGGCTATATAGTATAAGCTTTTAATAAAAACAAGGTCCCCTTCAATCGGTGTAACTAACCGATTGCTTGGAAACCTTTGCTCTCATTTACAAGCTGCTTATTATCTTTTAGCCCTGTTTGACCAATCAATGTCTACTACTTTTCATACCTTATTCCTCAGACCGCTTGCGTTCTGCATTTTGCAATTTTTTCATTTCTTTTTCAATGGCCTGCAGCGCCTCTGTTTTACTGCCGGTGGTGGAGCGAACCGAAAAGGCAATGTTCACTATATGATCCGATACCCTTTGCAATGAAAACAGAACATTATAAATGCTTTTTGATACCTCAACCGGGTACATACCCGAGCTTAGACGCAATACATGCTCATTACGTGTAGAGTTAATCAGCTTTTTAATGTCTTTGTGTATGTTTGAAATAGTTTTGAAATTTTCAACTCTTCGTTTTGAAAAAGCATCAAATCCCAGGTCGAACATTTCGGAAATATGTGCATAGATTTGGTTAAGTTCTTCCTTGGTCTGGTCTAAAAACTTGATATTGTTGTCCTTCATGTAGCTTGTTTCCTTTGCCAAAAGCACAGCATAATCGCCCAATCTTTCAATATCGTTTGTAACATGATGCAGTCCACCAATAAGCTTTTCATCACCGGCAAATTTGGTAACTGACGATATTTTGATGAAAAAGCCTGTCAGCTTGTTTGTTAAGAAATCGATACGATACTCGACCTCGGCAATCTTTTTGCTTTCAGACATATCCTCGTTGACTAAGGCAGCATAAGCGCGATCAAGATTTTCCTTAGCCAGAATAGCCATATCATACAATTCTCTTAATGCCTGCTCAATGGCAACAACCGGGGTTTGCAGGAATCGCTCATCTATATATGATACTTCCTCCAGCTTTTCCTGCTTATCCTTCACCACCCTGGTTACTAAATTGACCAGGGGATCAATTAGAATAAGCAATATCAGGGTATAAATACTGTTATAAATCAGATTATATACCGCAAGGCTAAATTGTGGCCTTCCGGAAAAAAAGCCTTCGAATATGCTAATTATAGGTTCTCTGAAAAGAACCAGAATTATTGTAAATGTTACTGCACCTATTACGCTGGTTAAAAGATGGAACAAGGCTATACGTTTTCCATTGGCGTTTGTGGTTAAGGATGCCATAATTCCGTCGCTGCAGGTTCCGATATTTGCTCCCATCACCAGGAAAAATGCCTGATCTATGCTGCTAATAACTCCCGTTGACAGAAATGCTATAAAAACACCGGTCGCTGCAGTAGACGACTGTATAATGCAGGTAAAGACAATACCTAATACAACCAGCAGAAATGGATTTTGCATTATTTCAAATGTAAATACCTTTGTCAATTCTACACTAAGGGTTGAATCAGCTCCACCGATTGCTGTTTCCATAACTTCCATACCTATAAACAGCATCCCAAAGCCAATTAATAATGGCGCAATTTTATTAAGTGTTTCATTGCTGGTGGCAAATATGATAAATACACCGATGAACGCAACAGCTGAAAATACATAGCTTATGTTAAAACCACCCTTGCTGATGCCAGAAAGGGCAAATAAAAATGCTGTAAGTGTGGTACCTACCTTTGCACCCAGTATGAAGCCGGCACCTTGCTTGACTGTTACGATATTTGCATGAGCCAGTCCGACTGTCATAATCGAGGTAGCTGAAGAAGACTGGACAAGTGCGGTGGCTCCAATACCTATTCCATAATTAAAGACTCTGTTTTTGTTGAATTTTTTAAAAAGATTTCGTATACCTGAACCTGCGCTTTTTTCCAGACCGGAGCTCATCTGCTTCATTCCAAACATGAAAACAGCTACTCCACCTAACATTAGCAGTAAGTTCATTAAGATTTCCATTATCTTTCTCCTTGTTATTTTTTGCTTTTTCTACCATTAGTCCGAACTGACAACATCTATCTGCATAAAATATATTGTTTCACACTTCTGCGACAACAATACAAGGTTCAATCTGACCAGCTTATTACAGATATCTGTTACCAACTCTTTTATGATGCCATAGCTTTCTTTATTTTTCAACAAAAAACTAAAATATGATAGCGTAACTTTACTGTAGGAAATAGATAGGCAGAGATCACCAAAGATGTGTTAATAGAAATCACATCTACACTATAGCTTTTATTCATATTTTTACAAGCCCCAAATGTGTGTATAAAACCATACGTATTTCTTGGCACCTTCACTTATCCTATGGTTTATACTCTCAAAGTATTTTCCTAGTTCATGGTGTCTGTTCTTTTCTG
>JAAZDK010000186.1 GCA_012512855.1 Clostridiales bacterium
CTGATATAAAATATCATATACGGCAGCTGTAATAGGCAGCTCAACACCATAATTCTTGCCCAGATTCATCATGGCCTTTACGGTATAATATCCCTCGGCCAGTTCATCGAAGGGCTCATTTCTTACAAAGGCTTCGCCAAAGCGCCTGTTATGGCTGTATTTTGAAAATACCGTAGCCTCGTAATCGCCAAGATGGCATAAGCCGTATGCCGAAAGCTCATTGCCTCCCAGAGCCTTTATCAAACGCGCAACCTCCCTTGTTCCCCGTGACATCAAGGCTCCCTTCAGAGTGGACAAATTAAGGCCGTCCAGCATACCGGCAGCTATGCCTATTACATTTTTAGCTGCCGCCCCAATTTCATTGCCAATCAGGTCCTGTCCATAGTAAAAGCGAATCAAATCACTTGAGAAATTCTCCACCAGCAGCCTTTTGACATTTTCATTATTGCTGTCTATCACCATGCAATTGGGAATACCCTTATAAAATTCCTGTACATGCCCAGGCCCAAGCCATACAGCTACTTCATTTGAATAGTCAAGGTTATCGTTGGCCACCTGGGAAAGCCTTCGACCGGTGGATATTTCAATGCCCTTCATACATAGTACAAATATCTTCTTTCTTACATTCAGCGGTTTAATCTCATCCATCAAAGCCTGCAGTCCCTGTGAATTTATCGATATTACGATGACCTCCGCATCAGCTATGCAGTCAAGGCTTGTTTTGAGACTTACAGTTTCAGGCAGGGTTAAAAGATCATTGCACCTTTCCTGCAAAAAACGCTGCATGTGCTTTGATGATTCGCGACCGTATAGTGTAACCTCATGCTTAATCCTGTCCAGATACCATGATATTAAGGAGCCCCATCGTCCACAACCGATTACTGTTATTTTCATTCCGTCATTTCCCTTCCGTATTACAGATTTAATCGACAGTCCGTTTCTTCTGCCACCACAAGCCTTATTTAGCTAATTCATCTATATTATATCATGAATTCTTTCTGATATAAATCTGCAAAGCTTTGATTGCTAAAATAAGAGCCCATATAACCAACACTGTGATACCTGTCATCACCGCATAAAACAATATAGTAATAATAGACCATAAGCCTATAATACCCATACTTATTTTACCTCCATATAATTTTGAATATTATATTATCAGAATAAATTCGTCTCCCGTGTCATTCAAAATAAATCAGCCCATAACCAGTATGGCTTCTTCATATTTTACTCAGTTCTTTCTAACTATATCCAGACTATGATGGCTTATTCCCACCATATCAGGCCGCTCACATATGGCAAAATGATATTTCAAATATGTATCAAATGTTTTGTCATCCATGGCATCAACAGTATCCCGCATATAGTTGGTAAAAAGGTCGGTTGCCACATAATGAAGCCTGCTGACCTGGAAATGGCTCATCAGTTCTTCTATATCCTCCTTGCGGACCAGCTCAAAAACTTCCGCCGGTGTGGAATGTGTTTTATATGTTTCAGTATCAAGCAGCCCTTTTTCAATTAAGGTATGTATGTTGCCCTTGAGGAAGCCATAACCGATAATTGATGCATCACTAAGGCAGTATGCCGTAAACAGCAAACCTCCTTTTTTAGTAACCCGCAAGGCCTCGGACAAGGCTTTAAGCTTGTCATCCTTTGCATATAAATGATACATCGGGCCAAATAAAAGCGTGATATCATATAGCTCGTCGTCCATAAAGGATAAGTCAGAGGCATTTCCCTGCCGTATGCTTACCTTTAGCTCCGGAGTGATCTTAGACTTGAAAATATCTATATTTCGCTGAATCAATTCCACAGCATCAACGCTATATCCCTGTTTTGCAAGCGCAAGTGAGTACCTTCCGGTTCCGGCACCTATTTCAAGTATCCTTGCACCGGGAAATAGGTATTTATCAATATAGCGCATGGTTGTCATATACTCCACCATCCCATGTCTTGAAAGCAGACGGTTTTCCTCATCATGGGTATGATAATAATTCTCAAGGAAGTTCATATTATCCATATATATTCGTCCCTCTCTTATTAAATTCAAATGCTGTGATTCTTTACATACTCCACGATTTGCTTTATCTGGCTTCTGTCGGTCCAGTCACGGCTTGAACCGATTGTCTCCATCAAAGCAGCCTCCCAAGGCTCATATTTAGCCGGGTCCTTCTTTGCTACCATTTTCTTAAGCAGCCTGCCCAGCATTCGGTCTGCCCATGACATCCTTTCTTCATTCCAAGCCCCTCTGAAATAAAAGCAGGGAATATCGGACAGATGACCCTTTAAATTGTGTTCCTTCAGGGCGGTGAGCCATTCCTCGGAAAAAGGTGATGCCCCTACGCCAAATACTATAATCTTCTTATTTTTAAGCCTGTCATAATTCTTACTGATATAGGAAAAGCCTGCTATACCTGAAGCATAAATACCTCCGCCGTATATGATAAGGTCATATTTTTCTATATGATCTATTTTAGCATTCTTTAGCTCAATTACATCAGCAGATAAATCCTCCCCTAACCATTCGGCATATTTTTTTGTAGCCCCATACTTGGACATGTAAATAACAGCTATCTTGTCCATGATATCCCCCTTCCGCAAGTCTCTGATCAAACGTGTAACTGCTACGTGAAAAAATTGATGTCAGAGTGGTTTTCACTTATTTGGATTTAATGCTATTAATTATATTATATGTCATCTCATATTATATCATGTATAATAATAACCCAGCATATTTTATATGTCAACCGATGGATCTATTTATGTTTTTGCATATCAGGCTTTACCTGCCATTCAAATAGAATTGAAGAATTAATATTGCTTATAATTTGAATATAAAAGTCCCTATCGAAAATATCCTAAGTATAGGTTATAATACTGTATTATAATTTTACTTTATACATACGGGAGCTAGCTATGCACGAGGTAGAGGTAAAGGGAATCTTATCATCCACAAACGGTATGAATATCTACCGTGGATGCAGTCACGGCTGCATTTATTGCGATTCCAGAAGCAAATGCTATCAAATGAAGCATGATTTTGAGGATATCGAGGTTAAAAGCAATGCAGTCCTTCTGCTGGAAAATGCTCTGCGCAGAAAAAGGAAAAAATGCATGATAGGAACAGGCTCCATGTCGGATCCTTATATTCATCTGGAGGAAAAGCTAGGTAACACAAGAAAATGCCTGGAGCTTATCTACACCTATGGATTTGGATTGGCTATCCAGACAAAGTCGGCAAGAATTCTAAGAGACCTGGATTTGCTGAAGAAAATAAACGACAAGACAAAGTGTGTAGTACAGATGACCTTAACAACATATGATGAGAGCTTGTGCAAAATCATTGAGCCCAATGTCAGCACAACAAGGGAACGATTTGAAGTATTAAAGATTATGCGTGACAATAAAATTCCCACTATTGTTTGGTTAAGTCCAATTCTTCCTTTTATAAATGATACTGAAGAAAATATCAGAGGGCTTCTGGACTATTGCATCGAGGCAAAGGTATATGGAATTATATGCTTCGGAATAGGCATGACCCTGAGGGAGGGAAACAGGGAATATTTTTATGAGAAGCTGGATGAGCATTTTCCCGGCATGAAGGCAAGATATATAAGAAGCTATGGCAATTCCTATGAAATAACCAGCCCAAATCATAATAAGCTGATGCCTATAATAAGAGATGCTTGCAAGGCACACGGAATTATATGCGACGTCCACCAATGCTTCAATTATCTTCATGAATTTACTGAAAAAAAAACATATCATCAATATACCCTGCCGGGGTTGTAAGAAACAGCCTGATTCCCAGTTTGTATTGCTGTGGCTACCATGATAACCTTACAAATTGATATTGCATCAAAAAAATCCACCCCTGATAAATAGAGGTGGATAACTAATAAAAGCTACAATTTCAATCCCTCTTTAAGTTCCTCATGGAACAATAAGTAAAATATAAAAACAGGCACCATAAACATGACCGATGCGGGCATCATAACACTTTTATCATATTGATCTGCCTGAACAATGAAGGTTGACAAGGTTCTTAGCCTATCATCATCCAGGTAAATCATGGGCTGCTCCACCATATTCCATATATCCGCATATACAAATAAGGCTACTGCTGCTATACAGACTTTGATTTGCGGAAGAACACAATGATATATTATCTTTAGCACCGAGTTGGTATCAAGCCTTGCTGATTCGATCACCGAACTATCTATTTCTTTCATATACTGATGAGTTACTACTACAGCAAAGGGAGAGAATATCAGGGGTAAAATGATACCAATTCGTTTATACAGCAATCCCATATCCCGCAAGCCTATGTAATTTGGCAGAAGCATTACCTGCAGGGGCATCATCATTAGAATAATATATATCACAAAGAGTACACCTTTCCCTTTAAAACTTGCGAATTTAAATGCGAAAGCTGCCGGTACACTAATTAATACTGTTCCTATAGTTATTATCACAGAATAAAAAACAGAGTTCCAAAACAGGCGATAAAAGGGAAAACAGTTAAAGAATAATTGCTGGTATCCTTTTAGGGAAATCTGGTTGCCATTCCTAAAAGAGGCCAGAGCCGTCAATACTACAGGGATAAGAAAAACCACTGCCAAAAGAAAGACTGTTGCCTTTATCGCTGGAAACGTAATCTTCTTCTGTTTTTTTATTCTCATGACTGGTACCTCCTTTGCAATCTAAGTCCTGCTCCCACAATCAGCAGTATAAGCAGGGTTGTCAGGATAGAACCTGAGGCCAGAGCTTGATAGTTAAACTTAAGAAAATTGTTGTTCATATAATATTGCAAGGTATAACTGTGATCCGGCGGATACTTGTTGCCATAATATAAATAGCTTTCCTTGAAAATCCTGAAGCTATTGACAATACTAAGCAACACAGTAAAGAAGATCGAAGGCAGAATCATAGGCAGGGTAATTTTCAGATGCAGCATAAATGCCCTTGCACCATCAATTTTGGCTGCCTCCAGTGCATTTTTATCCAGGGTGGTCAGCGCTGCTGTCAGAAGTATGATACAGATTCCAATATTTTTCCATATAAACAATAGATAAATCGGTACAGCAGAATGGAATCTGCCAAAAAGCTCCTGCCAGATCAGTACAATACTGGCTGTAGGAATTAACATGGGGAGGATAAATGCATCCTGTAAACTGGGATACCGTTCCAGATAATAAGCCAGAAGCAGGGATATAATCAAAGCCAAAATAACCAATAAAGGAACCCCAATCAGAATTAGCAAAAGGCTGTTTTTCATTGCTAGCTGAAAATGCGGGTTTGATAAAGTATCTAAATAATTTCTAAATCCTGCAAATTTCTTATTAAACTGATCATTAATCACCGAATAATACAGCACACGAAGAAAAGGCCAGAAGAAAAAGATTGTCATTCCAAGAAGACTTGGAATCAGACACAGGATACATCTTCTGTTCCAGTTGATTTTCCCTAATGCCCTATAATTTAGCGATTTGGTAAATGCTTTAGCCTTATATTTTTTCTCTGAATTATTAATTGCTTTATTCTGTGTCATCATATGTTTTTTCCTCGACATATACTTCACTTCCATCCTGTATGTACTCCTGGCCGGTAAAAACCACCAGATCTATCATAGAAATTCCTTGAAGTACTTCATAATACTTTTCATTTGATTGACCAATTTCAAGATTTTTAACCTCCCTGGCGATATTTCTTTCTTCCCCGTTGACAATTTCCTTTCTTATAACATAAACCTTATGATTATCATAAATTTCCTTCGGAATTCCTGCACCTAGCCTGAAACTCTTTCTATCTGCATCAGAATTCTCATCATAATAATCAAACTCTTCAAACTCCAGAGTTCCAACAGTCACTCTGGGCAAGGATGCATTATGAATTCTCCTTGCGCATAAAGTCAGGATCAATAATATCAGGTAATAGGATATGCATACAGCTATAATAATTTTTTTCGATTTTGCCATGTACATCCCCCATCATTCGTTAAAATACTTATCCAGCTTTCTCTCGGTCTCTTTTATATATGCTTCAATATCGGCTCCATTTTCTACAACTTCAAAGAAACCGTCTATGTAGACGTCTTTATCCATATAAAAGCTTATCTCACCATTCTTATATAGCTCATAAATGGAGCGTCTTAAAGTTCCTTCTTCCGGTATCGGTTCTTTAAAATGAAAAGGAGCTTTTTTCTGCGCCATTATATATGAAATCAAATCGGCTATATAAGTCAGGGTATCTTTCAAATTTTTGGAGTTGGGATTAACAGCAAGAAAAGAGCATGTACCAATGTTTTTGTCAGACGCGTTTAACTTTGGCACCGTATATACATCCAGGTTACTCTCTTGCTTTGTTAGATTTAATGTTACTTCATACCAAAAGGACGAATCACAATAATTATATATATATTCATCATCCGGATAAAAATATTTTCCATCCGGCAAAAGCGAGTCATATTTACGGAATAATATCAACTTATCTCTTAAAAAGTTATAGTCTATATCCCTTTTCTGGTTAAAGTATTGGGCAAAAAACGATCTATATAATACATAAGGCCCAAAATTTGCTTTCTGATATAAGTCCTGTGTCATCTGATCTTGCATCTGATAGAATTCTTCATATGTCATATTATTTTTCAGTCCAATATTTGTCTTTGCCACAACCTCTTTATTTATGATTAGGCCAGGAATATCCACTCCAACAGGAAGCATCCAGATGTCACCAATCTCATTAATCGCCGCTTCCTTCACATAAGGGAAGCAGGCATTAAGGTACTCTTGAATTCCTTCCACCTCATTTAACGGATAGAACACACCATTTTTCCGGATATTATAACTAAAGTAACTGGATGTATTCATAAAGCATATATCATAATCCTTATCCTGGGACAGGATCTTTAATGCAAATTCATCATCTTCCAATTCTAACCGTTCCATACGATATCCGCATCCAAAGGGTTCACCCTCCAAACCTTTTGGAGAAATATATTTAATAATCCGATTCTCTTTGAGGTATTTATCAAGAGTAAATCTTACGATGACTCTTGCATTATTCATGCAGTAAACCTGACCCTTAACATAATAGATACCAAAGTTGGCGAGGGTCGCATCAGAGAAGATTTCAGCCTCTTCATTAGTTGCCTGGAAATCCGATAACACTAATCCTCTGTCGAAATTGATATTGCTGATATATATAAGTTTTTTCCCCTGATCACAAGCTGCAAAATAATGAAACAAACCGGAATCAAAGTTTGACACTAGCTTTAGTAAATCCTTTTTAGGGTCATATTTTAAAAGACAATATCCTTCATTTTCAAGATAGCTGTGAATCAGAAGTGTCCCATCCTCACACGAAGTCATACTTATTGGAATATTAATCCCCAGATCATATCCTAAATTATCCTCCAAAGAATAGTATACTAATCTTTCTCCTC
Source organism: Clostridiales bacterium (assembly GCA_012512855.1). GTDB lineage: Bacteria > Bacillota > Clostridia > Lachnospirales > Lachnospiraceae > Mobilitalea. Next base: position 7,445 of record JAAZDK010000186.1, read on the forward strand.
TAGAACGAAATACTCCGGTATAATCTTCTGAATCTCTTACCATCTCATAAGAGTTATTTCCCAATATATAAACCCGATTATCCAGATATATTATTTGCTTGGCATATTCAAAGGAAGAGAAATCATACAGATGTTCCATAATTCCTGTGTCCATATGATAGATATAAAGGCCGGACACAGCGACTCCCTGATCATTATGGCCCGGTATTGACAGGTATATCTTCGTTCCGTTTACAGCAAGGCAGTCAATGCGCCCTATATCCTCAAAATCGTGTGTAAACACTAAATTCCCATTCAGATCATATTTATGTAAATACAGAGTATAATGTAAATGTCCTGGAGCTACTTCATCACTATTTTCATGATTACAGTCGGCACTTTTAGTACCAACCAAATACAAGGAGCCTTCCTCATCTACTGTATAAGCTTGTATATCCTCAACCTCATATTGCAAAAAATCACTTTCAACTTCAAGATCTATTATATCTTTATCTTTCCTGTTACAGGCAGTCCCAAAAAGAATAAGTAAGATGAACAGGAAAAATTGGTATAAATAAAGTTTCTTCATTTTTTACTCCTTCTCCCCCATAGGCAATGTATGGTATACATATCGATTTATTTCGTAGGTTATTCCATCTTCGTTCGTAAGTATCCTTGCATTATCCGGATCTTCTTCAATAACAATTCTTCTTATATAACCTTTTGCATAAGGTGGATTCACTACACCATACAGGTTTTCACCATCAGTATATAATTCATATAGCACTTCTGCTTCATTTTCTGGAGTTATTATGCTTTGCATCCCAGTTTCCGGATTAATACATATCAAACTATCCAAATAAATCATTCCATTATTTAATACGATAAAATCCTTATAGCACTCTTTTGCCAAAGGGATTTCCTTTATTTCCTGTGTCTCTAAGTCGCATATGTTAAAGCTTTTATTGTCGTATACATAATAAAGCTTGTCCCCTGCGATGGAATAATTACTTGAAACCTGAGCGTCTGTCAGCTTGATGGATTTTGATTGATCCAGTGTTTCAAGTTTCATGCTGGTTGCCTGATATAATTTTTCTCTTATACCGTATAATTGGTATACCTCTTCCTCATCTACTTCTCTGACCTCAAAAGCTAAATGATAATCTTTCCACTTTAAGAGCGAGATATACTTTGCATTAATCTTCTCACTGTTCTTTGTCAGGAAGGAATAATAATACATATTCCAAGATGTTATTCCATTGCTGCTTTTTGTTTCGGTGTTTGCATCTAAATAATAAATTCCATCCTGATAAACAAACATTTTATAGGCATTCACATCAATAATCTTCTTTGCTACACCACTGACAGGATCATAGCAAAATATATTTCCATTCACCATGCCATTTATAGTACCGGTATCATATGTTTCCAACATAAAATATAACTTGCCATCCATACAAAAGAGCCTTTTTGCAGGCAGTTCCAACACAAGCTCTGATTTACCATCCTTTATGCGGTATATGAAATTATCCACACCAAGATTAACGTAATACAAAATATTATAAACAGGGTCATTGCAAAGCAGACCATAATTTTCTTCTTTTATATTTATACTTAAATTAATGTAATCATCATTTTTACCTTTAACCACCAGGTTTTCATCCTTTAATCCCTGTATCAAATATGTATCGCTTTCGCTATTATTTGAATTGTCTATAATTTTGCTGACATTTTTGAATATCTTAGGGTTGTCATCGGAATTATCTTTTGTATCACCAACATTAAAACTAGAGCAAGCGCTCAGGAATATACTCAAACATATAATACTAAATATTCTTATCTTAAAAGTTTTTATCATATCGAATAATCTCCTTTATTAACCTTGGTTTATACTTCAGTCTAAAATTATTATTTAATTATTTGTCTTTATTTATCTTTGCTAATGAAGATCACGCTATTAATACAATAGCGTGATCTTTATTAAGTGCGTAATTATTGTCCGCAAGCAGTATGATTATACGTTCTGGTTTGACTGTATGGAGCTGAAATCGTTGTGTAGCATGCTCCGCAAACTATGTAGTATACTACTACTTCCGCATCAAAAGAACACCAGCCTGTAATTGGGTTTCCATTACCGTCAAACATATTAGGATAATTAAACTGATGGCTACCCCTATAGTTACTAACACTAGATACAGCGTTTACATAATAGGGATGCATTCCTGGACAAGCTGCTGAGACATAATTTGCGCCAAAACTAAAGCTTAACAGTAATGAAGTAATAATCCTGAATTATTCATGAGGGTAAAAAATCATAGATTTATCCATGGAATTATTACGACAGTTCATTTTCAAGGATAAATTTTTATGAAAGTTATTCACAAAAGGGTATAATATCCCCTTGGTTTATC
>JAAZDK010000187.1 GCA_012512855.1 Clostridiales bacterium
ATAATTTAATATATTAATATTTAAAAAGGCAAAGATATCATGGCTTCCCAACAAGCTGTATTTCTATCAAATAATATAAAGTATATCGCAAATCAGATTAGGAAAATCTAATCTTGAGAGAACTGATTTTTATGGCTCTCATTTTTATGCATCTTTTGTTTTATCATAAGGGAGGGAAGCTATGAGCATAGATAATAAAGAAATCAAGGCCATAGAAAATGAAAGAAGGGTAGATCACCTGATCAATCTGGTGGAGAAAAAGACCCGTACGGAAAGGCATCTGGAGGAGCATTCCGACATAGCAGGCTCAAAGGAAAATATAGAGCATGCCAAAAGGGTTAACCAGGAGAGGGAGAATCAGATAGAAAATCTGAAGAATATTATTGCCCATGGCGAAAACCACAGTAATGACCAGAGGGAAAACACTGAAAAACGTCTTGTTTATTCAGAAGGCTATTTAAATCACAATGCGGATCATATGGATGAGGAAACCTTAAAAAATGCAAAAATCAAGCAGGAGAACAGAAAAAGACAGCTGGATCAGCTTAAATAACCCGTAACAGGCAGAAAAATATAAATTACAGTCAGGCAGTATTCTATAGGAAATTCGTAAGAATTTCCTATAGAATAAATCCCTGTAAGCTTTTCCTTCCGTAAATTAATATCCTCAATTAATATCCTTCCGTCCGTCTGCTTTTTCGCAGCTGGTAGCGCTTTTTGCCTGCCTCCCATTCGGCTCTTTCGCTTTCGGTTTCGATAATTAATGACGGTACCTCTACCGGGTTGCCGTCATCGTCCAGGGCAACCATAACCAGATAAGCCCGGTTAACTACATTACGGATTCCTTTCATATTTTCCACATAGGTATCAACCCTGACCTCCATGGAGGTTCTTCCTACATAAGTGATACGGCCTATTAATACCAGGGTATCATTTATAAAGGCGCCTGCCTTAAACTGAAGATTATCCACAGCGACAGTAGTAACATTATGTCCTGAATGCCTGCGGGCTACTACTGCCGCAACAACATCAATCCATTGCATTAACTGTCCGCCAAATAAGCGGCCGGCACCATTTATATGAGAAGGCATCAATATTTGCACCTGTTCTGTCAATGAGTCCGCTACACGTTTTGCTTCCATAAATTTTTCAATCCTTTGCTTATCTTTATTTGATATTTTGGCAATAAATATTGCAGATATAATTTTATAGCTTAATCTTTCTGCTGACAAGCGATTTTGGACATGGTATATTTAAGTCCTTATTCCGGATTTTACGCAGGCTGCTCCCTTTTGCCAAAATAGCATTTGCCATGCTAGCAGACAGGGCGCAAAAAAAATAAAAACAACTTTTCAATTAACATTTTTGTGGTATAATAAATAAAGATTTGAAAAAAATTTAACAAGTGGAAAGGATGGATAAATTATGCCATTAGTTACAACGAAGGAAATGTTTGAAAAAGCTTATGCTGGTGGTTATGCAATTGGTGCATTTAATGTAAACAACATGGAAATCATCCAGGGTATAACTGAAGCAGCTAAAGAGGAGAATGCTCCTGTTATTCTTCAGGTTTCAGCAGGTGCAAGAAAGTATGCAAAGCATGATTATCTTGTAAAGCTTGTTGAAGCAGCTATTATCGATACAGATCTTCCGATCGCACTTCATTTGGACCATGGTGAGGATTTTGAGATTTGTAAAGCTTGTATCGATGGCGGATTTACTTCCGTTATGATAGATGGTTCCAAGCACAGCTTTGAAGACAATATAGCTCTCACCAGGAAGGTAGTAGAGTATGCACACGCTCATGGCGTTGTTGTTGAAGGCGAATTGGGCAAGCTGGCAGGTATAGAGGATGACGTTAATGTAAGTGATGCCGATGCTTGCTTTACAAGACCTGATGAGGTTGAAGAGTTCGTTGAGCGTACCGGTGTCGACTCCCTGGCTATAGCTATTGGTACAAGCCATGGCGCTTTCAAGTTCAAGCCTGGTCAGAAGCCTCAGCTTCGCTTTGATATCCTTGAGGAGATCAGCAGAAGACTTCCTAATTTCCCGATAGTATTGCATGGTGCTTCCAGCGTATCTCAGGAATATGTTGAAATTATTCAGAAATATGGCGGAAAGCTTGATGATGCTATTGGTATTCCTGAGGATATGTTAAGACAGGCTGCCAAGAGTGCAGTATGCAAGATTAACATTGACTCTGATCTGAGACTGGCATTTACTGCAGGTGTAAGAGAATACATCTTCAACAATCCCAGCCACTTTGATCCCAGACAGTATCTTGCAGTTGGCAGAACCTATATCAAGAATCTTGTTAAGCATAAAATTGTCAATGTTCTTGGCTGCTCAGGCGCTGCTGCAAAATAATCAGGCTACAGCCGCTTAATCCAGAAGCCGTCAGTGTGATATACGGTGAATATCTGATTAAATAAACCATATTTGAATATTTTAAAGCTAAAATAAGCGGGTTATAATGCATCGGAACATTATAGCCCGCTAGTTTATGTACAGAATATGCTCAGCAAGATCCTATGGGGAAGAAATCAGTAACTGTGATGTATTAACCGGTTTATTAGAAATGTCGCTTCAGTTTATATAGTGCTGTCCGCTAAAAAAGTGAACACTGCATAATCATATCATCCTCCCTGATAATATCAAGAAGGGCTGAGGGATGCAGGGGCGGACTGTATATATATCCCTGGACGAAATCACATCTTTGCTTGCGGAGCAAAACAAGCTGCTCCTCATTTTCCACTCCTTCTGCAACAACCTTGATATCCAGACTGTGGGCCAGCTGGATTATAGCCTCTGATATAAAGGCATCCTTATTGCTGTTGCAGATATTGTCTATAAAGGATTTGTCGATCTTCAGAGTATTGATAGGCATTTTGGTAAGGTAATTCAGGGAGGAATATCCGGTGCCGAAATCGTCCAGGGATATTCTGACGCCAAGCTTTTGAAGCTCATGAAGGAGTTTGGTGGCATCTGTAATGGATGATACAAGGGAGCTTTCGGTTATTTCGAGTTCCAGATACTGGGGAGGAAGTTTTGTTTCCTTCAATACCTCCGACAGCATGGACACAAAGCCGGGATGGTTAATCTGTATGGATGATATATTGACAGAGACCGGCCTTGGTTTAGCCCCAATATCTATCAGGTTTTTGGTGAAGCTGCAGGCTTCCCTCAGCAGCCAGGAGCTTAATTCTATTATAAGGCCACTTTCTTCAGCAATGGGTATAAATTCAGTGGGAGCTATGAAGCCCAGGCGGTCGTTATGTATTCTCATCAGGGCCTCAAAGCCAACCACATTGTTAGTCTTTAATTCTACCAGTGGCTGGTATTGTATATATATTTCCTTATTTTCTATGGCATTTCTCAGAATTTCAATTATTAGTGTGTTGCGGTTGAGCTCCTCCTCCATCTTTTTGTCAAACAAGGTATATTTGTTTTTTCCGGTATCCTTCGATTTATACATGGCAATATCGGAGTATCTTATAAGGGAATTCGAGTTAAGGGCGTTTTCAGGATATATGGAAATACCGATGCTCAGGGATATGTATACTATTTCACCCTCAAGGTCAAGCGGATTTCTGAAAAAGTCCACTATCTGGGAAGCAAAGGCAACGGCGTTTTCCTTCGATTTTATATTTTCCTTGAATATCAGAAATTCATCTCCGCCGGCTCTGGCCAGCATGCCGGCGGTACCTACCAGAGAGGACAGGATTTGGGCGGTTTTTAACAGTAAAGTATCTCCATACTCATGGCCCAGGGTGTCGTTGACTGTTTTGAAATTGTCCAGATCCACAAAATAGACGGCGTGCATCTGATCGGCAGGAGAGGAGGTAAGCACTGCGTTGATATAGTCAAGAAAGGCCAGCTTGTTGGGAAGGTTGGTAAGCGTATCGTGGTAGGCAAGGAATTCTATATGATCATAATTGGAACGAAGCTGCTCCTCGCTGGACAAAAGCTCATCGTGCATGGATTCGAGCTCCTGATAGTTGGTTTTGATGATGTGCAGCATTTTGTTAAAGCTTTTTGACAGCTCACCAATTTCATTATTGCTTTTTATATTTGTCTGAACATTGAGATTGCCGTCTGCAGCAGTGCGCATGGCATCCCTCAGCTCAATTATAGGGGTGGAATATATTTTGGACAGGGCATTGGCTACGATAGCGGTGATAATCAGCAGGATTACGCAGACAAAGATCAGCAAAGACAGGAGTACGGTAGTCAGAGATTTAATCTCAGCCAGATCCTGCCGGATAAACAATATCCAGTTTGTTACCGGTACAATGCTGTAGCCTACAGCCAGATTTGTGTTGTCAAAATATATTAATAATGAGCCGTTTTCTGTTGCCTGTCCGTTCATATATGAGCTTAAAATGGAGCTTAGCTGTTCTGAATCAACTGCAGTACCAATCAGCTCTGCTTTGGGATGATATATGTAACGTCCTGTATTGTCAAGAAGGAAGCAAAAGCCGCTCTCCCCAACCCTTATATTTTCGAGACAATCCTTTAGACATGATGTGTTGACGGTGCTAATCAGGTATCCCAGAATTTCATCTGTATCCGGATCTTTAACAGGAGCATATATGTCAAATTTATATAGCAACTGATCGTTAATAAGAGCAGGCTTTATTCCATCGGAGCTGATAATGATACCTTTCTCATCTGCAAAAGCCGCTGGTTCAGGCAGGTAATCGGCGGAGGACGCATATATGGAATCGGAACAGGCAATAATTTCATTATTCAGATTATATAAACAAAGAAGCTCATGATCACTGCAATTGCTTATAAGTGTCCGTAAGGTTAGCTCTGCTTTACTTTTATCAAAATCTGCATTATACCTGTTCTGCTTAAGGACTGAGATTAATTCCGGATTCATTGACATAAGTGCAACCTCGGATTTTTTGCCATCTATCAGGCTTTCCAGTCCGTTGATGCTGATGCTGGCTGTTTGGGCCAGTTTGGCGGTATTGGAATTAATAAGCTTGTCGGTCAGCAGGCCATGGGCAATAACCAAAACCAGCATAACAGGCAACATACTTGATATTATAAGCAGAATACGCAATGATTTTTTTATAGACATACCTTAGCCTCCGTCAACCATAAGCCATAAATAAAAGTATCAGTGGATAATAGATTTCGTAAAAATCCGATATTTAACGACACCTCTATTTTACCAATTTTTCTATAAATTTGCAAATACATATTGCAGTATTAGCATATTTGCATATTAAAGTAAAAAAATATAGAAGAAATTAAATATTCTTTATAATATCTTTATTATATCGGTGATTTTTTTATTGAAAATATAAAGCTTTATGCTATACTTTTAATATTGTATACTAAAAGTGGCAGCTGGCTTGATTTACTGTGCAGAGTATTGCTGAAAAAGTCCTGCAGAGATATCAAATACTCAGTTGCAGATTAAATTTGCAATGTCAGATTTTGCGACAGGATGTGCTTCAGAAAGAGGAAGATTTATGTACAGATTAATAGCACGGGACGGTATGGCAAAAAGCGGTGAGTTTGTTACCGTTCATGGAACCATCCAGACCCCGGTTTTTATGAATGTAGGAACAGCAGCAGCCATAAAGGGCGCCGTCTCAACTGCAGATCTTTATGAGATTGGAACCCAGGTGCAGCTGTCCAATACCTACCATCTGCATGTCAGACCCGGAGATAAGGTGATAAAGCAGCTGGGCGGCCTGCATAGCTTTATGGTATGGGACAGACCCATACTTACCGATTCAGGAGGATTTCAGGTTTTTTCACTGGCGGGTCTGAGAAAGATAAAGGAGGAAGGAGTTTATTTCAACTCCCATATTGACGGCAGGAAAATTTTCATGGGTCCGGAGGAAAGTATTCAAATACAGTCCAATTTGGGATCAACTATTGCAATGGCCTTTGATGAGTGTCCTCCCCACCCTGCCAGCAGAGAGTATATGCAGGATTCTGTTGACAGTACCACCAGATTGCTGGTACTCTGTAAGAAGGAGCTTCAAAGGCTGAACAGCCTGGAGGATACTATTAATAAAAAGCAGATGCTGTTTGGCATAAATCAGGGCGGAACATATGCCGATATCAGGATTGAGCACGCTAAGCAGATAACAGAGCTTGAGCTTGACGGATATGCCCTGGGCGGACTGGCGGTGGGCGAAAGTCATGAGGAAATGTATTATATAATAGAAGAAACAGTACCCTATCTTCCTGTGGATAAGCCAGTTTATCTGATGGGTGTGGGAACACCTGCCAATATCCTTGAAGCGGTTGATCGGGGAGTGGACTTTTTTGACTGCGTATACCCGACCCGCAATGGCCGGCATGGCCATGCTTATACCAACAGGGGAAAAATGAATCTGATGAATGCAAAATATGAGCTGGACAGTCTGCCTATTGAAGAAGGCTGTGCTTGTCCCGCCTGCAGCCGCTACAGCAGAGCCTATATAAGACATCTGCTGAAGGCTAAGGAAATGCTGGGAATGAGGCTTTTAGTGCTTCATAATCTGTATTTTTACAATCATATGATGGAAGAAATAAGGCTGGCAATCAGAGAAGGACGTTATAAGCAATACAAAAAGCAAAAGCTGGAAAGTTTAGCAAATAATGAAGAATAATGATCAGGAGGTTAATGATTAATGAATAATTTTGTTTTATTGGAAGCTGGCGCTGAGGCAGCAGCCAACCCGACATTGCAGTGGATTATGCTGTTTGGTCAGATTGCTTTACTGGGTGTTGTGTTTTATTTTATATTGATCAGGCCGCAGAAAAAGCAGCAGAAGCAGCTTAATGCCATGCTGGCTACGATTGCTCCCGGCGACAGTGTACTGACAAGCAGTGGATTTTATGGCGTGGTTATTGACGTTATGGATGATGTAGTAATAGTTGAATTCGGAAACAACAAGAACTGCCGCATCCCTATGAAAAAAAGCGCTATCGTAGATCTTGAGAAGCCAAATACATCCAAGGAGTAACTGATCGTACAAGGCATATATAATCAGAGCAATAATTTAAATTATTGGAGCCTGCTGTGCTATCCTTGTTGTAATAAGGTCTGCAGCAGGCTCCTGTATTCTGTTTTGGATAGAAACTGCTCCGAAAAGTTCATGCTGTTTATTAATAAGATCGGATCTGATTATTTGGGATTTAAGAGAATAGGTTGAAGCTGCCTTCCATCAAGGGCTTCCTCCAGAGCAGGAACAAGCAGGTCAAACTCGGCCACCATGCTGTTGGGCTTATCCCTGTAATTGTCCTGTCTGAAGGGAACAAAATAAACATTCTTGCTGTTGGCAAGATATCCGATATTTTTCAGGTTATTGCTTAAGGCATCATTCGTGGAGATGGCAATAACTACAGGCTTGCCGTTTCTGAGCATGGCCTTTGCGGCCATCAATACGGTAGAGTCAGTGATTGCAAGCGCCAGCTTTGCCAGGGTATTGCCTGTACAAGGAGCGATGGCCAGTATATCCAGCATTTTGTTGGGGGCGATTTTTTCAGCTTCGACAATTGTTGTTATGGGCTGATTACCGGTGATAGCTTCAGCCCGCAAAAGAAAATCCTTGGCCAGACCGAAACGGGTATCTGTGGCCTGGCTGCGTTCGGAAAAGATTGGATAAACATTGGCGTTTTCCAAGAGCAGCTTTTCTATTTGTGGAAAAACCTTCTCAAAAGTACAATATGAGCCTGTAAAGGCTATACCAACATTTTTTCCGCTTAATTTCATCTAATCACTTCTTTCTTTAATAAAGGACATAATACCGCTAAAAATAATATCAGCAGATGTCTTTGGTGAAACCTTTCCGGGTATGCCAAGACATAGCTTGGCGTTCAGATTATGCTTAATGGCATATTCAAAATCTACTCCACCAGGCTGTGAAGCAATATCAATTATTGTAACCTTGGGATCAACATGTGCAAGATGATCTTTGTCAAGAACAAGTGCCGGTATTGTATTAAATATAAAATCAAATGAGGACAGTATGTTTTTTATTTCAGACAGTTCGCATGTCTGAAAGCCTGCAGCCTCAGCATATGCCAGTGCTTCCGGGGAACGTGCGGCTATTGTAACCCTGGCATCCAGAGCCTTTAATTTACCTGCCAGGACTTTAGCACATCTACCGTATCCCAGAGTTAGGCAATTGCTGCCGTGAAGGTTGATATCACTGCTTTTGATTGCCTCCATGATAGTACCTTCAGCGGTTGCTATAGCATTTAAAATTGCAATTTTTTCATCGTTCATATAATCATAGCAAGGGATGCCCCTGGATTGGCAGCCTTCGACTATTTGGGACGGAATAATTCCGCCGATTAGGATGTGATTATCTGTTATAAGCTTTGACAGGCTGGAATCTACAGTTTCAGTGGCATTTGCAGAAGCTGCAAAGACATGATCCTTGTTAAAGGGAATTGGGCCGATTACAATTTTGCATTGCTCAAACAGTTCTCTCAGGCTGTTCATCTGGGTGCAGTTTTTGTGCTCAATCTTTTCCAGTATCTTATAGGTGTAGACATGGTATCCTTTTTTAAGCAATGCATCCGCCAGATATACCTGACGCATATCTCCGCCAAAAATACCAATATTTGATTGAGATAACATTTATTTCACTCCTTTATGTCACATTATATGAATTGCTAACCGAATATGTGACTTGGTTACCCCAGCGAAAATATAAGGTGTTTTCGTTGAAGCAGGGCTTTGTCCAAAGCCTGGCCAATAACGGACAATGCGGTGAAATATTGAATTTGCTAGAAAATATCGCTGCAAATGTCTTAAATTAGCAGGCATTTAATTTATCATAGTACATTGACAAAGCCATAAGTAGACATTATAATAGTCATAAGATTTGCTAATCGCGACGCTGCTTGCCTAGCAGGGCGTTTTTCATTTTTAGGCAATTCTTAATTCTATTAGGAGGAAATAATATGGTAAAGAAATTAGTATCTGTATTGCTAATCGCATGCATAGTAACGACTGCATTTGCTGCATGCGGAAAAAAAGCCGGCAAAGACCCGTCCGGACAGCTTATTATTGGCAGCACCACAGAAATCGGCGGTGATTTTGTACCGTTTTTCCAGAATGGCGCAGCCGACTACGATATTTACAAAATGATTGAAGGAAATGAAACGGTTGAGATAACCAACGCAGGTGAGTTTGTTGTCAACAAAACCGCAGTAAAGGAGTATAAGACTGAAGTCAATGCTGACGGATCAAAGACTTATACTTACACAATCAATAAAGGACTTGTGTTTAATGACGGTTCCGAAATTAAGGCAGTTGACTATGTTACAACTGCTATGCTCTGGTCATCAAAGGTAGTAGGTGACATGGGCGCAGACAACAGCTTGGTTGGTAAGTACTTCAAAGGCTGGGCAGATTTTGCTCAGGGCAAGAGCAAGGTATTTACAGGCGTAAGGCTGCTGGATGATTACACATTCTCAGTAACAATTGATGCACAATACATTCCTTATTTCTACGAGCTTGGTTTAACCCAATTAGGACCTACAAAGCTTAACTTCTGGTTGGATGATCAGGTTACTATTAAGGATGACGGTGAAGGCTGCTACTTCTCCGACAATTTCACAAAGGAAGCATATGAGGCCAAGATTAATGCAGCCAGAGGAGCTATTCCTCGTGTAAGCTCAGGCCCTTATAACCTGAAGGAATTTGATGAATCAACAAAGACTGCCATTCTTGAAGCAAATCCTAATTACAAGGGTAATCATGATGGACAAAAGGCACAGATTAAGACTTTGATTTATAAGAAGGTAGTAACAGAGACTCAGATGGATGAGTTAAGGACAGGTTCAGTTGATTTGCTCAACGGCTTATCCAGTGGTAATGAGATTAATGCAGGCCTTGACCTTGTTGATGCTGGTGGTTTCAGCTACACAGCATATGATCGTGCAGGTTATGGAAAGCTGCAGTTGATTGCTGATTTCGGTCCTACACAGTTTATAGAGGTACGTCATGCAATTGCATATCTGCTTGATCGTAATGATTTTGCAAAGGCTTTCACAGGCGGCTTTGGTTCCGTAGTAAACGGCCCTTACGGAGTTGCAATGTGGATGTACAAGGAGTCCAAGGACGATCTTGATGAGAAGCTAAATCAGTATCCTTACAGCCTTGAAAAGGCAATTGAAGTGCTTGAAAATGGCGGCTGGATTTATGATAAGGATGGTAATCCTTATAAGGAAGGTATCCGTTACAAGAAGCTGGATGATGGCACATTGATGCCTCTCATACTTGAATGGGCTTCCAGCGAGCAGAATCCTGTTTCTGAGCTTCTGGTAGTTAAGCTGCAGAACAATCCTGATGTAGCTGCTGCAGGTATGCAGATTAACCAGACTGTTATGACCTTCACCGAATTGTTGAACTATCTCTACCGTGATGGCAGCCAGGATCCGAAATATGCTGTTCCTACCTATAACATGTTCAACCTGGCTACAAACTTCCCTGTTATGTATGACCAGTCCTCACAGTACACAATAGATCCTGTTCTGTTTGAGACAGGTGCTAATGATAACTGGATTAAGGATGAAGAGCTTGCTAAGCTGGCATCAGAGATGGTTCTGACAGATCCTACCGACAGAAATGGCTTCAAGGATAAGTTTGTTAAGTTTATTGAGAGATGGAATTACCTGCTTCCCGATGTTCCGCTTTATTCAAATATTTATCATGACTTCTACAATGATAAGCTGAAGAATTACAATATTAACGCATTATTTGATCTGCCGTATGCATTACTCTATGCATATGTTGAAGAATAACGGAAGCTTCATTAGGAAAGGAAATAGGGTATGCTTCATACCCTATTTCTATTTTCAAGAAGGTATATAGAAAGAAAAAGATAATAGGATCCTTCACTGCGCTTAGTTAGCTAAGATCCTGCTGACGATAATCCGTTTATAATTAAGCGGTGAAGGAAAAAATAAATACTGAACGTAGTGAAGAAGCCTATTATTAACTGTCATGATTATCTGTGATAAAAATGGCTTAATTAAAAAAGAGAGTGGGTAATGGAATGCTGAAGTATATATTAAAGAGATTGCTCTATTTTGTAATACTTATCTTTGTAATGTCATTTTTGACCTTTATGCTCTACAATATGATCCCTGGTGATCCTGCCAGAGTTGAGGTGCAGTCTATCAAGAACAAGGTTCCGGCTGAAGTGTATCAGCAAATGTACCAGCAGGCAAGACAGCGCCTTGGCCTGGATGATCCCTTGCTGGTCAGGTATGGCAGATGGATGGGTAATATCCTTAAAGGGGATTTTGGTATGTCCTCTGTTTATAAGCAGCCTGTAAGAGAGCTTATAGTAGCTCCAATGAAAAATACTATATTTATCAACATATTTGCAATACTGATTTCACTTGGGATAGCGATACCAATCGGTATCCGTTGCGCCGTTAAGCAAAATTCCCTTTTTGATAATACCGTGCAGGTGTTCACAATAGTTGGATATAGCCTGCCGACCTTTATTATAGCGCTGGTATGTATATTCTTATTTGCAGTTAAGCTGGGATGGTTTCCTGTCAGCGGCATGACAACGCCTAATTTTCAGGGTACCGCCGTTGAGGCATTTTTTGATAAAATGTATCATTTGGCCCTTCCCTTATTTATTATGACCATCGGTTCTCTGGGTGGAATAATTCGTTATGTGAGGGCCGCCATGATAGATGCCCTGCATATGGATTATGTTAAAACGGCAAGGGCAAAGGGTCTGAAGGAAAAGGTGGTCATATATTCACATGCATGGAGAAATGCCCTGCTTCCGGTTATCACGATTATAATCGGATGGTTTCTTACCATTTTCTCCGGCTCCCTGGTTATTGAAAGAATGTTTAACCTGCATGGCATGGGTAAATTTTATATAGATGCACTGAGCAATCAGGATTACAACATAGCTGTTACCGTACAGATGTTTTATTTCGTGATTGCCAGTCTTGGAAACATAATCATTGACTTAAGTTATGGATTGGTAGATCCTCGAGTCAGGGTAAATAAATAAGAGGGAGGTAGTGTGATAATGAGTAAAGAAAATGCAAAGAAGAAAAAGAGCTTTTTCTACCTCCTGTCTGTTAAATTGTTCGGGAGTGGAAAAAGAAAGCTGTCAATACTGGAAGAGGAGCAGGTACAGAGCCCGCTGCGCTCAACAATTAAGCAATTTAAGGAAAACAAGCTTTCCATGGCGGGCCTGATAACCTTTTTATTGATATTTGCCTTTGTATTTATAGGCCCATATTTCTTTAAGCAGGATTTGGCCTTTTCCGAAACCAGCCAGATAAATGTTTCACCCGGCTTGAACCTTATGGATTTTCCCAAGGAGCTGGACGGCAATGTGAAGCAGATATCTGTGGGACCTATATTTAGCGTGGGCTTGTCAAATGACGGCAAGGTTTACGTTTGGGGCAAGCCAAAGCTCAGCAAAACAATGGATATGTCCAAAGTTCCGATGGGAATGGGCAAGGTTGTCAAGGTTGCTGCTGGATATGATCATGTACTGGCTCTTGATCAATATGGTGATGTATGGGCATGGGGCAGCAATCGTCTAGGTCAGGGTGCAATTCCCGAAGAGGTTGAGAAGCTTAAAAATATAAAGGATATTGCGGCAGGCTATCAATGCTCTTTGGTACTGACAGAGGATGGATATGTTTATTTCTTCGGCAATGAAGCCACCAATGATTTTAAGGTGAAAAATGATTATCAGGGGCAAATTGCCAAGATTGTTACCTCATCAGATGCGGTACTTGGACTTACCTTTGATGGCAGGGCAGTGTACCTGGGTAAGCAGAAAAACGCCTATGCCAATGTTCCTGAGGGAATGGGCAAGGTGGTTGATATAGCTGCCACAGCATCTACAATGGCTGCAGTAAACGATGAAGGAAAGGTTTTTGTTTGGGGTAATGTATCATCCTATGGTGAGAATAAGGTACCCGAAACAGATAGCAGGATTGTTTCGATTCAGGGAGGAAGATACCATTATACAGCATTGACCGAAAATGGCGAGACAGTAGCATGGGGAGCAAATTTCTATAAACAGGCTCAGGTGCCTGACAAGATAAGTGATACAAGCATTAAGGCCTTGTTTACAGGCTTCTATCAGAATTATGCCGTAAATAACGATGGAAAAATATTAACCTGGGGTCTTAAGGGCTATCCTTTAGGAACAGATGATCTCGGAAGAGATATTCTGAACCGTCTGGTTAATGGCGGTAAGATGTCAATGACAATAGGTGCGGTATCCGTAATAATATCTACTATAGTTGGTGTTATTATCGGCTGTTTATCCGGCTTCTTTGGTGGAAAAGTTGATATGATCCTGCAGCGAATTGTTGAAATCATATCCGGACTTCCGTTTTTGCCATTTGCAATGATACTGTCCGCACTTATCGGCAACAATATGACATCCAATCAGAAGATATTCCTGATCATGGTCATTCTGGGACTTTTGCAATGGCCAACCCTGTCAAGACTTGTTCGTGCTCAGGTTCTGGCTGAGAGAGAGAAGGAATTTGTTACAGCGGCACGTTCAATAGGCGTTAAGCGTATGAAAATAGTGTTCCGTCATATATTGCCGAATGTTATTTCAGTTGTTATAGTTACCGCCACTCTGGATTTTGCCACCTGTATGCTGACAGAGGCAACCCTTTCATATCTGGGCTTTGGTGTTCCTGCGCCTCAGCCTACCTGGGGTAATATGCTCTTTGGCAGCAATAACAGTATTGTAATACAGAATTACTGGTGGAGATGGGTATTCGCATCTATTATTTTGAGTATTTGCGTAATATGCATCAACCTGACCGGTGACGGCTTGCGTGATGCAATTGATCCGAAGTCACGCGAGCGCTAGATAAGGGAAGGGAGAATGAAAATGCCGTTACTTGAAATAAATAATCTTCATACGTATTTTAAAACCAAAAAGGGTATTGTAAAGGCGGTCAACGGGGTATCCTATTCAGTTGAAGCAGGAAAAACCCTCGGAATTGTCGGTGAAAGCGGCAGTGGAAAAAGTGTATCGGCAATGAGCATCATAAAGCTTCTTGACGGTAATGGATATATTGACAGCGGAGAAATTATATTTGACGGAAAGAATCTTGTAGATCTGAGCGTTAAAGAGATAAGCAAAATTAGAGGTAATGATATATCTGTAATATTCCAGGAGCCAATGACCAGCCTAAATCCTGTTTTTACCGTCGAAAAGCAGGTGTCGGAGCCATTTATAATACATCAGGGCATGACAAAGAAGCAGGCCGCAGCTAAGGTGATTGAGATGCTTAGTGAGGTTAAGATTCCCAACCCGGAGGCAGTAGCCAAGCAATATCCTCACCAGCTGTCAGGTGGAATGAGGCAGCGTGTAATGATCGCTATGGCTCTGGCCTGCCGGCCCAAGCTTCTGATTGCCGACGAGCCCACCACTGCTCTGGATGTTACCATTCAGGCTCAGATACTCAAGCTTATGAACGAGCTTAAGAAGGAGAATGGGACAAGCATACTTTTCATTACCCATGATTTGGGTGTAATAAACGAAATGGCGGATGATGTGGCTGTAATGTATTGCGGACAGGTGGTGGAAATGGCCTCTGCAAAGACAATATTCGGTAAGGGAAGCCGCTATCTGCATCCTTATACCGAAGGCCTGATGTATTCCATACCCCGCCTGGATACTCCTGCCGGAGTACGCCTTGAGGCTATACCCGGTGCTGTACCGCATCCTCTGGATCTTCCAAAGGGCTGCAAATTTGCACCAAGATGCAAGTATGCCACCGATAAATGCCGTGAAATAGAGCCTGAGCTGGCTGAAATAGAACCGGGTCATAAGGTACGATGCTTTTATCCGGATAAGGAGGTAAGATCAAGTGGCAAATAATAATGAAAACAAAAAAGGAAAGGTATTAATCCGGGTTGACGGACTCAAGCAGTATTTCCCGGTTAAAAGCACCAGCTTCATTCAGGAAAAAGCATTTGTAAAGGCAAATGACAATATTTCAATAGATATTTATGAGGGTGAAACCCTTGGTCTGGTGGGTGAGAGCGGCTGCGGCAAATCCACCCTGGGAAGATCCATTCTGCAGCTTTACCGTCAGACTGACGGCCGTACCATGTATTACGGCAGGGATATTGATGATGTGGCACCCAAGTATGTTCTGGATATACTGTCTAATCTGGTAAGCAAGAGAAAGACCCTGGATAAGCTTCGCCAAAAGGAGGCTCAGCTGCGGGCTGCCTATGAGGCAATGCCTGAGTCGGATGTAAAATATAAGGAGCTGGAAAAGCTGCAGGCAGCGGAAAAGGAAGCCAGAGATTTATTCATGGATATAGTGCAGCTAATCGGTGGCTTCTTTGTAGCTGATGATTTAACACAGATTTCAGAGATATTGGTTAAGGAATATAAAACCGGTGTAGAGCTTAGAAGACTTAAAAATAAGCTGCACGAGGATAAAATAGCCCTCGATGGAAAAATTTCCATACTAAAGGAAAAAGGGAACAGCTCTGCAGAAATAGATGAAAAGACCGGCAGTGACAGGCAGAAGCTTAAGCAGGCTGAAGAAAAGATACAGCAGAAGGAAAATGAGCTCAAGGCTATCAGGGATGACATATATAAGCTGATGGAGCAGTATAAGAAGCATCCGGATTTTGAAAAATATGAAGTATACCGTGACAAGGGCATTAACCTGGCCCGTTTAACTGATGAAGAGATGAGAGTGCTCAGAAGAGATTTGCAGCTTATTTTCCAGGACCCCTATTCCTCATTAAATCCTAGAATGACAGTGGGACAGATTATATCGGAGGGCTTGCTGGCCCATAAATTCTTCAGCGCCCATGATGAGAAAATGCAGGATTATATTCTTGAGGTAATGGAAAAATGCGGACTGGCGCCTTACTTTATCAACAGATATCCTCATCAGTTTTCAGGCGGCCAAAGACAGCGTATAGGAATAGCCCGTTCATTGGCCCTGCAGCCCAAGTTTGTTGTATGTGATGAGGCGGTATCCGCCCTTGACGTATCCATACAGTCGCAGATCATTAACCTGCTGCTTGATTTGAAGGAGCAGCAGAATTTAACCTACCTGTTTATCTCCCATGACCTCAGTGTTATAAAATATATCAGCGACCGTGTATGTGTTATGTATCTGGGTAATGTAATGGAACTGGCCGATACTCAGGAGCTGTTTGACAATCCTACCCATCCTTATACTGAAGCCCTATTGTCAGCCATTCCAACCACAGATGTAGACAATAAGAAGGAGGTTATCCTGCTGGAGGGCGATATCCCCAGCCCGATAAATCCTCCTACAGGCTGCAAATTCCATACCCGCTGCAAATATGCGACGGATATATGCAAAAAAATAACACCCGAGCTGGAGGAGATATCTCCGGGTCACTTTGTAGCATGCCATCACAAGCTGGATAAGGGTAAAAATAAGGAATAAGCTAAGGTGTTGCCTGTTATAATACCATTTAAACCAGGCTAAGAATTGCGGCAATTGAATATAAAATATAAGTTTATTGTAATAATAGCTATTATCAGTAAACTAAGAAAGGTTATGATGCCTGAATGTTATTTCAAAGGAAGATTGATCGAGCGCTAAATCTGCTTAAGGAAAAGAACAGCAAAAGAAACGGGAAGGATGCCGGTGATAAGAATATAGCTGAAGGAGCATATGATGAAAGCCGGCCTGAGCTGGAAAAAAACGACGTTGCTGCAATGATAATAGCCGCCCTTTTGGTTTTTGCCCCTATTCTGATTATACTGGCAATAATCCTTTTAATCGTGGTATTCTAAAGCCAGGATAAGTCTGTAATAAGAAAGTCATAATATAATAAAGCTTAGCAAAAAGCTGTCTGCATAATATGCAGCAGCTTTTTTTGGTTAATAAAATTTCCGACAAGTCATGAAGAATGCTTAAAGCAAAAATAAAAGCTTTATTGCAGAAGTCCTGATAAGCTATAAAAGATCGGGCACTTGCGACGAAATTTTTTCCTCTTTGTGTGCGAAATGTACAAGATATTGAAAGGATGAATCATAATTGGACAAAAACAAGTGAATTGATGACATTGCTGTATAAATATACGGCATCATGTAAATAAAAAAATACCTTATTCAAATACAATATGGTTGAATTTACCGGATGCTTATTATATAATTCATTACGTTGGAAATTAATGGATATTTAACTTACAAGAGATAAGCCACATGCCAACAATACCTTTACACAGACGGTGAAAATCTAGTTTTTTAAGGAGGAAAAGACAGTGGAGCATGGTGCTTATAGTAGAAGGGATAATATTGCCCTGCTGATCTGCATGACAGTTATGTTTGTCCTTGCAATACTGTCCCTGACTTCTTTTGTAAGACAGGACCTTAAGGCTGATGCAAAGGAAACGGTATCCATAAGGTCATTATCCATAAACAGTTCAAAATTTAATGAGCAGGAGCTGGAAATACTGTGTATGCTGGAAGGAATGCCACAGCTGGTAAACAGCAGCGGCAAAAAAACATCAAGGTGGACAATGCAGCATATCAGATTGCTGGCAGAATATTTTGAAAAGGAAGATATCAGGCTGGATAAGGTACAGCTTAACAAGCTGGGCAGATACATACAGGGCAGTCATGAGATTTTAAGGTTTGAGCTAAACAGGGACATTGGTAAATTATCAGTAGACTCAAGAAACATGATAATGCTCCTTTACAAGAATATATATAGCCTTCTTGGCTTGGATTTAAGCTATGGTATTGATAACAATATTGAAAGCATTTATGAAGAAAACGGAAGACTGGTATATCAGATAGCCGCAAAAGAGGACAGGTTGACAATTAACAGGGAGGCGCTTGTTATTACACTGATTCTGTTATGCGGCCTGGCGGGTTTGTACATAGTAATCGTCAGGAGGAGCCAGTTAAATTTAAAGGATGGCGAATACCATGGGTATGACGAGAAAGAGTATGCCTGACAAATACCTGCTGATTATAGATCTCTGCAGTCTGACGCTTTCTTTTTTACTGACCGCCTGGATAAGATTTGGAACCATAACAAATGAGTGGTTCAGTATCAGACTGTATGGCGAAGCCTATTCGGCGGTCACCTTAATTTATATAGCAGTTTACTTTTTCTACGATACCAGCAGCAGGCTGTTTAAGAGAGGCTTTCTGGATGAGCTTTTTGCCGTAATAAAAATGAACGGTCTGCTGGCAGCATTATTCTTTGCAGTTGTATTTATCTTTCAGGGAGGTTCTCATTACTCAAGACTCTTTTTTGCCATGTTTTTTATCATAAACATTTTTGCAGACTACCTGGCCAGGCAGTATTTTAAGCTGATTTTGCTGGGCTTTTATAAGAAAAGTAATTTAAGCTATAAAATCATGGTTATGACAAGCTCGGATCAGGCAGGAAAAATTATAGCCCGAATGAACAGCGAAAATAACTGGGAATATGAAATAAGGTATCTGACAATTATAGATAAAAGCATGATTGGAGAGCGTATTGGCAACATAGAGGTCAAGGCTGATCTTGGCAATATGTTTGATGTGGCTAAAAAGGAAGTAATAGACGGTGTATTCATACATATACCGGGTGACTGGTTGACTGATATCAATCTTGAGCAGATAATACTTGAATTTCAGAGTATGGGCATAATTGTGGATCTTAGCATAAACACCTTCGGACTTAAAATACATGAAAAGGTAATCAGACAAATGAGCGGATACCATGTAATGACCTTCAGCTCAAGACTATATTCTGAAGGACAGTTGATGCTAAAAAGACTGATGGATATAATTGGCGGGCTTATCGGCTGTATAATTACCTTGCTGCTGACAATATTTATAGCACCGGCTATAAAGCTGGAGTCACCGGGACCGGTGTTCTTTTCACAGATACGAATTGGAAAGAACGGCCGTCGCTTCAAAATATACAAGTTCAGATCCATGTATCCGAATGCCGATAAGCGTCAGGCGGAGCTAATGGCCCAAAATGAGATGAATGGCTTTATGTTCAAAATGAAGGATGATCCCAGGGTGACTAAGGTTGGGAGGTTTCTTCGAAAAACCAGCCTTGACGAATTTCCTCAGTTTTTTAACGTCCTGAAGGGAGATATGAGCCTGGTGGGAACCCGGCCCCCTACAGAAGACGAGTTTATCAGGTATGAAAACAGGCATAAAAGACGACTGGCTTTTAAGTCAGGAGTAACAGGATTGTGGCAGGTAAGCGGAAGAAGCGATATCACCGATTTTGAAGAGGTTGTAAAGCTGGATCTCGATTACATAGACAACTGGTCCTTTAAGCTTGATTTTAAAATCCTGCTTAAGACTATTGGAGTAGTGATTCTTGGGAAGGGGGCAAGATGACCTCGCCATGAACACTGCCGACTATATGCTTTGCATAAGAATGGAGTAAAGATATGGATCCGCAGATTTATAATTTCTTGGCAGTTATTAATACTGCTATCCGCGGCAGGCCGATGAAGCTTAAGAAACCGGATTGGGAAAGGATATCGGCTTACGCAAAAAGCCATAACATTGTCCCGTTGGTCTATGAAGGCTGCAGTAAATATGAGATTTTCAATAAAACCCCTATAGAGCTCAGAAATAAATACTTTGCCTCTTCAATTGCAAAAATCAGAGAGCAGATATTAAGAACACAGATATTTCTGGACATTTATGAGAAGCTTCTTAGTGCAGGTATAAAGCCTTTGCTGCTTAAGGGCCTGATATGCCGCAGCCTGTATGGAGAGCTGGCTGACCACAGACCCAGCAGGGACGAGGATATTTACATAAAAAAAGAGGATTTCGATCTTTGTCGAAATATATTGGAGCAAAACGGCTTTGCTATGGAGAAGCTGGATTTAGCCGGCAAAGCTCTTTCTGAATTATCAGTGGTTACCTTCTTACATAAGAGTGGACTAATTCTTGAGGTTCACCTAAGTCTAATTGAAAATACCAGTCAGATAAATTCAAGGTTGAATTCCTGCTTTGAAAATGCATATGAGGATTGTGTAGGTCAGGAGCTTGACGGGCGACTGATATATAGCATGAGCCATACCAAATGCTATTTGTATCTATTTCTTCACTTTTATAAGCATTTTATAAGCTATGGTGTCGGAATCAGACAAGTTCTTGATCTGCTGCTTTATGGGGAGAAATATTATTCAGAAATAGATTGGGAGAAGGTTGAAGAAAATATACGCAGCCTGTCTGCCGACAAGCTCTATGCAGACCTGCTGCATATCGGAAGCCTCTATCTTGATATTAATATAAAAACCGGCTTTAGTGGCGGCATTTACAGCCTTTTGCTTGAGGATATCATGAATGCAGGTGTTTTTGGTAGGGCAACGCCTGAGAGAAGAATAGGCGGTAATATGACAATTTCCGCAGCAAGAAGTGGAAGCCTGCATTATAGCGATTTGCTTATGCCAAAAAAAGCAGCCCTGATGCGAAAATACAGGCTGACGGATATTAAGTCGGTAAGGCTTCCTGCTTTGTGGATAAAACGCATTTGCCGCTTTATAAGGTATAACTCTGATCCGGCTTTATTATATAAAAGCCTAAGGCTTGGCAGACGCCGTATAAAGCTTTTAAAAAGCTATGGAATAATTAGCTGATCAGTTAATCCACTGCCCTTAGCTTCCGAAAATGATATTTAATCTTACTGAGGAAATACTCCGGCAGAGGAAAATATGGAGGTTAAATATTGATTAGTATTATCAGAAAAATCGCTCAAAGGCTGAAATCGCACCGGCTTCAGCAGCTGCTTAAGGAAGCAGTCTGGATAAAGAGAAGGCTGGCCAGATATAAGCTTTCCGTTATAGTTTTTATGGTTACAGGCTTGCTGGGGGCATTAATGTCACTGGTGGCAAGTGTTGTATCCAAATATCTGATAGATGCAGTAACAGGCCATCAGACTGCGCTTGTGGGAATTTATGCAATTCTGATATTAATAGCTGCGATTATAAGCATAATAGTAAAAGCGGCAACCAGCAGATATTTTGCAAGGGTAAGTATAAGGATACATAACGAGATGCAGTCTGAAATGTTTAATAAAATTCTGGATGCCGATTGGGAGGAGATTAGCAGATATCACAGCGGCGATCTCCTTAACAGATTAAGCTCGGATTTGGCAACCATAAGCTCCGGTATACTCAGCTGGTTTCCTTCTCTGGTAATACAGCTTGCCACCCTCATATCCAGCCTGGGCATCCTGCTGTACTTTGATCCGGCCATGTCCCTGATAGCAGGAGCATGTGCCCCTCTTTCCCTGCTGTTGTCAAAGCTGATAATGAAAAGGCTTAAAAGCTACAACAGCAGGATGAGGCAGGCTGGAAGTGAAATAATGGCATTTGAGGAGGAGGCCCTGTCCAACCTCCAGATGATAAAATGCTTCAATCTGGCATCAGTTTTTAGCCGCAGGATGAGGGATATCCAAAGCCGTTATCTGGATCTGAGCATAGAGTATAATAAATTCTCGGTCTTTGCCTCATCATTTTTATCAATTGTAGGCCTGATGGCATCATATGCAGCCTTTGGCTGGGGAGTCTACCGGTTGTGGACAGGGGCTATAAGCTATGGAACCATGATTTTGTTCTTACAGCAGTCAGCAGCCCTCTCGGGTGCATTTTCTTCCCTGACAGGCCTCGTACCGGGTGCTGTCGACTTGCTGACCTGCACCGGAAGGATAATTGATATATATGAGCTAAAAAATGAAATCGAATATACGGCAGCGAAAGAGAGCGGAATTACAGCCGATATTGATGGGGGAGGTTTGTCCCTGGAGCTGCAGGATTTGGATTTTGCTTACAGAGATGGAGAAAGGGTGCTGAAAAAAGCATGTCTGCATGCAAAGTCCGGTGAACTGCTTGCCATTATCGGCCCATCAGGTGAGGGGAAAAGTACCCTGCTTAAGATTATGCTGGGTCTGCTTAAACCAGCCTCAGGCATTGCCAGGCTCATTAACCAAAGCGGCGTAAGTTTAAATATATCTGCTTCCACCAGAAGGTATTTTTCCTATGTACCACAAGGCAATTCTCTTCTGTCAGGAACCATTGCCGATAATCTGAGACTGGCAAAAACAGATGCAACAGATGAGGAGCTGATTGCAGCCCTTGAAGCAGCAGATGCCTATAGCTTTGTTAGGGAATTGCCGGATGGAATTTATACAAGGATAGGCGAAAGGGGACTGGGGCTCTCCGAGGGTCAGGCTCAAAGAATAGCAATCGCCAGAGCTTTATTGCGACGAGCTCCTGTTTTGCTTCTTGATGAGGCCACCTCGGCACTGGATGCACAGACAGAGGCAAGGGTTCTTAAAGGATTAATGGAATACGATAAAAGCAATATCTGCATTTTTGCAACCCATAGAAGCAACATTCTTGCCGAGTGCAAAAGCATATACCGGATTAGCAACAGCCAACTGACCCGGCTGAAGGATGGGAATAAGACAAGAAGCGGCACAATAAGTTTGAATGAAAATACAAAGCTTGCATAAATAAATACTATTACAGGAGTTACAATCCTGCCTGCAAAGACCGCAAAGCTTATACCCGGCAGGTAGGATTATTATAGAAAGGCAAGGTAAGTATATGAAAAAGGATCAAAGAATTAAGCTTAAGCCTGGATATATATTAAGGAAAATAGCCAATTCAGATATAGTCATTCCTGTCGGTAACAATATTGCCAGCTTTAATGGCCTGATAACCTTGAATGAAACGGCAGCATTCCTGTTTAAATTAATCAGCGAGGGCGCAACTGTTGCAGAGCTGATTGAGGCCTTAACCAAAAAATATAACATAGATCCTGATCTGGCGGGTGATGATGTTGACGATTTTGTATCACAGCTTGAGAAGGCCGATATGCTTATGATATGTGAGGACTAGCGATGGACTTAAGAAATATGAACAGAATCCCGTTAAACGGCACCTTTGAGCTGACAGCAAGGTGTAATTTGCAATGCAAAATGTGTTTGATAAGAATAGACAATGATGCAAAATCGCGAATGAATGAAAAAAATGCAAAGGAATGGATAGATATGGCCAGACAGGTAAAGCAGGCGGGGACACTGGGGCTGCTTCTGACCGGAGGGGAACCCCTGCTTAGACCGGATTTTCCGGAAATATATAGCGAAATCGCCTCAATGGGTTTTGTTCTGACTGTATATACCAATGCAACATTAATAACAGATGAAATATATGACATGTTCAGGGAGCTTCCGCCCCATAATATCGGTGTAACTGTTTACGGGGCATCAGGCAGGACATACGGGCTGGTAACAGGTTCCACTGATGCCTATGAAAGGATGCTTGAGGGAGTTGACAGGCTGCGCCGGCTGCCCTCCAGGCTGACTGTAAGAACAACAATTATAAAGGATAACCTGGAGGATTTGGATAAGATAAGCTCCTGGGCAAAGGGACTTGGCCCGGAGGTTGAATTTAATGTCAGCAGGATTGTAATCATGCCGGTAAGAGGGGGGATTGCTGATGTTAAGGCCCACAGGCTGTCTCCCACAGAGAATGTGGCTATGCTTAAGAAATTATATACAGAAAGAATAATTGAACCATTGGCAGAATTTTTCAAAGAAAACCCGGATATCGGCATTGGCGAGGAGCTTGCTGATATCATTAAGGGAAGAGAGGAGGAGCATAACAGCAGGGAGCTTGAATTTGAGTGTACTATCTATGGCTGTGAAGCGGGCATCAATTCATATACGATAACCTGGGACGGAAAGCTGATAGGCTGTCAGATGCTGAACGACTGCTGCAGTTATCCCTTTGAGGA
>JAAZDK010000188.1 GCA_012512855.1 Clostridiales bacterium
TGGCAACGGCTATAGCACTGGCGGTTTTTTCTATCCTGTCCTATAATGCCGCTGCTTATGGAGTGTTTTTGCTGCTGTTTGTTAGCATAAGCTATTATTTTAGAATGTATGATGCCATAGCCATGAATGCGGTTTTGGCCACACATTATTTGCTGGAAAAAAACATGTCTGTTTCCATGATATGCAATGAAGCCCTTTTGTTGCTGATAGGAGCAGGCATAGGAATTGTGCTTAATCTGTATATCCCCAGCAATGTCAGGCAGATACGCAGTATGCAGCATATTATTGAGGAGGATCTTAAGGCCATACTGTCTGCTCTGGCCTCAAGGCTGATTGCAGGTGACATAACAGGCCTTGAGGAAGGGCTTAAGAGGAAGCTTGCAATTAACCCTGACTGTAATGAAGGGTGTCTTGTACACCTTAAGGAGCATATTGACAGCGGCCTTGCGCAGGCCTACACCAATATGAACAATGCTCTGTTTGCGGAAACCAGGTATTATATTGAATATATGGAGATGAGAAGGCAGCAGTACAAAATTCTAAAGGAAATGTTCGAAAAGGCTGCAAAGCTGACTATGGTAGCACCACAGGCTTATGAACTGGCCGGCTTTATCATGGATATAGCAGATACCTTATCTGAAACAGAAAATGCAAAGGGCTTGCTTAGGATGGAGGATGAGCTGCTGGCAAAGTATAAGGAAAGTACATTGCCGGCTTCACGTGAAGAATTCGAAAACAGGGCTGTGTTGTATGTAATTTTAACGGACTTACGGATCTTTTTAAAGCTCAAGGAAGAGTTTGCGGACTCTCTGACACAGGAGCAGAAGGAGAAGTATTGGACGAAAGCTGATGAAAACGGCACTGATAGCTTGTAATCTTACGTTAGTTTAAGTAACATTGAATTGAGATAACAGCTGATAATATTTTAATTAAATTAGCAACTACAGCAGATAAAATGAAAAATTGCAAAGCAATTATACAAAAACTAAGCAATTAAGGAGGTATATAATGGAGAAGGATAATGTTAGTTATACAAGTATGCAGGAGCCTGAAATCAAAGGTAAATTTCATTGTTTTATCCTGTTGGGACAATCCAACATGGCTGGATATGCCAAAGCTCTCGAATCAGACAAGGTAAAGGATCCCCGTATTCTTGTACTTGGATTTGATGATAATCCCGAGCTTGGCAGGGTTAAGGATAAGTGGGATATAGCCTGTCCGCCCCTGCATGAATCATGGTGGGGAGCTGTAGGAGTCGGTGATTGGTTTGCAAAGACTATTATTGATAAGATTCCTGAAGGAGACACCTTAGGCCTTATACCATGTGCTCTCAGCGGTCAAAAAATCGAGGTTTTCATGAAATCGGAGCCTGACAGCAAATATGAATGGGTAGTCAACCGGGTAAAACTGGCCCAGGAAAAAGGAGGAGTTATAGAAGGTATACTCTTTCATCAGGGTGAATCAAATAACGGGGATCCTGAGTGGCCTAATAAGGTTAAAACTCTGCTGGAGGATTTGAAAAAGGATCTTAGTCTTGGTGATATTCCGTTTTTAGCAGGTGAGCTTCTGTACAGCGGCGGTTGTGCAGGACATAATGAGCTGGTACATAAATTGCCCTCGCTAATTGATAACTGCTATATAATTTCTGCCGAAGGTCTGGAGGGAGACCCTTCCGACACCCAGTGGAGGCTTCACTTCGGGCACGAAGCAACAGTTGAGCTTGGAAAGAGATATGCAAAGACCATGATTAAGGCGCTTGGATGGTAAGCTTATATAAACTAAAGTATAGGATAAAATTGAGTTTTACATAACAAAAGCATATGCATGCAGAATCCTGTATGCAGATTCTGCATGCGTACACTTATAGGATAAGATTTTATTTTTGGATAACGTTCAGCTTATTATAGCCTCTACCTGGCCAGGGTCTTCAGTTTTTCAAAGAGGTCAATGGCAGCGGGGTTGTTTTCCAATGCTTTGAAAAAACCGTCTTTATAATAATAGTAATATAAAATATAGGCTATATTATGGCTCTGAAGGTCTTCCTCCTTGTGATTCATTTCCATAAAGAACGAGAGCATACCCTTTATAAGTTCATTGTTATTGCCATAAGATGGAGCCTCATTATTATTGCAGACGGCTGCAGCACTCTCAATCATTTCCTCCAAATAGCACAATGACTTGTCGATATTGCCTGCCTCAGAGGCATGCTTAACCACTAAGGCATGTAGCAGAAGATAGATAATCTGGGACCGCTTTCTTTCGATGTTTTCAGGCCTGTTGCCGTATATGGC
This sequence comes from Clostridiales bacterium, assembly GCA_012512855.1. GTDB lineage: Bacteria > Bacillota > Clostridia > Lachnospirales > Lachnospiraceae > Mobilitalea. The sequence goes on from JAAZDK010000188.1 coordinate 2,292, forward strand.
ATTCCATATGGTCAGAATACGTTCGCACACATCATAGCTGTATTCAAACAGTGACAGATTGTTATTTATCGGCTGGTCATCTGAGTTTGATTGCTCAAGGTCAGCAATAATAGCACCAATATTTACCAATAAATTTGGTAATATACTTATTATCTTTTTCCTTCTTTTGCAGATATCGGGGCAGCACAAAATCCCTGGAAAAATTAATATGAGGCAAACTACCGGCAGCCTGGGCTGCTTCATCGAGGCGACCGACAATGCCCAGCAGGGTGGCCTTAAGAAGCAAGGTAGGAAGCTTCATGGCATCATCATTTGAATTGATTACTCTTTGCAGCAGCACAAGCCCTTCTTCAACCAGATCATTTTTTTCATCCTCAGGAACGGGAGTCCCTTTGGGGCTGGTATATACAATAATGACTGATACATAGGAAAGTATAATTTTAGAATTGGCGGGATATTTCTGTGTTGCAAGTCTTCCTTTGCTTAGTGCTTCCTTCAGACTGCCATTTTGCATTAATTGGACTATTTCTGCTGCCAATTTTTCCTGCTCCTCCTGCGTCAGATCCACCCCCAGAAGATTTTCAATGGATACCTTGAAGTAACCGGCAAGTGCAGGTAAGGTTTCAATATCGGGATAACCGTTTCCGCTTTCCCATCGGGAGACGGCCTGGGCGGTAACGCCAAGATATTCTGCCAACTGTTCCTGTGTAATGTTATATTGAGTACGTAGCTTTTTAATATTTGTGCCGATGGATAATGTCATAACTTATACCTCCTTTATATGAAGTTTTATCTTTGACTAAATCGTATAACAGGAATATTTGAAATACAATTATCAATTTATTGTGTTATTTACAACGAATCGTTGAGTCCGAATATAAGAGTGCAAAATGTATAAAAATGTACATGGAAATTTATAGCTGCATCTAGTAATATTGATTTTAGAGTTAATTAGTACTAAAAGTGGTTGTTAGATAGAGCAAAGAGCATATGCAGGGAGCTTATTAACTGTCTTAACGGGGAGAACCGACAGTCTGATTGCAGCTATATTTTTCTGGAACGATTCTATAAATTTATAAGATGGAGGGCGCTATGAGGAAAATTAACACACCAATCCAGATTGGTACCAAGACGGTAAAGAACCGGATTACATTTGCACCGACTGTTAAATTTGACTGGACTGATAGCAGCGGCATGCCTACAGAGCGTTTTGTGCGGCATTATGAGGACAGGGCAAAAGCAGGGACCGGCCTTATATGTGTTGAAGCAACCTGTGTTATACCTGACGGGCGGCTTGCCCCTTCCCAGCTTGGCCTTTGGGAGGATGCACAGATAGAAGGACACGCAAAGATTGCCGAGGCTTGTCATAAGCATGGAGCAGTGGTAATAGTCCAGATTCATCATGGGGGATATAATACCCATCCTGCCTGTGGGCCATCAAAGGGGCCGTCGGCGGTTGAATGGCGGGAGCATAAAATCACTCAGGAAATGACAAAGGAAGAGATTATAAAAATACGCGACCAGTTCATCGAAGCGGCCATACGGGCTCAGAAGGCCGGATATGACGGGGTTCAGCTTCATGCCTGCCATTCCTATCTGATAAATCAGTTTGTCTGCCCCAGAGTTAATTTAAGGACAGATGAATACGGCGGAAATACTAAAAATCGTGCCCGTTTTGCCTGTGAAATTATACGGGGCATCCGTCAGGCCTGCGGCAGGGATTTTATTATTTCAGCCCGTACGGTAGGCGCAGAACCGACTGTTGAGGAAGCATGGGCCATAGCTGATGAATACATAGAAGCAGGTGTGGATTATTTACAGGTATCAAGCGGTATTGGACCTGAGGAAATTAATTATCCTGAAGGTCTGCCCTATAGCCATATTGTTTGGTATGGAACAAAGATGCGTGAGCATGTAAACGGGCGGGTTCCGGTATCGGTGGTACATAATATACTTGAGCCTGAAATGGCACATTATCTGATAGAAAATAACCTGGCTGATACCATAGACTCTGCAAGAGCCTTGCTGGCTGATCCCAATTGGGCGAGAGCCGTACTTGAGGGTACAGGCTTTGTAAAATGCAGAAGCTGCAAGATTTGCTTCTGGAGTCCCTTCATGCCCCATAAATGTCCTGCGGTGGCGGAGCGTTTTAATACGGATCCGGACTGTGTCGATTATAATAAATAAACTAACATATTCTCATTGACTAGAGTTTACATATAAAGGTCACCCATCAATCAATTACAGCAAAGGCTGCTGCTATCAATTTGTAATTGATTGATGGGTGACCTTATTCGTTGATTTAATCTAAAAAAAACGAAAAATATGCGATTATTATATAGTTGCTTAAAATATTTTTTGTTTTATTATGTCATCTGTGATAAAATTATCCATGAAGCAGCATAAAATAACATATTGATTTTCACAAACAGGGAGCTGATGTTCATGAAAATTGCTATTTGTGATGACAATAAATCAGTTATTGATTCTGTCAGAAACGCCTTAATGCAGTGCAAGGATTATATTTCAAATATTAAAATAGATGAATATTATTCCGGTGAAAGCTTACTTGAGCACTACAAAAAAGGCGGCAGGTATGATTTGCTGTTTATGGATATCCATATGAGGGAGATTGACGGCATAAATACGGCATTTAAACTGAAAAGGCTGCAGAAGGATTTAATACTGATATTTTTAACAGGTCACAGCATTTATGTAAAAGAAGCATTTACGGTTCAGGCCTTCCAGTACCTGACCAAGCCTGTTAAGCAGGAGGAAATAATTAAGGAGTTTAAAAGAGCTGTTGAGCATTATAAGCTGAACCATACCAAATACAAGATTGAGGACAAGAAAAGTACGGTATATGTGGAAATCAGCAACATTATATATATGGAGGTAAGAAATCATAATATAACAATTTATACAGACAAGGGAGAATACATAGTAAAGGGCAGACTTAAGGATGAGGAAATCAAACTAAAGAAGTATGATTTTGTACGTTGCCATCAGGGCTATCTTGTTAATATGCAATGGATGCAAGCGATTAATGAGGATAATATTCAACTTAGAAATGGATATTTTGTACCTGTAAGCAGACGTATGCGAAAGTCGGTTATTGATGTATTTTCCAATTTTATAGTAGGGAGATGTATATGAATATACTAAAAATAATTATCAATTTTTTTGGAGCATTATTTGAAGTATATTTGATTTTGTTCTTATTCTCATTGTTACTAGAACAAAGATCATATAAGAGAGTTCTAAAATACATTATATATTCTATTTCAATATTACTGCTGATGTTTTCAGGGCAATTAACAAATGGATCTTCATTTGCGCCTGTAATGGCATTTTTAGCGGTGTTTATTCTAATTAATATCTACAATACCAAGTTTATAACAAAACTTATATTGACCCTCACAGTATTTTCAATTTTTCTAATATCCGAGATTATGACCGGCATGCTTCTTATATATACGACTAGTGTGAGTATAGAAGCTACACGGAATAACATGTTTATATATATGTGCGCAGTAGTTTTGTCAAAATTCATTGTATATCTAATTACACAGTTGATTAAAGAGAAGGTAGCTATGAATAAGCTGCAAAAACCCAAGTTTGCATATTATATTTTAGTTATGCCTTTGAGTTCGGCATTTGCTATATATTTATTGTTCCTACTGACCTATGATGTAAAAGGTGGTATTGTTTTAGTTGTTGAATTAGCGGTGACATTACTGGTGTTGTCAAATATTGCCACATTATATATTATTGATCGCCTGCTGGAATATGAAGGCAATAAAGAAAAGCTGCAGTTTATGCAAAAGCAATTTCATGTACAGGAAGGGCATTATAAGGAATTGGAGCAAAGGCAGTACGAAATTAATGAATTTTACCATAATATTAAGAATTACCTGCTAGCGGTAGAAGGTTATATAAATAATGGAGAGTATGAAAAAGCAAAAGACAGGATTAAACAGGCAAATGATACAATAAATTATGAGAGTCAAAATACTATAAAGACCGGTAATATAGGACTGGATGCATTGATAAATGCAAAGATTATCAGAATGCAGAAATCTAATATTGAATTTGATTACAATATTAAAATACCCAATGTCTTAAGCATCGATTATATTGATTTATGCATAATAATAGGAAATGCACTGGATAATGCCATAGAGGCCTGTATAAATATCAATGAAGGAGCAAGAAGGATCTCACTGACTTGTATACAGACAGGTAATTACATATCTATTGTTATTATAAATACTGTTGCTGAAAATATTCCAAACCTTGAAGGAAATGATTATATAACCACAAAAGCAAATAAAAACCTTCATGGATTCGGTTTGCGAAGCATAAAGCATATTGCAGAAAAAAACAAGGGAAATGTAATAATAGAACAAGAAAATAACCAGTTTAAAATTAAAATAATTCTCTATAATGAGCTTATATAACCAGATACGTTCGCTATAATACCGGATACGTCAAAACCATTGAAAAATGGCATTTTATATGATAAAAAAAAGATGAAAGAAGGAATTGTATGACAATTTATTTAGCAAAAAAGATAACTGAGTTTTTCATACAATGTCAAGTTATAAAAGAAACCGACAGAGATACATATGAGTATTGTTTCCAGGTATTCCTGATGAATATTATTAATTTTGGGACCATAATGCTTCTTGGATTAGTTTTCAAATGTATAATTGAAACAATACTCTTTGTAATAGGCTTTACAGTCATTAGAAAGCAAGCTGGAGGATATCACTCAAGCACTCCTTTTAGATGTTATCTGTTATCTGTAGCAAATTACATAATTTTTGTATCTCTCTTGTCGTTGATACCATCTTCTTGGGCTAACCTGATGAGTTTACTAATCATCTCATTAGCATGCATAATAATATGGTTATATGCACCTGTTGCTGATAAAAACAAGCCTTTTAGTATTGGGGAATATGAAAGGTATAAGAGAAACAGCAGACTAATAATATCCATATTGTTTGTTTTCAATTTATGTGCTTTTTTCATAAAAATTATCAGTATACAGGTGCATATGCTGTCATTTGATTTAGGGATTTTATTTGCTGCTGTTTCTTTATTTACCTCAAAGCTTATTAATAAGGATACTCCTTCATACAATAACTTATCTTAAGATAAATATGATAAATTTATATATCTATTAATTTATATATAAAAGAAAGACTAACTATTAAAAGTCAAGTCTAAAATGGATTTTTTTATAACGTAAGGGTATATGGTTTTACAAATATCAGTACCTTGAAAACTGCATGACAAATAGAGCATCGATATCGGTGCTCAAA
>JAAZDK010000189.1 GCA_012512855.1 Clostridiales bacterium
AACTATTGTGCTGACAATAACTCCTGTCAGGGTAGTCAAAAGGCAGCCTATCAGGGTATATCTGATCTTTTTTACACCGGCCGCCATAAAGTATACGGCAAGCGTATAAAATATGGTTTCCGTACTGCTGAGAATTATGCTGGTAAGACGGCCAAGAAACGAATCCGGTCCATGCTCCTTGAATATATCCAGCAAAAGACTTGTCGCTGCAGAGGATGAAAACATTTTTATAATAACTAAAGGCACAGCCTCTGAAGGGAAATGCAGCTTGTCGGTAAAGGGACTAAGCAAACCGGATATTATCTGAAGCAGGCCTGAGGCTCGCATGATTCCGATAGCAACCATCAGCCCGATCAGGGTTGGCATTATGTCAAGCACCACCTTGAAGCCTTCCTTGGCCCCGCTTATAAAATCGTCAAACACCTGTTGCTTTGAAAACAGTCCCATTCCGACAATATAGAAGAATAAAAAGGGTATAATATAGTCTGACAGATAGATTAAGAACCGCATTTTAAGATTCCTTTATAGCTGTTTAGTTAATTTTATGAGCTATCAGTGCAAATATATGTCTGGCTTTAGCGGGAAGACCCTTTCATCATCGATCTTTTTACCCTTCTTCTGGCTATTGCGGAAAAGACTACGCCGACAAAGGTGGAGCAAACGGTTGCAATAAGCCCGCAGCCTATTATCTCGGCCGGATTTACCGAGCCGTATTGGCTGCGGTAGGCTATAATATTAACCGGTATCAGCTGCAGGGATGAAATATTAATTATCAGAAGGGTACACATGTCCGGGCTGGCCACCTCGGAGTTTTTATTCAAGGCCCGCAGCTCCTTCATAGCCATAAGGCCCATAGGTGTGGCTGCCCAGCCAAGTCCCAGAATATTGGCTATCATATTGGAGGCTATGTATTCATTTACTATATGATCCTTTGGTATATCCGGATAAAGGAAGCGAATTACCGGCCTGATAGCTTTTGTAAAGGCTGCCACCAGACCTGCCTTTTTAGCAACCTGCATAATGCCGGTCCACATGGCCATAATGCCAAGCATAGTGATACATAAGGAAACCGCTTCCTTTGAGGAATTAATCGTGGCATTGCTGACAGCGGCAATTTCACCCCTTAATACTCCTACCGTAATACCCAATACAATCATAAAACCCCATAAATAATTCAGCATGCTTATCCTCCCTTTCGTCTCCCCTGAAAATATTAAATAGTCCGATTAGTCCATTCCTTTTATTTTTATTTTATTAAAAGCCAACACTTTCCAGTGAAAATTTTAGTAAATATTATTACTTAATATATGTTAAAAACGCGTATTTTATGTAATAATATGCTTTTTATTATTTACTATTTACTTTTTACGACAATATATAACATTTTTATAGCTATTGTGGTATCAATCATTTCTATTTTACATTTATTACTGATAATGTACAGAAAATTTACAATTATTTTTGTTGACATTAAAAATATCATGTGTTATCTTAATAATGCCATATACAAATAATGTAAGACATTGTCGTCTGATGTTATATGGCAATACCTTATTCCCCAATATACTAGAGAAAAGGAGGACGTTTTATGAAAAGCACAGGTATAGTTAGGAGACTCGATGAGCTCGGAAGGATCACTCTGCCTATCGAATTAAGAAGAACACTGGATGTTAGCGAAAGAGATCCTCTTGAAATCTTCGTTGAAGAGAACAAAATTATACTTCAGAAATATGAGCCGACAGACATTTTCACAGGTAGTAAAGAGCATCTTTTTGAGTATCAGGGCAAGAAAGTTTCCAGAGAGACAATTGTTGAGCTTGCAAAGCTTGCAGGTCTTATCGACTAATTCTAATTTAAAGAGCTGCTGTTAAGGATAGTACATATAACAGCAGCTCTTTTATTTCTCATATTCTATTTTATAAGCTCCGATACCCCCCAGATGGTACCTGTCTTTACGCTGTAATACTCCCCTGACGGAGCATCATCTACATATAGCTCTCCTATTAAATAATATCCTTCCTCAGGTTCAGGATATGAACTGTTGCCGGTACGTGGAAGTGGCAAAGGAACGCCATCCTTTGCATTATAGGATAAGCGGGATACCTCCCTGTTATCTATATAAAAATATTTTGTCATGCTTCCATCTTCAAGCGTATTAACAAATCCACCTTCAGTCTTGGTTTTACTCTCCCTCTCATTTCCTTCATCATCAGTATAAGCCTTAACCTCAACATACCTGCCGAAGCCGTTAGGCTGATTTCTGCTCCACTCACCGTCATAATATGAATAGCTTATATCCTTGCTTTCCTCAGATATTTTAAAGTAAATTCCTTCTCCGCTTCTTCTGCCGCCTTGAACATTTCCATAATACAGGCTGTAGCTGTCATATATGATAAGATTAATGCCATCGACTACCGTTTCAGCATCTTCATCGGCCTCTACAGGCGCTTCCTTTTTTGTATTAATATAAACCGTCGTCTCATCAACTATATTCTCTATATAAAAAGAAGAAGCCATTATAGTCCTGACTGAATTAAAATCTCTCTTTTTCAATGCTCCGATAAGGGAATTTATCACCTTGTTTTTTTCATCGCTTACCGACTTTAGCTCCTTAGCCTTATTATAGACATCGGTCACTTCCTGATTGTCCTCATATAAATTAACATCCGACAACAAGCGTATCGCTTCATCATATCTTCCCTGTGAAATATATATGTTTGCAAGCTCTAAATAGGCAGCAGCTTCATTCGGCAACAGATTGATGGCTTCCTGATATTTTTTTTCGCCATCTTTGAAGTTTTCCTGCAATATGTATTCGGCAGCCTGACTCATAAGCATATCATACTGCTCTTTATTAAGATATCTGTTCACCATTGAGAGGGTATACTTCAGCTTATCATCTCCGGTTATCTCCTGTCCTTCTATTACTTCATCCCGGGCCTTTTCATATTCACCCAGAACCATATAAGCCTCGGCAATTCTTCTGTATGGGGTAGAATCCTTGCTTTTAATCTGCTTGGCCTTCTCAAACTCCAATATCGCCTTTTCATATTCATTTTTGGAGTAAAATACCTCTGCCCGTGATATAACCTGCGAAAATTCGTAATCGGTTTTCCGTGTTGTTATTTCCTCAATCTTTTCCTTAATTTTAATGTCGGGTGATTTCATGTAATAAGCACGCAGAATTTCCAGGGCCTTGTCATATTCCTCCAGACCTGCATACGCCTGGGCCAGGCCTATTGTCAACAGCTGCTTATCCCCGCCATTTTTTGATAATGCCTTTTTATATGCCTCGACCGCCTGCTCATAATTGCCGGCATTCAGATAATTCTCAGCCATAACAGCCTGTTCCATGAAGCTTTTATTGCGTACATAGCCATAAATAGCCAGCAGGCTAATTGTTATTATAGTAAAAACCGTTATTATGGTTATTATAATTCCTTCTTTTGTGCGAAATATTTTATGCAGCATTATTTCACCTCCAAAAGACAGTTAACCATCCTTTGCCTTATTATCATCAATCAGCAGGCTGTAAATCTCACGTTTACTTAAGCCTCTGTCCTTTGCTACTGCCTTCATAGCCTCTTTTTTATCCAGGCCCTGCTCCTGATAAATGCTCATATGTTCTTCCAGGCTAAGCTCATGCCACTCTTTTTGTTCCTTTTCCTGAAGCTCTTTGAGCGATATGCCATCCAGTACCAGCACATACTCACCTTTGGGCTCATTCTCTTCATAGCAGTCAACAGCCTCGGACAGCTTAGTCTGCCAGATGGTTTCATGTCTTTTTGTCAATTCCTTTATAATCGTTATCCGTCTGTCCCCAAGAGTCTGCAAGAGCTCCTTCAGGGTCTTCTTTAGTCTGTGAGGTGCTTCATATAATACTATGGTTCGGCTTTCATTTTTCAATTCTTCCAAAATCCTTGCTCTTTCCTTTTTATCCTCCGGCAAAAAGGCCTCGAAGCAAAATCTTCTGGTAGACAGCCCGGATAAAATCAGGGCGCTAATCGCCGCACATGCTCCCGGAACAGCCGTTACCATTATTCCGGCCTGATGGGCCTGCTTAACAAGCTCTTCACCAGGATCCGATATACCGGGAGTACCTGCGTCTGTAATAAGAGCTATGTTTTGTCCGTCCAGCAGCTTTTGAATCAAATACTTTGCCTTTTCAATCTTATTGAATTCATGGTAGCTGGTCATGGGTGTTTTAATACCATAATAATTCAAAAGCTTGATGCTGTGTCTTGTATCCTCAGCTGCTATCAGATCTACTTCCTTCAAGGTCTTGATTGCCCTAAAGCTTATATCCTCCAGATTGCCTATTGGTGTTGAGCACAAATACAATATTCCGGACATAATCAACTAGCCCTTTCCTTAAAATAGCTCCCTCCAAAGCCTGCGCAGCTTATAAAAGTGTTTTCTTTATAAGCCTGACGGGATCGGACAGGCATTACTCCAGCAGGCGGCAAAGCGCAGCCGGACTAAAAGCCGTATATGTTCTGTATTTCATCTGAATAAATATTCTTTTCCTTATAAACTATCAGAGGCGGCTCTATTTTGACCATGGATTTTCCGCCCTTTACAGCCTCAATCAGCACCATATTGGGCTCCTTGTCAATATACGGATGCACCAGTCTCATTCTCTTGGGCTCCAGCCTCCATGCGCTGAGGGTATTGATAATTTCCACCAGTCTGAAGGGCCTGTGTACCAGATAAAATCTGCCACACATTTTCAATAGCCTGGAGGCCTCCCTAACCACATCCTCCAGGGTGCACAATATTTCATGGCGGGCTATCGCTTTGGTTTCATTGGGATTTATTAAGCCATGGTTGTTGTTCATATATGGCGGGTTACTTGTTATTACATCAAAGGAACCCGGCCTGAAAATACTTGAGGCCTGCTTGATATCTCCTGTAATAATATCAATCTTATCATCAAGCCCATTAAGAGCCACACTTCGCCTTGCCATATCGGCGCTATCCTCCTGAATCTCCAGTCCCGTAAAATGGCTTCCCTTCGTTTTAGCCTCTAAAAGTATCGGTATTATTCCGGTACCGGTTCCAAGATCCAGCAGTCGCTCTCCCGGCAGCACCTTTACAAAGCCTGTCAGCAGCACAGCGTCCATTCCGAAACAGAATTTTGAGGTATTCTGTATAATACGGTAATTGTTTCTGTTAAGCTCATCAATACGCTCGCCGGGCTTAATTAATCCTTCGTAATCAAGCTTATTATTCATCGTCCAGCAGGGATTTCCCTTCCTCCCGTTCAAGAAGCTCAAGAGCTCTCAGCTCTTCATCCTCTTCTATGCTGCCAGCCTTGTTATCCTTGCGCTTTCTGGGCTTGAACTGCAATTCGTCAGCCTTGTATTCCCGTATTTCCTTCTCATCATTTTCAAGGGTGACTATAACCTTTACCAGCTCCTTGAGGACACTTACACTAAGAACCTCACCCTTAAGATTATCCTTAGTTATAACAGTATCGCCAACTGCAGGCATCTTGCTGTTAATCTCTTCATAGGCTTCCTCTTCATTTTTTAAACAGCACATAAGTCTGCCGCAGACACCCGAGATCTTTGTAGGGTTTAAGGACAGATTCTGCTCCTTTGCCATTTTAATTGAAACAGGGGCAAACTCCGACAGATAGGTATGGCAGCATAGCTGTCTTCCGCATATGCCTATTCCTCCTACTATTTTTGTCTCGTCCCTTACTCCGATCTGGCGCAGCTCAATCCTGGTCTTAAATACACTAGCCAAATCCTTGACAAGCTCACGGAAGTCAATACGGCCGTCAGCTGTAAAATAAAACAATACCTTGTTGTTATCAAAGGTATATTCCGAATCTATCAGCTTCATTTCAAGCCCATGCTTTTTAATTTTTTCCAGGCATATTTTGAAGGCTTCCTTTTCCTTTTCCTTATTGCGCTTTTCTATGGCATCATCTTCCGGAGTCGCCACCCTGATAACAGGCTTTAATGGCTGAACTATTTTATCCTCCTCAACCAGCCGCGGTGCCAGCACCACATGGCCGTATTCTATACCTCTGGCGGTTTCTACTATTACATTGTCTCCAACCTTGATATCGTAACCGGCCGGATCAAAATAATATATCTTTCCGGCTTTGCGGAATCTGACTCCTATTACATTAACCATTGCTGTTCTCCTTTAGACTTAATAGCATTAATTCTATTGCAATATCGAAGTTAACATTTGCCTTTAGGCGAATTTTTGCCTTTTCCATTGCATTTAATATATTATTTATATTATCGTAGCTTAATATTTTGGCCTGATTGTTTATAAAGGATAATTCATCCTTGTATAAAAGCAGATCCGGTTTTTGTGTGGACTTGAAAACCAGCACATCCCTGTACCAGAGAATCATTAGATCAATGTAGTCCTCAATATTATTCTTGCTTACCGAGAGGGATTTTAAACCGGATATAACCTCATAAAGCTCCATATCTTCAATATATTTCAGAATATGGATTATATCCTCCTTCATTTTCCCGAAATCATCACTGGAGGCATATTTAATTGCCTTGCCCACATTGCCGCCTGAAAACTGGGCGGCCATCTTGGCCAAATAATCGGGTACATGATAATTATCCATCAAAAACTCGGTAATTTTTTCCTTATCAACCGGTTTAAGATTAAGAACAATAGCCCTTGATAAAATGGTTGGAAGCATCTTGCCAAGAGATTCCGTAAGCAGCAGCAAAATCGCATATGCCGGTGGTTCCTCCATCGTTTTTAACAGGGCATTTTGAGCCTGTTCGGTAAGCTTGTCCGCTTCATCTATTATATAAATCTTATATTTGCTGTTATAAGGCTTTATCCGGATATCGGCATTTATCTGGCTGCGAATATCATCTACACCTATACTGGCCTTTTCATGCACAAGCCAGATTATATCCGGATGATTATTGCTGTCAGATTGCAGGCAGGACTTGCAGCTGTTGCAGGACACAGTATCTCCGGCCTCACATTGCAGGGTCTTTGCAAAGGCTTTCGCCAGCAGCTTTTTCCCCATCCCTTCCTCTCCATGAAGTATATAGGCATGGGAAACCTTCTGCATTTGTATAGCATTTTTCATATGCTCTATTATATCCCCATGGCCGATAACATAATTGAAGTCCTGCATACCTATCCTCCTATCAATGACTCACATGGCAACCGTATAATGAGGGCATTAAGCTGATGCATGCCATGACCGTATTAAGAAAGGATATCCAGCAGAAGACCGGTTATTTCATCCACCTTGCTCAGGATTAATATATGATCCTTTTCCTCCTTAATCAGCTCGGCAGCCAGCTCATCCAGGTTTTTGTCCACCAGTCTGATCATGGCATATACCCTGTGCCTGCCCTTTTTGTCCAGAAAGTTTTCTCTTGAAAATTTATGGGATCTTGAAACAATTTCGTTCAGAAATTGCCTGATCAATTCCCTGTAATGCTTCAAATCCCTTACATCTACATGCTTTGCAATCTTTTTTCCCTGGGCCTGAATCTCCTCCATCATGGCATTAAGCCTTGCTCTCAGATCCTGTTCCTCTATCCGGGAGATTAGTGTAAATTTAAAGGATCCGTCTGCTTCAGGCACTCCTTGCTTCTGAATTACCTGATTAACCTGCTGTATATTTTTTACCTTAATATCCATTTCTTTCCCCCGTCCAACCAACTAAAACTTCCCATTGACAATTCTCTCTTCAGAAGCTCCAACAACAAGCAAAAGTATCTTTTTAACCAGGAAAGAACATGCTTTACCGGTTATAAGTAAAATCATATGTGACCTGACAGCTGTCGGGTTTTTCCCAAATATCCTGTCATAAAAACTATCCATAAACGAGTATGGATTATCAGTTAAAGATATAGTTAGTATAACATAAGTTGTCATGGGTTTACAGTATAATTTTTAAGCTCTTTAACGATCTCCTTCAGACACTGCTTCAGGTTGTTATTACTAAAGCGCTTTGTTATGCCTGCTTTTTTCAGATTCTCCTCTGAGAAATCCTCTTCATCGGCCAGATATCGCCTGCAAACCTCAGAATAGTTGGGGTTTTCCTGCTTCTGCTCTCTTTTTATAGCCCTCAGTAGACGGAGATCATTATCTACCTCAAGATAAATAGGAATAACCTTGTCTTCTCCGTAATACTTTCTGATTTGCATGAAGGATTCAAGGGTCCCCAGCATCAGGTAATTTGCTACCTCCAGCTTAATCTGACCGTCGTTTACGGTAAAATAATGCCATACTCCATGCACCGTATTATATGAGCGCTGCTCTATTATTTTGTTCTCGCTCTGAAGCCTGCGAAGCTCGGCTTCATCAACAAAAAAATATTCCACTCCGTTGCTTTCCGATTTTCTTATCGGCCTTGTCGTATATGTGACACAGGTTTTTAGCTTCAGCTGACTGTTCTTAAGCAGCATTTTATATATTGTGTCCTTACCTGTAGCACTTTTTCCAATTATAATAAATATTTTTCCCAATCTATCACCTCATACGGCCAAATCTGCCGCATTTATCTGCGTAATTTATTAAAGCAACAGCACTTCGATGCCTTCATAATCCCTTCCGGCCAGTCCTGTTACTGTAAAGCCTGTATATTTCATATGACTGATAAAATCGATCATGTCAGCATCCAGCCTCTCTCCCGGCACCACCAAGGGGATACCCGGAGGAAACAAGCTTACGGCTGTGGCTACCACTCTTCCGACGGCCTTCTTTATAGATACAATCTCCGACTTGTGATCCGCCGCCTCCGACGGAAGCAGCAGCCTCTCCGGCTTAATAACCGCATTCAGATTTACGCTTATTCTGTTATTGCCATCATCTGCTGATGCACAGCTATTGTCTATATCATGCAGGGCCTTATCCATTCTCAAAAAGCCCTCTTCGCTGTCAGCTATTGTGCTAATCCCAAGGGCATAATCTATTGCAGCCATCTCCATTTCAATATAATGCCTGCTCCGCAATATATCCTGAAGCTGATGGCCGTTTAAATCTGCATTATTTATACGGACAACAAGCTTTGACGGATCCCGGCCATAAACGGAGGCCTTCCCGATAATATCATCGTCCAACAGACTGATCCTGACAAGATCAGATACCGACTCATAAAAGGCTCTTAATCTGATATAAAAGGAGTCAAACAGCTGCCCTCCCCTTTCCTCCAGCAGGCTTATGCACCGATCAATTCCTGTCAGCAAAATATATGACGGACTGCTGCTTTGGTAACAGGAAAGATATTTGCGGATTTTGCCGTTCAGCTCATCACAGTTGGAATGCAAAACGGCAGTCTGTGTGAAGGATGGCAGGGTCTTATGAAGGCTCTGGATTACCAGATCCGCTCCCAGCCTTACAGCAGTTTCAGGAAAAGCGCTACTAAAACCAAAATGGGCTCCATGAGCCTCATCTACTATCAAAAGCGCCTTATGCCTGTGTGCTGCTGCGGCTATATTTTTAACATCTGATGCAATCCCCTCATAGGTTGGCGAAGTTATTATAACAGCCTTGATCCCCGGGTTATTTATCAACAGCTCTTCGATTTCAGCCACGGAAATTCCACCGAAAATTGAACTGCCGTCAATTAATTGGGGATAATAATAGACCGGTTTAAGCCCCATAAGCATAATAGCATTATAAACGGATTTATGGGCGTTTCTGGCTACCAGCACCTTATCTCCCCTGCAGGTGGCGGCGCTAATCGCAGCCATAATACCTGCCGTACTTCCATTTACCAGCGGAAAGGCGCTTCCGGAGCCAAACAGCCTGCTTATCCTGCAGGATAAATCCTCAAGGATGCCTTCCGGCTGATGCAGATTGTCAAAGCCATCAATTTCAGTTATATCCAGCAAATACGGATCCGGCATTTTCATAAGGTCGGGGTTGCGCTTATGCCCGGGCATATGCATCGGGTAAAAATCCTTCCCGGCATATGATACCAATTTATCATATAATCTGTCCACTTCAATTAACCTACCCAATTAGTCTTTAATCTTTTGGCTTCCTTTTCTTTTTTCTGCTGATACATAAGCTGATCGGCTTCAACAAGAAAGCTCTCAATTGTTGAATCCTCCTGGGGAATTGCCAGCTTATATCCATAGCTTACGTATATATTGAATTCATATTGATTAAGCAGATTAAATCTTTCAATATCAGCTATAAACTTATCAATAAATTTATTTAGCTTTTCTTCGTCATAGTCAATTCCGATAGCCATGAATTCATCTCCACCCAGCCTGATGCAGAGCTCATCATCATCCGCAGCCTTCTGCAGGGCGTTTGCCACAGCTTTTATTGCAGCATCTCCGCATGAATGGCCGAAATTGTCGTTGATATATTTAAGCTTGTCCATGTCCACCGTAAAGACCATAAGCTGAGTTTGCTCCTCAAAGCAATGCTTCAGATACTTCCTGCCCAGACTGCCAATAACCCTTCGATTGTATATTTCTGTAAGATCATCTCTTATAGACATGTCCTCCAGCCTGTAAACCAGGCGGTTAAGCTCACCATGAATGCGAATATTTTCAAGAGCATTGCTCAAATTAATCAGCCAGGCCTGATAGGTTCTCATATAGGTCTGTACCTTCGAAAAGCTGATACCTACATAGCCGAAGCAGTGGCCCTGATGATGAAGCAGGGAAATGTAATAGTAAACCGGCTCGTCCTCTGAAAATACGGGCGGTATGATATCTCTTTTGGAAAATCTGATCTTGGAAAAGCGCTCATCATCCTTTATTCCAATCTCCATCGTAAGCTCATCGCTGCCATAATAGGCCTCATTCTCATATCCGTTATGGTACAGATCCCAATTATCAAAAAGACACAGAAAGAAACGGGAAACATTTTTATTCAGATATATGTATTTCCATACGGAATCAAATAATTCATCCGTCGTTGCAAGACCGGTAAAATCTGCCGACATAAATGCATTAATAATAATCTCGTCCTGCAGCTCCTCCCTTTCAATTATATGATTGCGCAGCCTCTGAGCCTCTGATGCCTGGCTGTTTTTGCATCCGCATGAGGCACGAAATACTGTCTCTGCATCCATAACCGAATATCTGGGCAGCCTAATACCCTTGTTATGCTTGTCAATTATGGCTACAGCCTCCATTCCCATATCAAAATAAGGAATCCTGACTGTTGTTAAAGCCGGATTAAATTCTGAAGCATCATTAATGTCATCACAGCCCGATACAGCTACCTGCTCAGGAACCTTAATTCCCCTTTCAGCAAGAGCCTTGCATACGCTAAAGGCCATAAAGTCGTTGGCGCATATTATTGCCTGGGGCAATTCGTCCAGGGTATTAAGCCAATAATCTACTGCAGCATAGCCACAGTCTTTCCAAAAATTACCATAATAAATGCGCCGTTCATCCAAAGGAATATTGTATTCTGCCAAAATTCTTCTGTAGGAGTTGAGCCTTCCGTCAGAATCAGGTGTACCCAGGGGACCTGACAAAAAATTAATTTTGTCAAAGCCATGCACCTCAATGAAGTGACGGACAATGTCGTCCATAATAATATTATTATCTACTATTACATTATAGTAGCCCTCCAGCTCCTTCCTGATGCTTACTACAGGACATTTACAGTGCTTCTTTATCTTGTTTCTGTAAGACTCAAACAATTCCTTAATATTCATTACATCAGGTGTAATTATTATTCCGTCCAACTCCTCATAGCAAGGGAGCTCCGTCATATTAAGCTCTCCCATCTCATAAGGCTTAATCCCATATCCGCCAAAACTGCAGAAGAAAATCACGTTATAATCAAGCTCTCTGGCTTTCGTAATAATACCTCTGCTGAAAGCATCCTGAAAGGGCTGATTAACATGTGTTATAAACACACCAATAGTCTTCCTGTTATTAGCGATCAACACTATTCCTCCACTTCCGCATCATAAGTGCTTCAGAATTGCAAAAACGACCATATTATTTTAATATAAATATATACTATTTGCACAGTAAACACAAGATTTCCGAATAAATATTTGTAAAATCTAGTGGAACCGGCATTTCTGGAGAGTGCAGCGTGGTCCGGCTTTGCCGGACACACGCCCACATAAAAAAAGAGCCTTAATGTAAAGCTCTTTCCTTAATCCTTTCTTCATCAGCTACAAGAAACTTTTCAAGCAATTCAGGGGGGTATTGTGTACCGCAAATGTTGCATTCGATATATGTCCGGGATTCCTTCAGCTCCCTTTTATCATACAGATAAGAAAGGAATTCATCCGTATTCATCCGCCCCGGAGCATCATTATCAATAACATAGGAATAAACATAGCTGGCCTCATACCGCATAGTAAGCTCGTTCCTGTCACAGACGGGACATTTATGCTTCTTCTTTTTTTCGTTCTTTTCATTTTCCATAGGCAACATCCCTTACTGAGTAAAATTAGGTTTGAAAAATTCATTTTGTATTATGCTTGCCAAAAAGTATTGATTATATACGATAAAAATACTTTAATATATCTTCGTTCCATCCGACTATTTTGTATCGGTCAAATGCATTAACTATTGTTTGAATATACTGAATAATTGCCCGAAGAATAATGGCAATATTATAAAAAAATGATGGGTCTTTATATTTCGAAAAGAATGATTATTTTCATCTAGTGCAAAGATTGTAAATGCAGCTAGAAGTGTAAACAATACTTATCTTCAAAAAAATAGAGGATATATTTCAAGTTAACAGACCTTGCCTATCTGAACAAAAAAAGCACCGACCCCG
Organism: Clostridiales bacterium; assembly: GCA_012512855.1. GTDB lineage: Bacteria > Bacillota > Clostridia > Lachnospirales > Lachnospiraceae > Mobilitalea. The sequence continues at coordinate 12,730 of JAAZDK010000189.1, forward strand.
CAGCTCAAAGTCTGCAAAATCGATACTTTCACAAATGCACCTCCAGGGGCTCGAACCCTGGACACCCTGATTAAGAGTCAGGTGCTCTACCAACTGAGCTAGAGGTGCATGCATCGCTTATTACCGAACGCAAAAGTTATTATATCTAATGCTCGGACAAATTGCAAGCATTTTTTTGATTTTTTTTAAAAAAATCATCATTTTATTTTTTCAGGCAGGAAAACCCTCTAATATATGGGTTTTCCTGCCTGCGACAACCAATAGCGGACGGTTTACCCAATCAAGCCTTCAAGCTTCTCCTGTAAGGCCTTTTTGGGTGCAGCTCCGACCATTGTTTCAACAGCTGCGCCATTCTTAAAGAATATAAGAGTGGGGATTGACATGACGCGATACTTCTCTGTTGTTTTAAGCTCTTCATCAACATTGAGCTTGCCTATTTTTATTTTACCTTCATATTCTTTGGCAAGCTCCTCTATAATCGGAGCAATCATTTTACAGGGTCCGCACCAGTCTGCATAAAAATCTACCATTACAGGGATGTCCGACTCCAGAACCTCCCTCTGAAAATTTTCATCCGTAAAATGCAGTGCCATTATTATTCCTCCATTTCCCTGAGCCGGGTCCATTGCCTCAGCCAGACTTCATCCTACTGTTTATTATTTCAACTAATAATTATATTATGTGAAGCATATAATGTAATTACATAATAGCACATAACCGGAAATTTTTCATTGATTTTTCGCCGCATTATTTCTTCTTTTTTTTCTTTACTGATTTATTCAGAATATCCTCAACCTCATCCCAGGATGCCTTAAGCTGCAATATCTTTCTGTCAAGCTTTCGCATATTCCCTGTTAGCTTTGATATCTTGCTTTTCCAGTTCCTTTTCATGCAGCTGCCTCTTAACCCTGTTTTTTATATTTTATGTTGAGAGAGCAAATTTAGTACCTGACTGCATTTTAAATACTATTTCCTATAGGCTATAAACCTGTTGATAGGCACACCCTCGGCCACGAATTTTTCTTCATATTCGGTCATAACATTGCCGGCCAGATATTCGCTGTTGTGAAGATCATATGTCAGCTCCTTAAGCTCCCATCCTGCCAGCTTGGCCTCCTCTATAGAAAAATCAAATAAAGGCCTGTTATCTGTTTTAAATATAACCTCTCCATCCCTTTTCAGAAACTGATCATATCTTTTAAGGAATTCCCTGGAGGTCAGGCGGCGCTTTGCATGCCTGTCCTTTGGCCATGGATCGCTGAAGTTAAGATATATCCTGTCCACCTCGTCCGGCGCAAATATATCGGTAATATAAACCGCATCAAAGCGGATAAAGTATAGATTGCTCAGCTCCATCTCCTGCCTCTTTTCCAGTGCCCGAAACAGAACACTTGAATATTTTTCTATTCCAATATAGTTAATATCCGGATTTTGCTGCGCCATTTGAATTATGAACTTGCCCTTTCCCGTACCAATTTCAATATGTATGGGATTATTGTTCTGAAAGAGGGTATGCCATTTACCCTTATATTCCTCCGGATTATGGATTACAAACTCATTTGCCGCCACAGCCTCCCTGGAGCCTTTTATGTTTCTTAGCCTCATAATGATGTGCACTCCTTTCCGTTAATTTTAAGCATATGCAAAAGCAAATGTGTTCGAACCGGCATTTATGCAGCAGCCGGCCGAAAGGCTGAAAGCTTTCCTGTCTAGTATACTTCAAATGTCCTGTAAAGAAAAGCTTTTTCATACATATTAAGAAGAACGGTTAATTTAAATACAAGTATTACAAGTATTGCAGCAGCTGCTTTACTTTACATTATTATCTTCCTATAGTATAATTTTAAAATGCAGAGCACCGGTATATTTAAGATATTTTTGCTTTATAAGTTATCAATCGATATTTTGGATAATACTCATACTTGTTGATGGATTTATAATTTACTGAAAGGTATGTTTATAATGAAGAAACGATTATTTTCACTTTTAATTGCTTTTAGTATAATACTTTCGCAATTTATAAATATAGATAAAGCCTATGCTGGCAGCGTTACTGACAATTCAGACTGGCCGACCGGTCCTTCAGTATTTGCAGAAGGTGCAATAGTAATGGAAGCCTCCACCGGCTTGATTTTATATGAGAAGAATATTCATCAGACCTATTATCCCGCCAGCATAACTAAAATTATGACGGCACTTCTGACTATTGAAAATGCCAATCTGGGCGAAATAGTGACCCTGTCCAGGGATGCTTATTATAATGTTGAGCTGACCAGCAGCCGTGTCGGTATAGAGGTTGGAGAACAGCTTACCGTCCAGCAGGCGCTTTATGCTGTGCTGCTGATGTCGGCAAATGAGGTTTCCTATGCTCTTGCCGAGCATGTCGGCGGAACCGTTGAGAAATTTGCTGAAATGATGAATGAGCGCGCCAGAGAAATCGGCTGCAGGAATACCAACTTCACCAACCCCCATGGCCTGCCTGATGAAAACCACTACACCAGCCCCTATGATATGGCTCTTATAACCAGAGAGGCCATGAAAAATGAAACCTTCCGCAAAATTTTTGCCACAAGGACCTATCAGATTCCTCCCACCAATTTAAAAAAAGAGGCCAGGCCTTTAAGAAATCATCATAAATTCATTCTTAAGCAGGATTATGTCTATGACGGCTGCATAGGTGGAAAGACCGGCTACACCACCAAGGCAAAATTTACCCTTGCTACGGTGGCCAAAAGAGGGGATTTGGAGCTTATTTGCGTTGTAATGAGAGATGACACCAGCGAGCATCAATATACCGACACCAAGAAGCTGCTGGACTTCGGCTATAACAATTTTTCCATATATCCCATAGCTGATTTGGAGAAGCCTTCATCATCGATAAGTGAATCGCCCTTTTTTACAAAATACAACGCCCTCCTGAGCCAAAATGACAGGCCGGTTTATACCAACAAAAACGGCTTTTTGGTACTCCCCAACAATGCTTCTCTGGATGATGCAAAAAAGGATATCGTATTTTATTCAGATGCGGTAAAAATAGATAAGGAATATACAGCCTCCGGCTCAGATCCTGCAGATGATATAGTAATTGGCCAGATTACTTATACCTATAAGGGCAGATATGTAGGGGGAGCCGATATCATATATCGTCAGGATGACAGCCCGAATCTGGTAAGAGCTTCCTCTGAGAAAAATGAGCCTACTCCCGGGCCGGTTCAGACACAGACCCCTCCTGTGGAGGAAAAGGAAAGTCTAAAGCCTGTTATTATCGGGGCCATAGTCGGTATACTGGTTTTTGCCATTATATTATATTTTGTACTGGTTGAGCTTCCAAGACTTAAACGCAGAAATGCCTTCTATAAAAAAAGAAGACACAGAAAAAGACGCTCAGACGATGATATCTTTGATTTCTTGTAATTAGCAAAACCTCAAAGCCAGTTAAAGGCCTTGAGGTTTTCTTTTAAGCGTGTCTGGCGGGATTCGAACCCACGACCTTCCGCTTAGGAGGCGGACGCTCTATCCTGCTGAGCTACAAACACAGACAACATAGATATTCTACTATTTCCATTCGAATTAGTCAATATCCTAATTACAACAGTTTAAGCAAATTCCAATCCCATTGTAATGTTCGGGCAGCTCTTGCCCATTAAGCCATCCGTCTTTGTAGTGCACTATTTAAATTTTAGCTTAAATGGCCGTATCCTTTATCTGTTCGGAAAAAAGGACACTTCCCTGCATCCATATATTGCCCTTAAATCTTCTGCCAACCATCGGTTCACCCAGAAGATCCTTTTTATTTATACACAGGCGGAAGCTAAGATCATTGCAAATCAGCTGCATATCATACATCTCTTCCCCTGTCATCCTGTTCTGGAGCAGATTAACTTCAGCAATAGATGCAATAATACTGTAATTGTCCGATTCGGAACCAAAGGGTATGAAGGTTGTGTCAACGATAGAATATATATCCTCCTTTTTTGCCCTTCTTGAAATCATGGCGTAGGTGTCCAAATCGTCAATCGTAAGACTGTCTATTGCTTCCTGATTGCCCTTTTTGGCTTCAGCTATAAGATTATTTCTTTTCTTTATTTCAGCGCTGATGTTGCGGACCTGCACCTCACTCATTTCAATAGGAAGCAGGATCTTTCCCTCCAGCGACAAGGCTGCAAGAGATATGGGAAAAGGAGTTCCCATCGGCATATTCTGATTTTTTTTCTCCAGGTACTCTATTACATTCTGAAGATAAAAGATCAGCGATACACCCAATCTGTAATCATCACACATACCGGTATATGCCTCATTGTCCACCCGCTTGTTGATGCTTACCTCTTCCCTTGAGCTTATTATATGTCCATAAATATAGGGATAATAATGCTCCATATGAAAATTGCCCATCTCATCGGTTTCTCCCCTCAGAGCAAGCCCTATACCTTCTGAAAATTCCATTGAAATTTCAGTAAAGCTGCCGTTATTGTCACGCTTTACTGAACGAACCCTGGCTGGTTGTTCTATAATTTTTTCGATCAGCTTGTTAAGCTCCTGTCTATTATTAACCTCACTAAATCCAATTGCCCTCAAATAGCTGTGCATATCATCACTTCCAATCATAAAGCCGACTTTCTATATTTTACGTAAGTCTGCCATAATTAATGTAACTTAAAAGATATTAATTATTTATATCATATTTTATATTCTATGGCAAGTATACAATCAAGGTAAAATTATGTCTTTCAGTTGGCAATTGTGTCGACTATAAACAGTGTCAGCTCCTTTGTCAGATCCCTCTCGATCCATACCTCCGGAGTATTACCATTGCTGTCCTTAAGGATGCGAATAACCGGCCTGGTAGGACATTTTGGATTTTGTCTCAGGACAATAGCCATTTCCCCCTCATTGGTTAAAACAATTGATCCTGTGGGATATGCGGCAACTGAATCTATAAATGCTTTAACTATATTAAAGTCAAATAAAACCCCTGCCTGACTTACTATGTAGTCAATTGCTTCATGGACCTTTATTTTCTTTGTCAAATTTCCATATACACGGCTGTCAAACTCATCACAGACCCCTGCAATCTTACTGCCAATCCGGATTTTACTTCCCTCCAGGCGAAACGGGTAGCCTGAGCCGTCGAGCCTTTCATGATGGTTTAAGATTATTTCCTTTGAGGTCTTTGAAAGCCATTTCAGCTTCTCAACAGATGCATATCCGTGTATTGTGTGCATTTTAATTTCTTTTGCTTCCTTTTCCGAACAGGTATCTAGTTTAAGATCCTGCCAATCAAAGGGTACATATATAAAGCCTATATCATGAAGCAGACAACCGATTGCTATATCCTTTATCTTTTCCCGTTTCATACGCAGCTTATAGGCTATAATTACAGATAAAGCGCACACATTCAGGGAGTGGGAATAGGTGCTCTCACTTTTTTCTCTGACACATGCAAGATTATATATAACCTCCGGTTCAAGCATAATTTCCTGAATAATCTCTTCGGCAACAAGTTTGATTTTTTCCAAATCGGCTGAATTTTGATAAGCATACTTCTGTAGGATCTCTCTGACAGTTTGCTGACATTGTTCTTTTATCTGCAGCTCAAGACTGTCGGACAGATCTATACCTTCTCCTATATCGTCCTCTACATAAATATACTGAATATCTAACTCCTTCAGCCTTTCAACATACTCCTTCTTAATTACAGAACCTGCCGTAATAAGCACCGATTCCGATTTGCCTATCAGATCCTTAGCCAATCGTTCCTTGCCTGTTACAGAATCCAACGAGATTATTCGCATCAACGATCTCCCCCTAAAATCAAAATACGGGTAGTATATTATTATTTGATCTTAACACGGATGCAAGTAATAATCCATGATTAATTAGATGCATATGCCTTGTAAAATCAACAAAAAATTTATTGGATTATCCTCCTTTTTATGCAAGTTAAAGCAGTTATTAAAGCAAACCTTATTGCTATTGTACATTTTTTATATTTTTTAGCAATAATTCTTTGAAAATTTATTGTTATTTTTTTAACAATTTCTATTTACAAATAAAAACCGGTCTGTTATAGTCAAGGTATGTTAAATTATTAACATAGAAGGAGGTCGAAATATGAAGATTACAACTCAAACTCCTAATCCCAGGGAACATGTTGATGCATTAGTTAAAAATGCACTAAAGGCATTAGACGAGTTCCAGAAATTAGATCAAGCAACTATTGACAATATTGTTCATGAAATGGCTTTAGCCGGTCTGGTCAAGCAGCAGATTCTTGCCAAGATGGCTGTTGAGGAGACCGGCAGGGGCATATATGAAGATAAGATCACCAAGAATATATTTGCCACCGAGTATGTATGGCATTCCATAAAATATGACAAAACCGTCGGAATCGTTGAAGATAACGAAGAAGAAGATTATATGATTGTAGCAGAACCTGTAGGAGTAGTAGCCGGTGTTACACCTGTTACCAATCCTACTTCCACTACCATGTTTAAATGTCTGATATGCATAAAAACCAGAAATCCCATCATATTTGGCTTTCATCCCAGTGCACAGCAGTGCTCGAAGGAAGCGGCAAAGACCCTTTATGAGGCTGCTATAAAGGCCGGTGCTCCAAAGAATTGCATCCAGTGGGTAGAATACCCTTCCATAGAAGCCACCAGAGAGCTTATGAATCATCCCAATGTTTCCCTGATCCTGGCAACCGGCGGAGCAGGCATGGTAAAGCAGGCATACTCATGCGGTAAACCCGCTTTGGGCGTTGGTCCAGGCAATGTACCCTGCTTTATTGAAAAAACTGCTAATTTAAAACGGGCGGTTACTGATCTTATCATGTCCAAGTCCTTTGATAACGGTATGATCTGCGCATCAGAGCAGGCAGTAGTCATAGAAGCACCTGTATATGATGAAGTAATAGAGCTTATGAAAAAGGCAGGCTGCTATTTTGCCAGCAAGGAAGAGATAAAGCAGCTGGAGACAGTAGTGATTAATCCTGAAAAGGGCAGTGTAAATCCCGCAATAGTTGGTCAGTCACCTGTTAAAATTGCAGCCATGGCCGGAATAAGCATCCCTTCCGATACCAAAATCCTTTGCACCGAGCTGGAAGGAGTTGGCCCTGAATATCCATTATCCAAGGAAAAGCTGTCACCTGTTCTGGCAGTACTAAAGGCCAAAAACCTTGAGCATGGCTTTGAGCTGTGTGAAAAAATGATTTTTCTTGGCGGTCTGGGGCATTCATCAGTAATACATTCCTCATCTGATGATGTAATCAAGGCCTTCTCCGCCAGAATGAAAACAGGACGTATCCTTGTAAATTCACCGGCAACTCATGGTGCCATTGGTGATCTTTACAATACCAATATGCCTTCACTTACACTTGGTTGCGGTACCTATGGTGGCAATTCCACAACAAACAATGTATCTGCCATAGATTTAATAAATTATAAGAGGGTTGCTAAAAGGAGAGTTAATATGCAGTGGTTCAAGGTACCCGGCAAGATTTATTTTGAAGCCGGCTCAACATCATACCTGTCAAAAATGCCCGGTATAAGCAAAGCCTTTATAGTAACAGATCCCGCCATGAGAGAGCTGGGCTATGTAGACAAGGTACTTTATTACCTGAGAAAACGTCCTGACTATGTACACTGCGAAATTTTCGATCAGGTTGAACCCGATCCCAGCCTTGATACAGTATTAAAGGGTGTAGAGGAAATCAGCAAATTTAAGCCTGATGTAATAATTGCCCTGGGCGGAGGCTCTGCCATAGATGCAGCCAAGGGAATGTGGCTCTTCTATGAGGATCCGGATGCAGACTTTAAGAATATGAGCCTTAAATTCCTGGATATCAGAAAGCGTACCTATAAGTTCCCTACACTTGGAGAAAAGGCTAAGTTTGTTGCCATTCCCACAACCAGTGGAACAGGATCTGAAGTAACCTCCTTTGCTGTTATTTCTGATAAAAAGGAAAATAAGAAATATCCTTTAGCTGACTATGAATTGACCCCTGATGTGGCTATTATTGATCCGGAATTTGTAATGACTGTTCCTAAAAATGCTACTGCCTGGACCGGAATGGATGTGCTGACCCATGCCATAGAGGCCTATGTATCTGTTCTGGCATCAGATTTTACCGATGCTTTGGCGATTCATGCAATAGATCTTGTCTTCAGATACCTAAGGGTTTCCTATGACGAAGGCGCTAATAATCCTATTGCTCGTGAAAAAATGCATAATGCATCAACCATAGCCGGAATGGCCTTTACCAATGCTTTTCTTGGAATAAACCATTCCCTTGCCCATAAGCTGGGAGGCGAATACCATATACCTCATGGTTGTGCAAACGCAATACTCCTTCCTCATGTGATCAGATATAACGGAGTAGAATGCCCCACTAAATTTACATCCTTCCCGAAGTACGAGAGCTATATTGTTGCTGACAAGATCTTCGAGCTGATGAAGAAGCTGGGCAAAAACCCGACAAGCAAGGCAGAGGCCGTAGAAATGTTGGCTCGTGAGGTTGAAGAGCTGAACAGACATCTGAATATTCCTGCAACCTTAAAGGAATACGGAATAGATGAACAGGATTTCCTTTCCAAGGTTCGTATTCTTGCGGATCTCGCCTTCGGGGATCAATGCACAACAGCAAATCCCAGATTACCATTAGTATCTGAGCTTGAAGAATTATATCTGAAGGCTTACTACGGCAGGGACTGCAAATTGCCAAATTAATAGTCAGAAATATACAATATAAAGACTAATACCCGCTTTTGTACTCCTTCTCTAAGTATATTCTATGGGAAAATCTCAAAGACTTCCTGTAGAAAAGTGCGCCCCCGAGCGCTCCAGAAAAACAGGAGGTGGCTGATTAATCGGCTACCTCCTGTTTTCTTAATATAATATATCTCTTATTATTATAAATTTATTAACTTATCCTAAATAGTTACCACTGTTTATTGCCTGCTCCAAAGCGCTTTTTTCTTCCGTTGACAATTCGATAAAGGATTCTCCCTTAATTATTTCCTTCAGATATGTATAACAGCCTTCCCGACTGCTATGTACCGAATTTATCATAAATCCGTTATTTTCTTTATCAAGAAGCACCAGAACAAAGCTAAGCTTACCTCCCATTTCCCGGAAGGCATCATATTTTACAACACCAACCTTTTGATAGCATGTAAGCAGATTTTCCTTAACCTTGTCCAGTTCCTTGGAAAGTCTGTTTGATTCCGCCTTTAGCATGTCCAAATCAGAAAAACGACTTATAAATTTACTTTCAAGACTTTTCCCGTTCTCGCCTGCCATAAATTTCTTATATAGCTTCGAAAGCCTTCTGTGGGATACGAGTAAAAGAATTGTGAATACCAAAAGAAGAAAAATAAGTGTCAATACTCCTATAGCAAAAATGCCTGCATTCTCTTTTATCAGATTGTTTAAGCTGTTCATTGGTAACCTCCAAGAATAAACTGTCTTATGCTTTTACAATATTGTCTTGTGCTTTTACTTATATTTTTTACTTTTTTGCTCCTGACTTTTTATGTTCCCGACTGTATTACATCAAAAAGCTCTATTATTCTTTCCAGCTCATCATTCGAGTAAAATTCAATTTCTATTGTTCCTTTATTTTTCTTTTTATGTATCGACACCTTTGATCCAATAATATTTCTGATCCTGTTTTCTATATCCCTGTAGATTAATGCTTCTTTATCATCTGAAATAATCCTTTTACCTACCGGCTTTTCTGTCAGAAGCTTCTTGACAAGCTTTTCTGTTTCACGGACGCTCAGCTTTTCATCGACAATCTTACAAGCCAGCTCATATTGCTTTTCTTTATTTTCAATAGCCAATAAAGCTCGACCGTGGCCACCGGACAGGAGACTCTCAATCAGCATTTGCTGAACTCTTTCATCCAGCTTAAGGAGTCTCATCGAATTAGTTATGGCGACCCTGCTTTTTGACACCCTTTCTGCAACTTCTTCCTGTTTTAGATTAAACTCCTGAATTAGTCGTTGATATGTCTGAGCTTCTTCGATTGGATTCAGATCTTCCCTTTGCAAATTTTCAATCAGAGCAATTTCAACAGCTTGCTGGGGACTATAATCCTTGATTATTGCAGGTACTTCCTTCAGTCCCGCCAGCCTGGCAGCCCGCCATCTTCGTTCACCAGCAATAATTTCATAAAATTTACCCTTTTTCTGCAATATCAACGGCTGAATAATACCATGCTTCCTGATTGAATCAGCCAATTCCTGCAACGACTCCTCATCGAATTTTTTTCTGGGCTGATTTCTGTTGGGTTCTATTTCATTTATTTTAATTAGTGTTTCACGTGAAACATCCTTCACCTCGTCTGCATTACTGTTTATTTGCTCGGGAATCATTATATCTAATCCCTTACCCAAACCCTTTCTTACTGCCATGTTATCCTCCTTAAATTCTATATATCATTTTCCATAATGTCTTATTACCAGTAAAGGCAGTCTGTTATAATGATTAGCTTTTAATTTCTTCATCGACTTGATTCTGAAAAGAAAAGTAAAATCGATTTTTATCTTATGTTCAGATATTTACTTTTTTATTGCTATATTGAATTTGATTAATCAGGTTTTATTATTTTTTTCGATATTTAATCTCTTTAGGAGTAATTTTATTGAAGGTTTCCGCTTCGTCATTTTCAATAACCTCTTGAGCCAATTGGCGGTATCCTTCTGCTCCGGCCGATTTGGGATCATATAAATTTATTGGAATTCCATGACTCGGAGCCTCTGCCAGTCTGACATTTCTGGGTATTATTGTTTTATATATATTTTGCTTAAGATGTCCTTTTACATTCTCTACTACCTGTAATGACAGATTTGTTCTTGCATCATACATGGTAAAGACAACACCTTCTATAATCAGAGAGGGATTTAGTCTTTGCTTTACAAGATTAATGGTATGTATCAGCTGAGCAAGCCCTTCCAATGCATAATACTCACATTGAATAGGTACCAGTACGGAATCAGCAGTAGTCATAGCATTTACAGTCAAAATATTCAGTGAAGGAGGGCAATCTATTATAATAAAATCATATTCGTCCCTTATCCTATTCACATGTTTTTTTAGAATAAATTCTCTTCCATCAATACCTATCAGTTCAATTTCAGCTCCGGCCAGATTAACATTCGATGGCAGCAAATCCAGGTTCTTTATTTTTGTCTTAATTCTGCACTCTTCAAGGCTGCAATCACCTATTATCATTTGATATATTGTTGTATTTAGCTTGTTTTTGTCTACTCCAAGCCCACTTGTAGTATTACCCTGTGGATCTATATCTACAGTAAGTACTTTTTTCTTCATTTCTGCCAAACATGCGGATAGATTAATGGCTGTTGTGGTTTTTCCTACACCACCTTTTTGGTTTGCTATCGCTATAACTCTTGACATAAATTCATCCCTCCAGGGTAAAGTAAATATCTTCTTTTGAATAATTCTTTATCCTGAATTATTCATGAGGGTAAAAAATCATAGATTTATCCATGGAATTATTACGACAGTTCATTTTCAAGGATAAATTTTTATGAAAGTTATTCACAAAAGGGTATAATATCCCCTTGGTTTATC
>JAAZDK010000190.1 GCA_012512855.1 Clostridiales bacterium
GAGCAGGCGAAGCAGGTAAAGGCAGATGAACTGGATTAAGGCAGAGCAGACGAAGAAGGTAAAGGCAGATAAGCTGAATTAAGGCAGAGCTGACTAGATGAAGGTAAGCAAAATACTTCAGGCAGAGCAAACGAAACAGATTAAGGTAAACATAATAGATTAAGACAGATAACAGTATTAAGGCAGACGGGCAGATGCTTCAGGATTGTGCAGGAGGAAGCCTTGCGCAATCCTGTACGTGCAGCCTGCCCGGAGCAAAAATAAAAAGGTCGTCATAAATGACAACCTCTTGATTATTGGCAGCGTTAATTAACTGGAAGCTGAAGATTATGTGACAAATAAAACCGGGCGATTATTCAACAATGTAAGGCTTTAATGTTTCAAGAATCTTATCCAACTCTGCATCGTTGTGGATATTTAAATCTATAACCTTTGAAAGGTCAAGGCTGAAAATACCCATGATGGATTTTGCATCTATAACATATCTGCCTGATACAAGGTCAAAATCGCTATCAAATTTGGAAACGTCATTTACAAAGGACTTTACCTTGTCAATTGAATTTAATGATATCTTTACTGTTTTCATATTATGCTCCTCCTATTATCAATATATGTATATACTATAATTTAACAAATTAAAAGTCAATATACAAAGTACATAAAAAAAGAGGAGAACTTTATATTTTCACGGGATAAGCCCGAATGGCACAATGCCTGACGGGCAGGACAAATCCCTTATGGAATATAAGCCTTATCGGGCAACCATATGAACAAGCAGTAGAAAGAGCACTAGAAAGGATTTTATAAATGAGCAGAAAAGCTGCATTTTTAAGCCTTGGCTGCAAGGTTAACTCCTATGAGACCGAGGCTATGCGCAACATGTTTGAGGCAGCAGGATATGAAATAGTGGATTTTAAGGATATAGCGGATGTCTATGTGGTCAATACCTGTACGGTTACCAATATAGCGGACCGCAAGTCCCGCCAGATGCTTCATCAGGCCAGAAACAGAAACCCCGAGGCGGTTATTGCGGCGGTAGGCTGTTATGTCCAGGCGGCAGGGGAGGCACTTTTGGAGGATGCATCTGTTGATTTGCTGGTGGGCAATAATAAAAAATCGGAGCTGCTGCAGATGGTGGAGGCCTGTGCAAGGAGCAGAAGCAGGATTGAAAGTGTAATAGACATTAACCGGGAAAATGAATATGAGGAGCTCAATATCATAACAACAACCGAAAAAACCAGGGCTTTTATCAAAATACAGGATGGCTGTAACCGTTTTTGCTCCTATTGCATAATTCCCTATGTAAGGGGAAGAGTAAGAAGCAGGAGCGAGGAGGATATACTAAATGAAGTAGCAGCACTTGCTGCAGGCGGTTATAAGGAAATCGTACTTACAGGAATCCATATATCCTCATATGGCATCGACCGGGCAGCAAAGCCATCAAAGGCAGAAAACAGCGCAGGCTCTGATGGCTCGGAGGCTATCCTGGATGAGTACAATGAGGATTACGAGGCGGATATCCCGCTGGCATCCCTGATTGTCAAAATTGGGCAAATTCAGGGTGTGGAAAGAATACGTCTGGGTTCACTTGAACCAAGGCTGATTACGGAGCGCTTTTTAAGAACAGTTTCATCTGTTCGGCAATTTTGTCCCCATTTCCACCTGTCCCTGCAAAGTGGCAGCGACAGTGTGCTAAAAAGGATGAACCGTAGATATACATCCGGAGAATACCTGAGCAAGGTTAATTTGATTAGGCGGTATTTTGAGCTGCCGGCCTTTACCACCGACATTATAGTGGGTTTTCCGGGAGAAAGCGAGGAGGAGTTTGCTCAAACCCTGGATTTTGTAAAAAGGGTTGGTTTTTCACATATTCATGTATTTAAGTATTCAAAGAGGGCTGGAACCAAGGCCGCCCAGATGCCCCAGCAGATTCCGGAGGATGTAAAGGGGGCAAGGAGCAATAAATTAATTTCTTTGGCACAGGCCATGTCCAAGGAATATAAAGCGCAATTTTTGGGCAGAATAGAAAAAATTCTTATTGAGGAGGAAGCTGTTATTGACGGTGTCAAATATCAGACCGGTCATAACGAAAGATATCTGAAGCTGGCAATCCGCAGTGAGGCAGCGCTTGAAAACAGTATAGTAGAGGCAAGAGTGTGTGAAATATTAACAGACGATCTGCTTCTTTGTGAAATAAGCAATTGAATTTTTTGGCTAAATATATTAATATATAATGGTAATTAGTATTTTAGGCTGATAACTTTTTTCAGAAATCAGCTTTAAATAAATAAAGGTAAGTATCGTAGCTGCCCAGATAGTGGAATAGGAAGTGGTTCTATGCCGAGAATAAATAATACTCAGTATTTTAATGTAAGGAAGGATACGGAAATTGCCGTTAAGGACGTCATAAGAGAGGTATATCTGGCTCTGACAGAAAAAGGCTATAATCCGGTCAATCAGATTGTGGGATATGTTATGTCGGGCGACCCTACCTACATAACAAGCCATAATGGCGCTAGAAGCCTAATTATAAAGGTTGAACGGGATGAGATTATTGAGGAATTGCTGCGCTTTTATATTGATAATGAGATAAACCGCAGCAGCAAATGATAGCCCTAAAGTTCAAGCCTGCCCATAAGCAGGCTTGATTAAGCAAGGAGCAAAGATATGCTTGTAATGTACAAAATGACTGTCAATGCATTTAATGTCTCATAATAGCTGATGCTGAAATTGAGCAGCAGATATAAACAGGAGCAATATGGAGGAATTAAGCATATATGGGTAGGATAATGGGGCTGGATTATGGTTCGGTAACTGTAGGTGTTGCTGTAAGTGATTCCCTGCTTCTGACTGCCCAGCCGGTTGAGGTAATCCGGCGAAAGAAGGATAATGTCATAAGAAAAACTCTGGTCAGGATAGAGGAGTTAATATCGCAGTATCAGGTGGACAGGATTGTAGTCGGATATCCTAAGAACCTGAACAATTCCATTGGTGAACGGGCTAAGAAAACTGAAGAATTTGTGGAGCTTTTAAGAAAGAGAACCGGTTTGGAGGTAATACTATGGGATGAGAGGCTGACTACTGTAGCAGCAGAACAGGTATTATCCCGAACCGGCTTAAATTACGAGGAAAAGGCAAAGGTAGTGGATAAGCTTGCAGCTGTATTAATTCTGCAAGGATATCTTGATATGCTCAACTTTAAAAAGGATAGCAATGATACAGACGTATAAAAAGAATATCCGGGGCAATATAAAATATTATGAATATAATCAGTAATCTGCTTTTTGTCAGTGATTGAGCTCTTGCGTGGAGGTTAAGAATGAATAACAGACCGGACGAAATTGTATTTACTACAGAGGATGGCAAGGACGTAGTTTTTAGTGTTATAGAACAGACCAGGCTGGGTGGCATAAATTACTTGTTGGTCAGCACAGGAAAAAGTGTGGATGGAGAGGAAGAGGTTCTTATCCTGAAGGATATATCTGATGACACGGATGCGGAAGCGGTATATGAGATAGTTGAGGATGATCAGGAATTAGATTTGGTGGCCGGAATTTTTGAGGAATTGATTGAAGACATAGAAATTAACTAATTGCAGGATTTGATTTAGAGACATTCAGATTGTATATGGGGCTTTAGGCCCTTTTAGTCGGCATGAGAAAAAGGACCGTTTTGTGGGGCATTTTGATTTTTAATGCCTTTAGTTTGTTGTGATAAATACATCTAAATCAGAATCATGCACTTATAAAATGGAGATTATTACATATTAACCATTGGAGGTGCAGTTATTTGAGAAATAATACAAAAGCAGTCGTAAAAAAGACTGATAATAAATCTGTCAAAATAATACCGCTGGGCGGCTTGGAACAAATCGGTATGAACATTACCGTAATAGAATATGAGAATGATATAATAGTAATTGATTGCGGCTTATCATTTCCGGAAGACGAAATGCTTGGAATAGATCTCGTAATTCCTGATGTCACATATCTTAAGGAGAATATAGAAAAGGTCAGAGGCTTTGTAATAACTCACGGACATGAGGATCATATCGGTTCCCTTCCATATGTGCTAAAAGAGGTAAACGCTCCTATTTATGCAACCAAGCTTACATCAGCCATTATCGAAAGCAAGCTTAAGGAGCATAATTTGCTGAAGACCACCAAGCGAAGAGTAATAAAATATGGTCAGACTATCAACCTGGGCTGCTTCAGGGTAGAATTCATAAGGACAAATCACAGTATAGCAGATGCGGCAGCTCTGGCTATCTATACACCGGCAGGCATAATCTTCCACACAGGAGACTTTAAGGTAGATTACACACCTGTATACGGAAAACCTATAGACCTTCAAAGAATAGGCGAGATCGGCAAAAAGGGTGTTCTTGCCCTGCTGTGTGACAGCACAAATGTTGAGCGTCCCGGCTACACCATGTCTGAAAGTACGGTTGGCAAGACCTTTGACAGCATTTTTTCGGATTATTCAAGGCAAAGGATTATCGTTGCCACCTTTGCATCCAATGTGGACAGAATTCAGCAGATCATCAACTCGGCGGCCAAGTATGGAAGAAAAATAGTTATAGAAGGCCGCAGCATGGTAAATATCATATCGGTGGCAAAAGAGCTGGGTTATATCAAAATGCCTGATGAGATGCTGATTGATATTGAGCAGATGAAGAACTACAATGATAATCAACTGGTTCTGATAACAACCGGCAGCCAGGGTGAAACTATGGCAGCCCTGCCCCGTATGGCGGCCTCAATCCATAAAAAGGTGACGATAAAGCCCGGAGATGTCGTTATTCTCAGCTCAACACCGATACCGGGCAATGAGAAGGCTGTATCTAAGGTAATCAACGAGCTTTCCATGAAGGGAGCCAAGGTTATATATCAGGATACCCATGTATCAGGTCATGCCTGCCAGGAGGAAATCAAGCTGATTTACACACTGATAAATCCCAAGTATGCCATTCCTGTTCACGGCGAATACAAGCATCTGATCAGACATGCCGAACTGGCCCAGTCACTGGGTATACCAAAGGAAAATATATTCCTGCTGTCATCCGGTAAGGTTCTTTCCTTATCTGAAGAAAAGGCAGCCATTACCGGTGAAGTACCTGCACAGGGAATACTGGTTGACGGTCTCGGTGTTGGAGATGTCGGCAATATTGTCCTTCGTGACAGGCAGCTGCTGTCGGAGAACGGCCTTATTATCGTGGTGGTATCCCTTGAAAAATACAGCAATCAGGTTCTTGCAGGCCCTGACATAGTATCCCGCGGCTTTGTATATGTAAGGGAATCAGAAAACCTTATGGATGAAGCCAGGGATGTGGTTGAAAGGGCTCTGATGAGAAGTCTCAGTAACCGCAATAATTCCGACTGGAGCAGGATGAAAACGGAGATTAAGGATTCCTTGAGTGAATTCATTTGGAAGAAAACCAAGAGGAACCCTATGATATTGCCGATAATCATGGAAGTATAAATAATCGAGGTTTAGTTAAAACTGCAGGATGCATAATCTAAATCTGCAGGATGCATAATCTGCAAGATGTATAGTATGCAGGTTGCATATTCTGCAAGATGCGGCAAGAGAGGTAAGCTGATGGCTAATAAATCCACGAATATGAAAATAACATTGAAAATAACCAGCTTTATATTGCGCTTATTATTGAATATAACCTTCTATACCCTGGTGGTTATTCTGATTATTAATTTAAGCAAGATGGCCTTTAATTTTGCCTATCAGCTATACGGACCGGTGACAGTAGATCCCAGGGGTAAAGGCACCAAAATCCTGGTGCAGATAAAAGAGGGCGAATCAACAATGGATGTGGCAAGCAAGCTGGAGCTGGTTCATGCCATTAAGAATAAATACGCATTTTATCTTAAAGCCAAGCTGAAGAAGGAACTCATCATGCCTGGAACCTATGAATTATCAACCGATATGACCTATGATGAAATCATGGATATCATAACGGATTATTCGGCATCGATTATCAAAAATCCCGATGCTGATGGCAAGAAGAAGCCTTAGCAGGCGAAAAGCAGAGGTTGGGATTTATGATATCAAATGAAAGAATTACAGCTTACATCAATTCTCTTGACGCTGAACTGCCGTCGCAGCTTCTGGCCCTTGAAAGGGAAGCGCTGAAAGAGAGTGTTCCTATCATAAAAAAGGAAACGCAGGGTGTATTAAAATTTTTCCTTAAACTGAAAAATCCAAAAAGGATACTGGAGGTCGGAACAGCCATTGGCTTTTCCGCCCTCTTTATGAGTGAATATACGGAGGCGGACTGCAGCATTACAACGATAGAAAAGGTACCCATGAGGCTTGTTGTGGCGGAAAAGAATCTGGCGGATGAGCGTTTCCCGGGTAGGGACAAAATAAAGCTGATTAAGGGGGAAGCCCTTAATGTACTTAAGGAGCTGGCCGATGCCGGCGAAAAATATGACTTTATATTTCTGGATGCCGCCAAAGCGCAGTATATGAGCTTTCTTCCGGAGCTGATGAGACTGCTTATGATCGGAGGAATTCTTATAACGGATAATGTTTTACAGGACGGTACGGTGATAAATTCCCGCTACAGCATTACCAGGAGGGACCGGACAATTCATAGCAGAATGAGGGAATATCTGTACACAATATCCCATATGGATGAGCTGCAGACGATGATTTTGCCGGTGGGAGACGGCATAGCCGTAAGCTGCAGGCTTAAATAGAATGATGACTTAAATTTTACTGGCAATGCAGTCGGTAGGTGAATCAAAAGAATGGATTGTGAGGTAAACAATGAGCTTAGACATAAAAAAGCCGGAGCTGCTGCTTCCGGGAGGAGATTTGGAGACCTTAAAAACAGCGGTTATGTATGGTGCTGATGCCGTATATATCGGCGGAGATTTATATGGTCTCAGGGCAAAGGCCAAAAATTTTACAATGGATGAAATGAAGCAGGGGATAGAATTTGCCCACAGCTATGGTAAAAAGGTATATGTAACAGCCAATATTACCGCCCATAACAGGGATTTGGCGGGGATAAGGAAATATTTTAAGGAGCTTAAGGACTTTGGCGAGCTGCGGCCGGATGCGGTTATCATATCTGATCCGGGTGTTTTTGTCATTGCGAGGGAAATTATACCTGAGATAGATATCCATATAAGCACCCAGGCCAATAACACCAATTATGAAAGCTATAAATTCTGGTACGGGTTGGGGGCTAAGAGGGTGGTCTCCGCAAGAGAGCTGTCAATGGAGGAGCTGGCACAGATCAGGGCAAATATTCCGTCCGAGATGGAGATTGAGACCTTTGTCCATGGCTCAATGTGCATAGCATATTCCGGCAGATGCCTGCTCAGCAACTATTTTACAGGCAGGGATGCCAATCTTGGAGCCTGCACCCACTCATGCAGATGGAAGTACCATCTTGTTGAGGAAACAAGGCCCGGAGAATATCTTCCGATTGAGGAAAATGAGAGGGGTAGCTATATATTCAACTCGAAGGATCTTTGTATGATTGAATATATACCCGAGCTTGTAAAGGCAGGAGTAAACAGCTTCAAGGTTGAGGGCAGAATGAAGACCAGCCTCTATGTTGCTACAGTGGCAAGAGCCTACCGCATGGCAATAGATGACTTTTTTAAGGATCCTAAGCTGTATGAGGCAGGCAAGGGCAAATACATGGAGGAAGTCAGTAAGGGGGTCAACAGGCAGTTTACCACCGGCTTCTTTTTTGGAAGACCTGGGGCTGAGGATCAGATATATGATCGCAACACATATGAAAAAGCCTATACCTATCTGGGCACCATAAGCGAGATTAAGGGGGGCCTGTATGGCCTGGAGCAGAAGAACAAGTTCAGTGTAGGAGAGAATGTGGAGATAATCAGGCCAAACGGCGATACCATATATGCTACTGTAAAGAGGATTGAGGATGAGGAGGGCAACTATATGGAGAGCTGTCCGCATCCACAGCAAAGAATTTATGTCGATTTCGGTGTTGAATTGGACATATACGATATGATAAGACGGAAGGAATAGTTTTTTGTTTTGTCCTACCGTCCTTTTTTACGAGGGATAGGCACTTTATGTCAATATGGCACATATGATATTAGTGACCACATTAGGCATTGAGGGTGCTTATCTTCGTGAAGTCATTTCCTAAGCCGCTAAGCACCAAAGAAGAAGCTGAATACCTAAGGCGCTGCAAAGAAGGCGACAAGGCCGCCAGAGATAAATTGATAGAGCATAACCTGAGACTGGTTGCCCATATAGTGAAAAAATATAATATTGCCGACAAGGAAACGGATGATTTGATTTCTATCGGTACCATTGGGCTTATTAAGGCAATAGATACCTTTGATGAGGAGAAAGGAATCCGTTTGGCCACCTATGCCTCGCGTTGCATTGATAACGAGCTGCTTATGATGCTCAGGAGCGGAAAGCGAATTTCCAAAGAGGTATATCTGTATGATCCTATAGGCTCCGACAAGGAAGGCAACGAGATAAATTTGCTGGATATAATTGAGGAAGCGGATATAGATATTGTTGACAATATTATGCTGGAGGATGATATTAAGAAGCTGCACAGCATAATCGGCAAGGTATTGACCGAGAGGGAACGTGAAATTATCAGCCTGCGTTATGGACTTAGCAACAACCGTGAGGTTACGCAAAGGGAAATCGCAAATAAGCTGGGTATTTCAAGAAGCTATGTCAGCAGAATTGAAAAGAAGGCCTTGAGAAAGCTGAGGGAGTGTTTCGAATCTTAATTTATTACAATATACAGTAGGCGGGGAAAGCTGCTGAACAGTCCTGCAACAGGCTGATCAGAAGCTTTTTTTAGGCAAATCTGATTAAGCAACTTTATATTTTTTTTATTATGTATAAGTCCGGTATTGTAGTATTATTTATATAGAATATGCAGGAGAAAGTGTGGTATAAAGCGCATTGCTATAGCTTCAAGCTCTGATGCTGCATGCTCTCAAGCAAAGCGGGTAATGTTTAAATGCCGTGCCTTTTTGCATGCTTTGGCTGAGGACAGGCCTGCTTAATGGAAGAGGTATAGAGTATGCCATGCTTTTGAAATAATTATTGAGGTGAGACATGATGAATCAATTAAGAAAATTTATGTACGGGAGATATGGCGTTGACCGGTTTTCAAGAGATATTATCCTTTTTAGCCTCTTTATCACCCTGATAGCGTCCATGACCCGCAGCAGCCTGCTACTATGGCTGGCTTATATTCCGCTTTTTTATGCTATCTTCAGGATACTGTCAAGGGATACACAAAAAAGGGCAAGAGAGAATTATATATACGCTGATCTTATACGGAAAGTAAAGGTCAGGGCCAAAAATACAAAGCTGCTTTTAGTGGGAACAAGGACACATAAATTTTACAGATGCAAGGGCTGCAGACAGATGATCAGAATCCCCAGAGGTAAGGGAAAGATAAGCATAAGCTGTCCGAAATGCAGAAGGGAGTTTATCAGCAGGAGCTGATAAAAGAGTTTCAATGCCTTTAAGTTTTTCTTACAGAGCTATTGATAAATTATATGGTTCGGTATATCTAATAATTAACTAATTTCTGGACAATAATGATTAATAGTGATAAGCTTATATCAGCCTGGCAACAATTTATAAAGAGATAAAATCTTTATAATGCATGCCGGGCTGAATGAGTGTTTAAGCCTGGCTATCTGACCTTGGCAGGATTAAGCCTGACAAGCCGACCCCGGCAGAAGCAGGGCCGGTAATAAACCGCTGCCGGAGCAAGTTGGTTTATGAATTTTGGATTTAGTTAATTGCAGAATGAAAGGCATGGTTGTTGCTGATGGTGAAATCTATAGCTAAAAAGATATTTGAAAAATTCATAAACAGGGAGACTATAGCCTATGCTGTGGCCGGTGCCATGACTACCCTGGTCAATTTTATCAGTTATGAGGGCCTGTATCGTCTGGGACTGGATAATCTTACAGCCAATGCCCTGGCATGGGTGATAGCCGTTAGCTTTGCCTATCTGGTAAACAAGAACCAGGTCTTTTTGTCAAAGAGCAGGGATGCGGTGGATGAGGCTATGAAGCTGTCAAAGTTCTTCGGAGCCAGAATAGTAACCCTGCTGGTTGAACAGGCAGGTATGTTTATATTTGCGGAAATCTTGCACATATATCGCTGGCTGGTTAAAATATGCCTGTCAGCAATAGTAATAATACTTAATTATCTGTTCAGCAAGCTTTTTGTATTTAAGAATGAACAGGATAAAATCTAATGCATAAGAGTAAAGGCTGGAAGGGTGTGAAGCTATGATAAATAAAGCTAGTGCTGTCGTTAAATTGAAAAAGGGCGAGGGCAGAAGCTTAAAAGGCGGAGGCTTATGGATCTATGATAATGAAATAGATACTATAGCAGGTGATTTTGAAAACGGGGATCTTGTATATGTGCATGACTTCGATGATTATTATCTTGGCTGTGGCTTTATCAACACCAAGTCAAAAATAACCGTCAGGATGATGTCAAGAATCAAGGGTCAGGAAATAGATGAGGCCTTCCTGGCCATGAGGGTAAGGGATGCATGGGAATATCGCAAGGCAACCGTTGATACCGGCAGCTGCCGAATAATCTTCGGTGAGTCGGATTTCCTGCCGGGATTGGTGGTGGACAAATTTTCGGATGTGCTGGTGGTACAGTCGCTTGCCCTCGGTATTGACAGGATGAAGAGGGAAATCATATCAATTCTTATAGATTTGCTAAAGCAGGACGGTATAGCAATCAGGGGAGTATATGAGCGTTCTGATGCCAAGGTGCGGGAAAACGAAGGTATGGAGCGCATAAAGGGCTTTATTGGAGAAGCCTTTGATACCAAGGTGGAAATAGTAGAAAATGGAGTGCGATATATAGTTGATGTAGCAGAAGGCCAGAAAACCGGCTTTTTTCTTGACCAGAAATATAACCGGGCGGCAGTTGCCAGGCTTTGCAAAGGAGCAAGGGTGCTGGACTGCTTTACCCATACAGGCTCTTTTGCCCTCAATGCTGCATTGGCAGGTGCCAGGGAGGTTATAGCTGTCGATTCATCAAGCCTTGGTATAGCTCAAGCCTGTGAAAATGCAAGGATTAACGGGGTTTCCGATATAATTGACTTTGTTTGCGCAGATGTCTTTAATCTGCTTCCCGAATACGAAAAGAAGGGGGAGCAGTTTGATGTGGTAATACTGGATCCGCCTGCATTTACCAAGTCAAGAAGCTCTGTCAAGAATGCCATCAAGGGTTACCGTGAGATTAATCTGCGGGCTCTGAAGCTGGTAAAGGACGGAGGCTTTCTGGCCACCTGCTCCTGCTCCCATTTCATGACACCGGAGCTGTTTACCGAGACAATAGGCCAGGCTGCAAGAAATGCAAGGAAGAGATTAAGACAGGTGGAATACAGGAC
>JAAZDK010000191.1 GCA_012512855.1 Clostridiales bacterium
CTGTCGATAAAAATCGGGAAGAACCAGAAATTATTGCCGTTGACCAGCCATATATAAGTAAAGCTGTTAAGGCAACGATTAAAGTCACGGGCTCTGGTACGCATATCTCCTCTGAAGCGTTCCCTGAATTGTGTCGGAGCACGGCCAACTCCACTTTCCGTAAATGGACCGGATGGTATAAAATCCGGTGGTGCTGATCTCGGTGCTGAAACGCCGGGCGGGATTTGTCCAGACGGAGGCCTTGCGGGTCCAGGAGCTGGCGGTGTCGGTCTCATCGGGGGCCTTACGGGACCGGGGCCTGGCGGTATCGGCCCAATCGGCGGCCTTGCAGGACCGGGGCCTGGCGGTGTAGGTCCCATTGGCGGTCTTGCAGGACCGGGACCTGGCGGTGTAGGTCTCATTGGAGGTCTTGCAGGACCGGGGCCTGGCGGTGTCGGTCTCATTGGAGGTCTGAAGCCCGGAGGCTGCTGTCCTGTTGGCTGTCTTTGATCCTGAAACTGCTGGGCGCGGTATCCTTCCAATGAATCATTCTTATTAATATTATTGTCCAAATTAAGTTTCCTTTCCTAACTTAGTTCATACATTATTTTATGTTTCAGCAATGGAAAGGTGAAAAGCAGTTTATTATAATACACCTAAGCACTCCTCTTCAAAGCGTCTAATAAACTCCTCCAACTCTTTTACTCTTGGTACAGCCAGTTCTTTCGCATAAGGCAGGTCAATAAGAGGAAAAAATTGATCCTTTCGCCGTTTTAAGGACTTCAGCACTTTTCCAAAATCCCCTGGAAACTTGGAAAAATCTCTTGCAACCGCCATATATCCGAGATAATCAACCCCGTCCGCATTTCTGATAAGCTTTGTCTCATTGTGTATACCCATATTTGCTTTATTGTGAAATCTGGTCGCTTCAACAATTATCTCAATTTTGATGTCACTAAAGCCATATTCTCTGGCAAGCTCCGGTATTAGCCTGCTTGATTCCAGGGCATGATCAAATTCTGCAGAAAAGAGCTTACGATAATAAGGGTATGCAGCCACATCATGAAAATAAGCAGCAAAGGTCAGAATGTCATCATCATATTCTAAGCCATCCTTTTTGGCTATAAGCTTGCTAAGCAAAAGAACTCGCCTGCCATGCATAAGATTTCCTTCCATCCTGATGATATGGGCCTCTATGTGCTCCAACATCCCTTCCGTCATAAAGTGCATCCTCCTTTAAAACAGATTTTTGATCATTGTAAAATCTGATTTAATTTTGTACAATGACATAAATCAAAGTATTTACTATACTATCTGCAATAACGGAGGTGCTCGTATGCCTCAATATGACAGACACCGGTCGCTTGTGATACCAATTGAATTCAATGCTACAGAGGATCTTTCAGGTCTTCCTTATTCAGATCATATTTCACTTGTTCTAATTACAAGCGGAAAGGCAGTAGTATCAATAAACAGCAAAACGATAGTTTGCACTGCTCCTTGTGTTTTGTGTCTTTCTGAGTGTGACAAATTTGAAATAATTGCAAATGTCGGATTGTACGCGCAATCATTCAGTCTAAATCCCTCATATTTGAAAAACCGGAAAAGCTACAGGGTTATCAAAAACAATGAAAAGTACTCCGGAACAGAGTCATCTCCTGATCTGCTGCATCTCTTTTATCATCGTGACTCTCATTATAATGGCATCCTTAATGTACAGCCTTATGCATACTTTAAGATCTTTGAATGGATGGCTGTAATCGGAACTGAGATCCAGGCCCAGAGCGATAGCAGATGGACCTGCCGCATCAGGGCATATTTTCTTCGAATAATAAACATACTTGATGATATATATGATAATTACAAGAACACCGATACATTTCCTTATACATCATCCTCAAATGCTTATATGCTTTTTGACTATCTGCATACCCATTATATGGATGAAATTTCTCTTGATGAGCTTTGTAGAATGATGAACACAAACAGAACTACATTAAACAAGAAATTTAAAGAAATTACAGGACAAACCGTAATCAACTATCTGCTTAATTATCGCCTGCGCATAGCCAAAGAATTGCTGGCCCATACCGGCCTAAGCATAGATGAAATTGCACGAGCCTCCGGCTTTAAATATGACACATATTTAATCAGGCAATTTAAAAGGAAAATGGGCCAGACTCCTACTGAGTATCGCCAGGAGGCTCGTCGTAAATATAAAATAGTGGTGGATAA
>JAAZDK010000192.1 GCA_012512855.1 Clostridiales bacterium
AACGCAGCAAAATTGTGAAGCCTGTCATTAAGGCAGAGCTTTCTGATAAAAATGTTCGCGTCAGAATTGCAGTTGTGATTCTTCTGATTGCCCTTGCAGGCGGCGCATTTGCTTATGCACTTAATTCCTTTTTAAGTCAGAAGTCGGGATGGGTCACGATTAAGGCAGCAGCATCTTCCGAACGAAATTGCAGTAACGAGTTTGTTTTTCTGTATTGTATTGGAGCCGGTGGAGCGTCTGCTAGCCTAGAGAATAAGTATTTAACTTCACTTTACACGGCTGCTACGGTTAAAGCTTATAAGCTTTTTAACAATGATGAGATCTTTGCCGGTGTGAATAACATTGCATATATAAATATGCATCCCAATGAGGTAATTGAGGTGGATGAGCTATTATACAATGCATTTTCATTGCTGGAAAGATATAATTGCCGCAGTCTGTACCTGGCGCCTATCTATGCAGAGTATGATAATATGTTTGTTTGTGAGGATGATTCTCAGATCTTAGCTTATGATCCGTTCCAGAATGACGAAATCCGCTCATATTATGCGGAGCTTGCAGCATTTGCATCAAGCTACGATGCGATTAATATAGAGCTGTTGGGCGACAACAAGATAAGGCTGCGGGTATCCGCTGAATATCAACAATATGCAGCCGAACACGGTATTACGGACTATATTGATTTCTTTTGGATGAAAAATGCATTTATCATCGATTACCTTGCAGCTGTGATGATTGAGAATAACTTTACATTAGGTGCAATCTCCAGCTATAACGGTTTTGTGCGAAATTTGGATGGTAGTGGGAACATCTATTCTTATCATTTATATGACCGTGTTGGAAATACAGTATACCCATCGGGAATTATGAAGTATACAGGACCGCAAAGTATCGTATACTTGCGGAATTACAGGATGACAGAGCTGGATAATCAGTATTATTATGAACTGGCTAACGGCGAAACAAGAACATCCTTCATAGATATAACAGACGGATTATGCAAATCCTCTAAAAATGATCTTGTTACGTATTCAAAGGAGTATGGTTGTGCAGAAATACTATTACAGATGCTTCCTGTTTATATCACGGATACATTCCATGAAGAAGCATTGACATCCCTTGCTCAGAATTCAATCTATTCTATTTATTGTGAGGATAGCGTTATTTACTATAATGATTCGGAGCTTATTCTTACGGATTTGTATGATAGGGAAAATGTGACATATACATCGAAGATAATAGATCGGTAGTAGGTAATGGAGGGGTTTATAATGGATTATAAGATTAAACTTAATTCATTTTATCTGTGTGTTAAGGATTTAAAGCGTGCTGTTAATTTTTATGAGCAATTATTAAATCAAAAAGTTGAAGAAAATGGTTCATTATTTATTATCAACGGAATTAGATTTTGGTTGTTTGATTATCAGGCAGCAAATGATAACCGTGTTGTTTTTGGACATAATTGCTTGCCGAGTTTTGAAGTGGATGATATTAAAGCCTTGATGAAAAAATTAGATGAATTACAGGCAGAAATAGTATTTCCCCTTACTCGAATAGGAAACAACTGGGTTCTTGAATTTAGAGATTCGGAGGGAAATGATATTGAAGTGTACTCAAAATACCGTCCTCTAGATGCAGATAAGGATGAGAATTATCAGTTTTACTAATTTCATAATCATGCATCGCAGCTACAATAAAAAATGACATGTTCCCTCTTTAATTGTTCCGGCATCATCCTGTGCCGGAGCAATTCACTTTATGTGAGCTTCAAATTTCACCTTTTTTAGAGGCAACTTCAGCTATAATATCAGAGTGGGCATTTCAAAGGATTGTAAAACGCCCTTTGATGAAACCTTAAGGAGGACTATATAAGAGGATAAAATCATAAACACCAGTAAATGTGGAATTTTTAACGATTTATTGTGACAATAATTGACATGCAATGTATGAAAAATTATAATCATAATAATTATTTTATTAAGGAGAGGCTATTATGAAATCAAAACGATTAGCAGTGATTATCCTTAGTATAGCACTCGGCTTTTGTCAATCCAGTCCTGTAATGGCATGCACAATATTTACGGTTGAACTGGAGGATGGTACTATATTAGTCGGCAATAACGAAGATTTTTCATATTCCATCGGTAACTCTATGATAATTACAGCACCAGGTGAAAGAGGTTATGGTCGCATATGCTTTTATAATATGACTTATATTCAGGGTGGCATGAATGAGCATGGTTTATTTTATGATGGTGCTTCCTGTCCGCCGTCTGAAATTCCGTATTACAGTGATAAAGAGAATTTGGATTATAATTTGGGTGATATTGCTCTTGCAAATTGTACAACCGTGGAAGAAGTTGAAAAGTTCTTTGAGAGCTATAATATCCCTAATGGTTTTTATGATCATCTCATGTTTACCGATATCACAGGAGCTTCTGCAGTATTTGAGTGGGTGGAAGGAGAACTTCATATTATTCATAGAAGTAAAGACGAGAATTATCAGGTTATAACAAATTATTGGCTGACTAATCCCTCTCTTGGTGGATATCCCTGTGAACGTTATAACACTGCTGTGGATATATTGCAAAACCAGTCACCATCGATAGAAACCTGTGCTTCTATATTAAATTCCACAAAGCAGAATTGGGGCGAAGGAGGAACATTGTATTCGAATATATATAATTTATCGCAAAAAGAAATCTATGTGTTCAACAGGGGCAGAATGGATCAAGCTTGTAAGATAGATATGGAAGAAATATTTCAGTCAATGCAGGCAGGGACTCAAGAAAAATATAACCTAAACGAACTTACATATGATACCCAATTCAATGTAAGTAATTTAAGTAATAATAGCACGATGCCCGAATCTGATGGGGATATAGAAACATCGCTTACTGGTTCCACACAAAACAGTTTCTATAATAATTGGATCTTATTGATTTCCGGAGTATGTATTCTGATATTTATTGTATTCTCGTTAGTAAAAAGAATAGAAAGGAAAAAGTAGTTGTAGAAAGCTTTCGCATATGTTAAAATGGTTTTTCCTGCTTAAGAGAATGGACTAAAAGATAAATAAGTAGATGAAAAGGAAGCGGAAGAATGATTGCGTCACAATATAAGATAATATTACCAAGCAATTATGATATGGATATTATAAGGAAGAGAGTCAAGGATAATGGCCATAAAACAGATGGATTTTATGGCCTAAAGTTCAAACTATACCTAATAACAGAAAAGGGGATACATAATAATCTGCAAAATAGTTATTCGCCATTGTATCTTTGGAAAGATAGTGAAGGATTCAATAAATTCTTATTTGAGGGATTTTATGATAATATTATAGCATCATTTGGATGGCAGAACGTGAATATAGGAGTACCTTTAGTTGATACAACAACGGATAGAATTAAAGATAAAACTTTTTTATATGAAATAGTAAGAGAAATTGAGCCGAAGGAAAGTCTAAACGACCTAAAAAATCTCATCTTAGAAGCTATTCCCAAAATTGAAGATGCAGAATATGTAATAATATATAATCCGGATAAATGGAAATACCAGGTGTTTTACTTTATAGATGATTTACAAAAAGTGAAGACAGAAAAAGGTGTAGTTTATAATATACTTCATATATCACAATAGTATAGTGACAAGGGGACATTAAACTGAGGAATGCCTCGAGTAGCATTTCGATATGCTCTTGAGAAAGTGAATAGCGAGAGAAAAGCTAAGCTCATGAATTAATGAAGGAAATAGTTATATTTAGTATTATACATTCGATTGAGGAGGATGATTGCTTGTTTATTGATATAGAAACAGAAAGATGTACGACAACTATGGCATGCCGGCTGAAAACGGCGTCAATCCGGATGATGAAGATTCGGATTTAGGCGAAATCTGGGTGGCTATTAAAGAGAAGTAAGGTTTATAAATATTCTTAAGCTTAAAATGCGTACCGATGACGGTGCGCATTTTTTGGATTTAATGCCTGGGACTCGCGATTACAAAACGGGTTTTCACATAATTATTATTGATTTTCATAATATAAATTGCTATAATATTCCAATAAAATCTTTATTCTATCGCTGGATTGATGATTGATATAATACGATTATAATAGAATAGATATTTCTTTGATAAAAGTATATAAAGAGGTATTTGAGGTTTATTATGGGAAATATTGTGGTTTGGTGTTTATTTATTGTACAAGGAATACTAGTTTTCTATTACTTATATAAAAATTTTTGCTTTAAAAATATAAAGCTTATTATACCATTAGTAGTAATAATTTTGATACTTTTGCTTATAAGTCTTAATAGAGCATTAAAGGTAATAGAGTTAAATAAGAGGTACTATACTATCTCAGTATCTTTGCTATCGCAATTTATTATTTATAATAGCTTTGTCAAGCATAAAGAAGATTTTAAAATAAATACAATCCGCGGTTGTATAAACTATTTTTGTCAAAGAGATATGAGGTGGGGGTTCAAAAAATATTCATCAAGCAATTTTTCATCTTTGGGATGTATTCCGACGGTTATTGCTATGATTGCCTCATTGAAGGACAAAAATATAACTCCCTTGGATGTGGGAAAGTGGTTACAGAACACTAATTATATAACTATAGATGGAACAAGAATGGACGCTGTGGTGGAGTATTTTCATCAACTAAACATACCATATATAATCATTAGCAAAGGCGATAAGCAAAAATTATTGGATTGTATCGATGATGGATACATGTTTGCAATTTTATATAAAAAGCATGCGGTGTTAGCCGTAAAAACAAATAAAAAAATTATTGTTCTTGATCCGATGAAGCCAAATCGTATGTTGTTATGCAATTTTAATAAGTTTATAGATAATGTGTTTAAAGAGGAATATATTTCAGAGAATTCTCATCCAGTAATTGGAATTAATATATGCATTTAAAGATTCACATCTCAACCGGAGTTAATATATACCATCAACACCCTATATTTATCTACATATATGAAAGATCCCAACATGACCGTTGCACCGTCTCAGGATCATGAAAAAGACTCCATCGAAATCTTCCTTGATGAGAATAATGATAAGGCTAGCTGGTATGGCTCTGATGATGTGCCCCCTAAGATTAGAGAAATCTGATCTTAGGGGGTATTTAATGTTATATAGAAATCTGGCTATATTAAGGCCTTACGGCTATGCCGGTGGTTATTTTATGGTTTTTCAGGCATCCATTCAATTAGGGAAAATTTGTGATTGAAATATTATTCAAAGATGCTATACTTATGTTACAAATATAATCGAAAAATTATAGATATTGTAAAATATAAAAACATTATACAGAAGAAAGTGCTTTATAAAGAAGCAATATTAAGAAAGGTGGATTATATAAGAAGTTGGGACGTGAAGAAATACTTATGCTAACTAAAGAAGAATCTTTACAAAAAGATATCCAAAAGAAAAAATATTATATCCCGGTTAAGACGAAGTTTCTACTTAGCTGTTTTTACCGGGTCAATTATTCCAAAAGCTACCGTACTTGCCTGTCCGTGAAATGACGAGTATAATGTCCATAAAAACAGAAAGGAAAATGACATCCCATTATTGATATTGTGTCACCAGCACAG
>JAAZDK010000193.1 GCA_012512855.1 Clostridiales bacterium
ACAATTCTTACGGGACTTGAGGATGCTGAGCGAATAGAGTTACAAAAGAAAAAAATAATGAAAAAACTGGGTGCCACCGAAGAGCAATGGAAGGATTATAAATGGCAGTTGGCTAACCGGTTTACGGTTATAAACGACTTTGCAGATCTCATAGGTATATCACCGGAAGGTCTTGCAGACATCGATAAAGTGGGTAAGACATATCGCTATGCGATATCTCCATATTACCTGTCACTGATTGATCCAGATGATTTAAACTGTCCCATCAGGCGGCAAGCAGTGCCATCTCCGGAAGAGCTCAATCCTGAGGGAGAGCTGGACCCGATGGATGAAGCCGGTTGGACTCCTGTTGAACTGGTAACAAGGAGATACCCTGATCGCTTGATTATAAAGGTAACAAATGCCTGTGGAATGTATTGCCGTTTTTGCCAGAGACGGCGCCTTATTGGGGAGTCGGACAAGAGTGTCTCATGGAAGCAGATTAAAGCGGCAATAGATTATGTAAGGGATAATGAAGAAATTCGTGATGTACTCATCACGGGCGGAGATGCATTTTTACTCAGTGACAGTATGATAGAAAGGATACTTAGTTCACTGAGGGAGATTGAGCACGTGGAAATTATAAGATTTGGAACACGGACACCTGTGACCCTCCCTCAGCGTATTACCGATGATTTGGTAAATATATTGAAAAAATATCATCCGGTCTATGTAAATACCCATTTCAACAGTCCACGGGAAATTACAAAGGAATCAAAGGAGGCTTGCGAGAGGCTGGCTAATGCGGGTATTCCACTTGGAAATCAGATGGTATTGCTAAACGGAGTAAATAATGACCCGCTTGTTGTGAGAAAATTGAACCAGAGTCTTTTGAAAATTCGGGTAAAGCCCTATTATATTTTCCATCCGAAGACTGTTAAAGGAACCTCGCATTTTTGGGTTCGCATAGAAGATGGCATGGATATAATGGAGTCGCTAAGAGGCCGTACTTCAGGAATGGCAATTCCAACATATATAGTAAACGGCCCGGGTGGACTCGGTAAAACTCCGATTTTGCCCAATTACCTGATGTACCTTGGTACGGAAAGGGCGGTCTTCCGCAACTGGGAAGGCAAAACCTTCGAGATAGAAAATAAATAGGATATATAATAAATAGAACATAAACCAGGCTATTGACAGAGAGACAGCACTGAACCAGGCTGGTATATACAAGGGTCATGGCGATATGGTATAATTAGCAAACAGGAGAAATTAATACAAGCCATGACAGGAGGATAGAAGATGCCAAAGATTAAAGTTGATGACAATGTTGAAATTTATTATGAGGAGCTTGGCAGTGGTGATCGTTACGTTATATGCACGCAAATAAGCCATGGCAAATACTCACTTGAGCGTGAGCTCGCAAAGAGAGGCTTTCATGTTTTCCTTTTGACTAATCGTGGATTTGGAAGATCAACTCATGTTACGGAGGATTACGGCGATCATTGGTATGACCGTTTTGCAGCGGATGTTATAGCCTTTGCAGACAAAATGGGAATTGACAGGTTTGTTTACTCCGGTGCTTCACATGGAGCAGGAACCGGTTGGCATGTTGCCCTAAATTACCCCGAACGACTGATTTGCTTCTTTGCGGTTGTTCCCGGTCCGCACAACCTGGATGAGGGTAAAATGAGCATTAGGGCTATGGCGGAAAAAGGTATCATGCAGGAGCATTGCTTCCGTTACCCGACAGATGATGAACGGATTTTGGAGCGCCGTGCCCAGGAGGACGCGGCAGAAGCGGCATTAAGAAGCACTCCGGATTATGAAGCCATATATCAGGCTCCGGAAACAAAGGCTATAGATTATGGTCGTCCTTTAAGGGCACTGCAGACAGAAGCAAATTTACAGGAGGCTCTTAAGAAAATAGAGGTACCTGTACTGATAATCGGCGGAATGGAGGACACGATATCACGGCCGGATCTGATGGTAAGATCGGCTAAATGTTTGCCTAACTGCAAGCTTGTAATACATTCAAGAGCAGGACACTGCCTGGATATTTGGGAGGATGCCGCAGATGACGCAGTTAGATTCTACGAAAATGTTGTAAAAACGGGAAGATACTACAGTCCTGTAGTGAATGAAAAGCAATAGTTGCAGGTCATACGGATATGATGTTGCCAACCTGGCAAATACAGGTTGGCAATTTTAGTTGAGTGTAAAACATATAATGATATTTTTTTATTAGTTTATTAGTTTACACCATAAAATTTTCTTGAATTCTGTCGATATTTGACGTAAAATTAACAATATGACTTATTAAACCATATAAGGATATTGCGAAAAAGGCAAACTTAGTGAAAGCTAAGGACGCAAAGCTATGGGCCTTCCAGATTATGCTGATGGCTGCCAGGCTGCCGAACACCTTAATAAAAAGGAGCGCAACAGCTATCTTTTATTCAATAAGATAATTCATATATTTCCTCAAC
>JAAZDK010000194.1 GCA_012512855.1 Clostridiales bacterium
CCGTTCTGATGGCAGCTCCACTCTGTCCTGATGACTGCTTATACTTCTGGACCGACGCTTACAAGCTTGTCCCATATGTGAAGTACAATTTCATATCCGGCAATTAATTAGAGGCTCCCCAATAAAGTGTTGCTAAACATATTAATGGTACGCTTGTACCTATATCCGGCAAATACTGTAGAGGGAAGCCTCCTATATTATAGATATGAAATTGTTAGTCCATCTATATGGGTACAATTGTCAGTCCAATTGCTTCATCATCTGTCTATCTCTATTGCCAATAATAATTCTACTGTAAGGAATAAATTTCGTCAATTTCCTAAATGCTATAATATATATTAATAATAATTACGGCATTTATAAGAAGTAGATATCCCCAAATTATTCCTCCTGCTCCTTAGCATTTTCCTCAATTACCTTCTGCTGAACATCAGCCGGTGCCTGCTCGTAACGGGCAAATTCATAAGAGAACTCGCCTATGCCGCCGGTCATTGATCTGAGGTCGGTTGAATAACCATACAATTCAGACTGAGGAACATCGGCAACAATCTCCTGCTTTCCTCCGGGCAGCGGATTCATACCAAGCACTCTGCCGCGACGCTTGTTCAGATCGCCCATTACATCGCCGGTGAATTTTTCCGGTACAACTACCTTCAATGATACGATTGGCTCCAATAATACAGGTGAAGCCTGCATGAAGCCCTGCTTGAAGGCCAGATAGGTAGCCAGCTTGAAGGCCATTTCCGATGAATCCACAGGATGATATGAACCATCCACCAGGGTTGCCTTTACGCCAACTACAGGATATCCTGCAAGAGGACCCTTCTGACAGCATTCTGCAATACCCTTTTCTACTGCAGGGAAGTAGTTCTTCGGAACAGCACCACCGAAGATCTTCTCCTCAAATACATAAGGCTTCTCCAGATCACCGCTGGGCTCAAATTCAATATGAACATCACCATATTGTCCATGTCCGCCGGACTGTTTCTTATGCTTACCCTGCACACGAACCTTCTTGCGGATAGTCTCACGGAAAGGAACTCTTGGCTTCATAACCTCGATCTCAACCTTATATTTTGTAGCCAGCTTGCTTACAACCACATCAAGCTGCTGATCGCCTATACCGTAAAGCAGGGTCTGCCTGTTCTCACTATCGTTGACTGCCTTTACTGTCAGGTCCTCATCCATAATCTTGGCCAACGCCTGTGATATCTTATCTTCATCGCCCTTGTTCTTTGCCTTATATCTTAAGCAGGTATAAGGAACGGATACCTGGATCCTGTCATAAACCACAGGATTTGCCTTGGTGGACAGGGTATCGCCTGTGACGGTACTGGTTAATTTCGCAAGTGCTCCGATATCACCTGCATGAAGCTCACTAACCTCTATCTGCTCCTTACCTCTCAGCACATATATTTTACCAACCTTTTCTTCGGCATCCTTATCTGCATTGTAAAGCAGGGTATCTGCCTTAAGAACACCTGATGTAACCTTAAGCAAGGAGAACTTTCCTATGAAAGGATCGGCAATGGTCTTAAATACTCTTGCACTGAAGGGCTTGCTCTCATCATAATTGCCCTCAAACACATCACCGGTCTTGACATTCTTGCCTGCAATCTTCAACTTGCAGGGTTCCGGGAAATACTTTACTATTGCCTGCAACAGCATAATGGTACCCTGAGCATTAACACCTGAACCCACCATTACAGGAACAACAGAACCATCTATAACATTATTTCTAAGCGCAGTTGAGATTTCCTCCTGGGTGAACTCCTCACCAGAAAAATACTTATCCATCATCTCTTCACTGGTCTCGGCAACAGCCTCAAGGAGTGTCTCCCTGAACTTAGAAAGATTTTCTTGACAATAATCAGGAATTTCACATTCAACATAATTGCTGCCGTTTGTAAATCTTCTGCCTGCCATCTTGACAACATTAACAAATCCCACGAACTTTTCATTTTCCCTGATCGGGATGTGGAAAGGAGCAATCTTCTTTCCATAAAGCTCGGTTAATTTCTCAACCACTTCACGATAACTTGCATTATCATCATCCATATCGGTTACAAAGAATATCCTTGGTAAATTGTGCTTTTCGCAGAGATCCCAGGCCTTTAAGGTTCCTACCTCAACGCCTGCTTTAGCTGATACAACAATAATTGCCGCATCGGCTGCAGCAACAGCCTGCTCTACTTCTCCTACGAAATCAAAATAACCGGGTGTATCCAGGAAATTAATCTTGGTATCTTCATAAATCACTGGTACTACTGTCGTATTGATGGAAAACAATCTCTTCTGCTCTTCCTTATCATAGTCACTGATTGTGTTTCCCTCTTCAACTTTTCCTTGACGTTTGGTAATTCCTGTTGTGTAAGCCATGGCTTCGACCAAAGTAGTCTTGCCACAGCTACCGTGGCCTAACAGAACAACATTGCGAATCTTTTCGGAACTGTAAACATTCATATGATTTTCCTCCAATACTATGTGTAGTAAGTATTTTTGATCAATACATTTATGAAACCAGCAAATACTCCTTAGTATATTTTACTAGAATACATGAACTTTTACAATACTTTTTCTGTATATTAGACAAAATTACCTTTTACACTTTAAACCGTTACGCTTTAAAGCAATAGAGTATTGACACTTATCCACAAACAGAGTATAATGGCAAAACAACCAAGGTATGATCTATAATATTGTTATACTTCAAAATTAACCTGATGAAAGGAAGTTATATATATGATTATTGTAATGAAGCCTCATGCCAAAAATGAATCCATAGAGAAAATTGTAAGGCTTATTGAATCGAGAGGCTGCGACGCACATATTTCAAAAGGTAAGGAAGTAACCATAATCGGAGTTGTTGGTGACAAATCCAGGCTTTCGGATCAGAATCTTGAGATATTTGAGGATGTTGAAAAAATAGTAGCTGTTACTGAAAGCTACAAGCTGGCAAATAAAAAATTCCATCCGGAGCCTACCTTAGTTAAGGTTAAGGATGTCACCATAGGCGGGGGCAATCTGGTAATAATTTCAGGCCCCTGTGCCGTAGAAAGCAGAGAGCAGCTGCTTTCCACAGCCCATGCAATCAAAAAGGCGGGTGCCCATATACTGAGAGGAGGAGCATACAAGCCCAGA
This sequence comes from Clostridiales bacterium, assembly GCA_012512855.1. Lineage (GTDB taxonomy): Bacteria > Bacillota > Clostridia > Lachnospirales > Lachnospiraceae > Mobilitalea. The sequence continues at coordinate 3,142 of JAAZDK010000194.1, forward strand.
ACCAGCCCATATGCCTTCCAGGGCCTGGAGGAGGAGGGCCTCAAGTATATGAAGGAGGCTTCGGAGGAGACCGGCCTGCCTGTTATATGTGAGGTTACCAGCCAGAACGCCATAGAGGCAGCTGTTAAATATGTTGATATGCTGCAAATCGGCGCAAGAAATATGCAGAACTTCTACCTGCTTAAGGAGGCCGGCAAATCAGGCCTGCCTGTATTGCTCAAGCGTGGGCTTTCGGCAACTATAGATGAATGGCTGAACGCTTCAGAATACATCATAGCCGAGGGCAATCCAAATGTAGTGCTGTGCGAACGGGGTATCCGTACCTTTGAAACCGCAACAAGAAACACCCTGGATATAAGCGCCGTACCTGTAATCAAGGAAAAAAGCCATCTGCCCATTATAGTGGACCCCAGCCATGCATCCGGTGTAAGGGCTTATGTAAAGCCTCTTGCCATGAGCGCTGTTGCCGCAGGAGCAGACGGCCTTATGATAGAAACCCATCCCAATCCGGAGGTCGCCTTGTCAGACGGCCCACAGTCCCTTACCTTTGAGCAGTTTTGTGAACTGACCGAAGCTGTAAGGCCGCTGGCAGCTCTGGTGGGCAAAAGCATTTAGTTAATCAGGAGGTTTTCATGGAAGGTGTTAGTGATTTTATAGCTGACTTTACTGACTTTGAATTAATTGATATTTCAAATAGGAAGCTGAAAATCGGCTTTATCGGCTTTGGCCTGATTGGAGGCTCGATTGCCAGAGCATTAAAAAAGCTCGGCAATAGCTTTTACTTAATAGCATATGATTACCACAGGGATAAGCCCAGCGCCGATTTGCGCATGGCACTTGATGACGGGGTATTGGATTATATTACGGTCTCCCTTGATGAAAAATTGCCTGAATGTGACATTATATTCCTGTGCGCCCCGGTATTGTCCAATATAGAATACTTAAGCAAGCTAAAGCCTCTGATCCCGGCCGATTGCATCCTCACGGATGTAGGCAGCGTCAAGGGCAATATCCATACTGCAGTAGAGGAACTGGACATGACAGCCCAGTTTATAGGCGGTCACCCGATGACAGGCTCAGAAAAAACCGGCTATGCCAATTCATATGCCCTGCTGCTGGAAAATGCTTATTATATTCTGACACCTACCGATAAGACCCCCAGAAGCAAACTGGCTTTATTATATAGCCTTGTTAAGAGGATGGGGTCAATACCTGTAATACTGGATGCCAGGGAGCATGATCTGATAACCGCAGCCATCAGTCATCTGCCTCATATCATAGCAGCCCAGCTGGTGAATCTGGTTCGCGACTGTGATGACAAATCGGAGAAAATGAAGGCCCTGGCTGCAGGCGGCTTTAAGGATATTACCAGAATCGCCTCCTCATCAGCTATAATGTGGCAAAACATATGCCTGACCAATGCTGACGACATAAAGCGCTTGCTGGACCTATACATTGACTACCTAAAAAGAGCTTCGGATGCCTTATCCTCCATGGACGGCGACTTTCTCTTCAACATGTTTGAAACCGCCGGCGAATACCGCAGCTCCATACCCAACAGCTCAATTGGCTTATTAAAGAAAATGTTTGTGCTAAATGTCGATATTGTGGATGAAGCAGGGGCAATTGCAACTGTTGCAACACTTTTGGCCAGCAATGCGATTAGCATAAAAAACATCGGCATTATCCATAACCGTGAATTTGAAGAAGGTGTTCTCAGAATAGAATTTTATGATGAGGAGTCCTTAAGCAAGGCTGCCGCCCTGCTTGGCAGATACAACTACAGGATTTATGAAAGAAAATAAGATATTCCTTTTCAGGAAAATAGCTTAGATCTTTTATTTTGGCTTTTAAAATTATGAAGAAATATTAACTTGAATGGAATCGAATGTAAAATAAACGCAAGGAGAAAGCACCCATGAAATTCAGAAAAGTAGGTCCGCTTAAAGGATGCATAACAGTGCCCGGTGACAAATCCATTTCCCACAGAGCAGTCATGCTTGGCGCCCTGGCGGAGGGAAAAACCGAGATCAGTCATTTTCTTCAGGGAGCCGACTGCCTGTCAACCATCCGCTGCTTTAGACAGATGGGTATAGATATCGTTAATGATGAAGAAAAGGAAAGCGTAATCATAAACGGCAAGGGGCTGTATGGACTGAGCAAGCCTGCCGGTCTCCTTGATGTAGGCAACAGCGGCACTACAATAAGGCTTATGTCCGGTATTTTGTGCGGCCAAAGCTTTGAAACAGTAATCAGTGGAGATGCCTCCATCAGAAAAAGGCCGATGAGCCGTATAATGACTCCCTTGTCCATGATGGGAGCCGATATCATAAGCGTAGAGGGCAATGGCTGTGCCCCGCTTGCCATAAACTCCGGCAAGGGTTCTTTTGGCAGGCTTAAGGGCATACATTACAGCTCTCCTGTAGCCAGCGCCCAGGTAAAATCCTGCATCCTGCTGGCAGGCCTGTATGCCGACGGGGAAACATCCGTTACTGAACCTGCCCTCTCCCGCAATCATACCGAGCTGATGCTTGCACAATTTGGCGCAGAGATCAGCTCAAGCGGCAATACGGCCACTATAAGGCCAAATCCGGTATTGAAAGGCAGCAAGATAGAGGTTCCCGGAGATATATCCTCGGCAGCCTTTTTTATAGCAGCCGGACTGCTTGTTCCCAATTCCGAAATACTGCTCAAAAACGTAGGGATTAACCCAACAAGAGAAGGTATTTTAACTATTTGCAGGCAAATGGGAGCCGATATCAGGCTGGAAAACGTAAGGAAGGGTTCCGGTGAGCCGGTTGCCGATATTATCGTAAGGCACAGCGAGCTTAAGGGCACAGAAATTGGCGGGCATATCATTCCGACCCTTATTGATGAAATACCGATAATTGCGATACTGGCTTCTGTCGCCAAAGGACGAACTGTAATAAAGGATGCGGCTGAGCTTAAGGTAAAGGAGTCAAACCGTATCGATGTCATGGCCGACAACCTGTCCCGCATGGGAGCGGAGGTTACTCCTACTGAAGACGGTCTTATTATTAATGGCGGTAAGCCCCTCCACGGTGCCACAATAGACAGCAAATCCGACCATCGCATCGCCATGAGCTTTGCCATAGCAAGCCTGCTTGCTGAAGGTGAGACCGAGATAGTTGATGCCGAATGCGTAAAGATATCATATCCTAACTTTTATAAGGATCTTAAGAGCTTGTATGCCGGCTCCTGATAAATTTCGAAAGTTATTATCTCCTTATGTTATTATCTCCTTGTACATAAAGTTGAGGCAAAATGATTTTTCTTCATAGTATAAAAAGTCTGCAGCTGAATCAAATAGCCTGCAGACTTTTATTTGACTTAAAAAAGATTTTAGATTTTTTCTGCCTTTCTTTTATGGCTTTTATAACTATTAATAGCTATATATCCTTTTTGCTTTATGATATTTACAGACATATAATGATTTATACCTACTCAAAATGAAACACTCATATAACTATTCATACCGGAACACATATATATCTTTCAAAAATATATCTATCAAACTGGGATATATATCTTTTCAAACCAGGATATATATATATATTCAAGCTGGGATAGATATATATCTATTCAAACTGGGACATATAAAGCCTGTAGTAAAAGCCTTTTTTATTCATTAATTCCTCATGAGTTCCCTGCTCCACTATATCACCCTGATCCACGACAAGGATATTATCAGCTCCCTTAATTGTTGAAAGCCTGTGGGCAATGACAAAGCAGGTCTTTTTCTCCATAAGCCTGCGCATTGCCTGCTGAATTTTGATTTCAGTTCTGGTATCCACATTGGAGGTGGCTTCATCCAGAATAAGCATTTTAGCATCCAGCAGCATAGCACGGGCAATTGTCAAAAGCTGCTTTTGTCCCTTGGATATATTTAAGCCGTCTTCATTAAGTATGGTATTATAGCCTTGCGGCAGCCTCTTGATAAAGGAGTGTATTCCAGCCATCTTCGCTGCTGCCACCACCTCCTCCATCGTGGCATTTTCCTTGCCGTAGGCTATATTGTCAAATATGCTGCCCTCAAACAGCCAGGTATCCTGCAAAACCATTGCATAAGCCTTGCGGAGGCTGCTTCGGGTTAGCTCCCTTGTCTCCATCCCGTCCAGATAGATGCCGCCGTCCCATACATCATAAAATCTCATTAACAGGTTTATTATCGTGGTCTTGCCTGCACCAGTAGGCCCGACAATAGCGGTCAGGCTGCCCGGCCTGGCATGAAGGAATAAATTCTTGATGATTACTCTGTCAGGCAGATATCCAAAGCTGACACCCTCTATCTTTACATCTCCATTAAGCTCGCAAAGCTCAAAAGCCCCCTCCTTATCAGGCGGCTCCGGGGCCTCATCAATCAGCTTGAAGACACGTTCGGCTGCAGCTGCAGCAGATTGCAGCTCACTGATTATGTTTGCAGCCTCGTTAATGGGTCCGGAAAATCTTCTGCTGTACTGGACAAAGGATGAGATGTTGCCCAGGGTCATTTTATTAAATAGGTATAAAACAGCGCCAAAAACCGTAATCAGGGATAATGATAAATTATTGATAAAATTCACGGTAGGCCCGGTCATGCTGCCATAATACTCTGCCCTGTAATAAGCCTCGGCTGTTTCGTTATTAAGGGCATTAAACCTGTCCATTATGGCATCCTCAGCCGCATATGCCTTTATGGTCTTTTGCCCTGATACCATCTCCTCCACAAAGCCGTTGAGCTGGCCAAGCTTTGCAGAACGGGTGCGAAAGAGAGGACGCACCTTTTTGGCCATATAGCGGGTGTAAAGCAGGGACATGGGGATGGTAATCAGCATTACCAGCACCAGTCTAGGCGATATTACCAGCATCATGATAAATGAGCCTGCTACAGTAATTACACTTGCGCAAATCTGTACCAGATCCGTTGACAGGGAGGTATTTACCGTATCTATGTCGTAGGATATTCTGCTTATTATGTCTCCAACCTGATGACTGTCAAAATAGCCTACAGGCAAATCCACCAGCCTGCCAAACACATCCTCCCTCATCCTCCAGACAAGCTTCTGGCTCAGCCTTATCATAAGTACCGAAAGCAGATATGACAGTATGGATGAAAAAATATAGAAAACTATCATTAAGCCTGCATAGAAAAATACTGTCTGAAAGTCCACCCGCCCTTTGCCGGGCTGTATTGCATCAATGGCGTATCCTGACAGCATAGGCCCAATCAGTCCCAGCATATTGCCGATGATTGTAAGCAGGATAGCCGCCAAAAGCATAAGCTTATATTGGTATACATAAGCCCATAGTCTCCTCAGCACATAGCCGGTATCCCTGGGCTTATCGGATTTTTCGCTGATTCTTGATCTCGTTTTGTTTACTGGCATTGTCATATCCTCCCGGTCGATTTAATCCTGCAGCAGGTTTTACCCCCTCTGTCAGACATCCAATGACATCCCTATCATGACATCATCTGTGACTGGTATATTTCCTGATAGACGCTGCAAGCAGCCAGCAGCTCCTCATGGCTTCCGTAGCCGGCTACCTTGCCGTCCTCCAAAACCAGAATATGATCCAGCTTCATCACTGAGCTTATGCGCTGTGCTATTACTATCATGGTTGTATCCTGATAATTTTCACGTATTGCCTTTCTTAGCAGGGCATCCGTTCTGTAATCCAGTGCGCGTGATGAATCATCCAGTATCAGAATCTCAGGCTTGCCGGCCAGGGCCCTTGCTATCAGCAGTCTTTGCTTTTGCCCGCCGCTAAGGTTGTTTCCTTTAATTGCAAGCGAAAAATCAAGTCCTGCCTCCAGCTCATTTATAAAAGAAGCGGCCTGGGCATCGGCTGCCGCCTTATGAACCCTCTCATAAGGCAAATCCCTTCCAAAGCTGATATTTTCATATATCCTGTCAGCAAACAGCACATCATTTTGAAATACCACTCCAAATTTTTTACGCAGCTGTTGCTTATCAAAGCTTCTAATGTCACGGCCGTCAATAGTAATTGAGCCTTCATCCACATCATAAAAACGCATTAACAGGTTAACAAGTGTTGTCTTGCCTGAACCGGTTGAGCCGATTATCCCCAGGCTTCCGCCCTTCTTTATGGCAAAATCCACATCCACTATATTAGGCTCCTTGGAATAGGAGAAGCTCACATGGTTAAAGGCAATATGGTATTCAGGCCTTATAAGCTTAGTATTTTCTATAGTCTTTAAATCCTCCGGGGCATTAAGCACCTGTGCAATTCTGGCAGCCGATGCGCTTGCCTTTGAATAAACCACAAATATTCTTGTTATAGCCATCACCGCCTGCAGCATAATTGCAAAATATGATAAAAATGCAACGATCTTTCCCGGCTGAGATGCGCCAAGATTGACCCGGTATGCCCCAACTATAACCACCAGGGTAAGGCCGATATTCAGCATCAGATTCATGGCCGGGTTAGTTATAGCCATGGTTGTGCCGGCTTTGAGCTCCTTATTCATCAGCTCGGTATTTACATCAAAAAAGCGTTTCTTTTCATAACTGCTTTTGGACAGGGCCTTAATCACCCGGATTCCGGTTATATTTTCCCGAACAACCCGCACCATCTTGTCCACCGACTGCTGAAGCCTGATATATAAGGGGATTCCTTTTTTTGATACAAAAATTACGATAAAGGCCAGAAAGGGAAGAACTCCCACCAGAACCAGGGTAAGGACAGGCTCAAGGGTGCTGGTGATTATGATGCCCCCTATGAGTATAATCGGCGCCCGTACTCCAATTCTCTGCATCATGCCGATCATGCTGTGTATATTATAAGTGTCCGAAGTCATTCGTGCTTCAAGGGACGGGATTGTGAAGTAATCCAGCTGGGCTCCCGACAGACTGAGAATTTTCTCAAACAGATCATGACGAAGGGTTCGTGTAGTATTTCTTGCCACCCATGCAGCCATGCGGTTAGCTATAATATTAAAGCTTCTGGCTCCCACCGAGAGTGCAACCATCACTACACCCCACCAAAGAATTAAAGAAACATTTTGAAGCGGAATAATATTGTCAATTATATATGCCAATACCCAGGGTAAGCCCAGATCCATAAAAGTACCCAGCATTTTGATAATCAGACCAAAAAACATTCGCAGATAATATGGTTTTAAGTAGTGAAATATCATTCTCAAAGTAATTACCCCCGGTATGTAATATTGATCCTTTTAATTTATTTATTAAGCCTCTTAAAATGTCAGCTTCCCGCCCGCAATACATCACAGGTAAATAAATTGTTGCAAAAGCTGATATAAAAGCAGTACCACTGTGGCACAACAGCCAAGTGGTACAAACACACATATTATTCTATCACTTCGAAAAAACAAGATCAAGGCAGGCTAAACCGGCCTATTGATTTTTTGTCGGACTTTCGTAACGCAATTATTTTTTCTTTTTTATCCAGGCAGCAATATCATTAATTAGCCCGGCATCAACTTCACCCGGAATATTATATTCAGTTATATCCTTTTTCCCGTTGCTTTTTATAAAGAGATGGTTCAACCCATCATATAGCTTAAAGCTTACATTCTTATTTTTCTTCAGCAGCTTCTGCCATTCTATATAATCCTTGTCGGCATATACCTGAAAATCCTCGCTGCCCTGGGCAATAAAGATCGGTATTGTCAGCTTAACGGCAAGCTCTGCAGTATCAATCTGATTCAGGCTGTACCAATAGGACGTTGGATATCCCAGCAATGTTTCCGTACCGCCCTCCTTTAATCCCTTGACACGCTTAATCATATTTTCGATTATAGTCATGTTAAGCTGAATCTGCATTTCTGTTATTCCCTTGGTATTTTTAAGGGCATTAAGATTTTGATCATATATAATATCCTCAAGCCTTCTCGGACTTCCAGCCAAAATAACTATTCCCGCAAGCCCCGGATTGTCAGTGGCTATTTTTGGCGCCATCATTCCTCCCAGGCTGTGGCCGATTAGATATACCCTTTTATTATCGACATCCTTGCTGCTTAATGCGTAGCTGATGGCGTCTGCCGCATCGTTTAGGCAATCCGTCTGAATCGTAAATTCAGCTTCTGTAAGAAGCTCGGGATAGGTAAACAGGCGCTCATTGTATCTTATGCTTGCTATACCCTGCTTTGCCAGTCCCCAGGCCAAATCACGGAAAACCTTATTGGCAATGATAGTTTCATTGGCATCATGAGTGCCGCTGCCCGGCACCAGTATGGCAACGGGAGCTTTTTTTACCTTTTTAGGCAGGGTTAAAATTGCCTTAAGAGGGTACTTGCCTTTACCGATGCTAATTTTGACTTCTTTAAAATCCTTTGTCTCGACCGCCTCTTCTTCAATAGGCCGATAGCTGAAATAAATGCCGGTTATCTGTTCCTTATTGTCGTATGATAAGCTTATTTGCACACCGTTGTATTCAAATTGAAGAACAAGCTCCACAAGCTTATAATCGCCATAATCCTTATAGCTACCGGAATGAACCGCTACAAACTTTCCCAAACCCTGTACGGTATCATTCCATCCCTGCTTTAGCTTGCTCTTTGTTAACGATTTTTTCGCTACCGGAGCCAGCTTTTTATACGTATCATCAAATTTACCTTCAACCATCTGCAAGGCCAGCTTTTCACTGCTTATCTGCAGACTTGGCTTCTCGCTTGACTTCTCCCCATCTGTCTTCGCTGATTTTTTAGAGTCTGCCTGAATGACAGTCTCCTTTGTTTCCGGCCCTGCAGCAGCAGCCTGAGATAAACCTGTAAAATTAAACAAAGCAAATGCAAGGAAGGACAATATCAAGGCTTTCATTAATCCACACCTTCCATGAGAATTTAAAGGAATTTCCACATAGCTAAATTATACCTCATCTTTGATAAAATTGCCATAACTGCTGAGCAAATATCCAATAAATAGACATATTCTCATATTTTTTCAGAACACTGATTTCAGCCGTACAGCAAATCAGGATTGCTCCTTAACAAAGATTCAGCTGCGCAGATGAAATATTACCGGTCAAATCTGCGCAGCCGCTGTATGAAGTATTTTCCCGTATTATAATAAGTCCGAATTATTTTATTATTAGTCCGTTTATTTATTATTAGTCCGATTAATTAATATAAACAAAATTCTCCAGCATATAGCGTTCGCTATGCCTTCTTCTCTTTATCTGCGGCAGAAAGAAGCAGCTTAATCCTGTTCAGCTGGTTTACGCTGGATATACCCGGATCATAATCTATCGGCAGGATATTGGCCTGGGGATACTTTTCCTTAATCGGCTTAATCACTCCCTTTCCCGCCAGATGATTGGGAAGGCAGGCCAGAGGCTGCACACATATGATATTGTCAACTCCCTGCTTAATAAATTCAATCATCTCGGCAGCAACCAGCCAGCCCTCTCCTGTCTGGTTTCCCAGCGACAGAATTTCCGAGGCCATTTCCGCCAGCCCTTCAATCGGGACAGGGGGTTCAAAGTGCTTGCTTTTTTCAAGCTCCCTTATCATTATATTGCGGTAGCTCATAATATAGCTCCTTGCTATATCCCCCTTGTGGACATCTAGTTTCTTCCCGGCAAGATATCTAAATCTGAATCGTGGATTGTAAGAAGAATATAAGAAATAATCCATAAGATCAGGTACAACCGCTTCAGCTCCTTCCTGCTCCAGTATTCCGACAATATTATTATTGCCTGTGGGGTGGTATTTTAATAATATCTCCCCTACAACAGCGACTCTCGGCTTCCTTTTATCCACAAGCTCCAGCTTGTCAAACTCCCTTACAATCCCTTCGATATTCCGGCTAAAGCCCTTTTTGTCACCTGCCCTTATGTTTTCCTTAGCCAGCCTTTTCCATTTTTCATACAGAAGCTGGGCTGAGCCCGGAAATCGCTCATAAGGCCTTGTCCGATTAAGCAGCCGCATAAAAAGATCACCATAAACCAATGCCATGATGGCTCTGTTCACCATAGCCAGGGTCAGCTTAAAGCCCGGCTGCTTTTCCAGCCCTGCCATATTCAGGGATATAACCGGTACATTGCCAAAACCGGCCTGTCTCAGACCCAGACGCAGAAAAGCCATATAATTGGTTGCCCTGCAGCCTCCACCGCTCTGGGTTATTATCACCGCCGTTCTGTCAGTATCATATTTGCCGGATTTTAATGCCCTGATAACCTGGCCTACCATAATTATTGCCGGGTAGCAGGCATCATTGTTGACATAGCGCAGGCCTTCATCTATAGCCTCCCTGTCTACAGCCGGCAGCACCTCCAGTCTGTAGCCGCTTGCCCTGGCCGCCTCCTGCACCAGTTCAAAATGTATCGGTGCCATCTGGGGAGCAAGTATCGTATGGGTCTGTCTCATATTCTTTGTAAAGAGTGGATTGTGGTAGCCTTTTTCCTCAGTCTTAATACTGTAATTATTTCTCTCCCGATCCTCCACTGCAGCCTTAAGGGAACGGATTCTTATTTTGGCCGCTCCCAGATTATTGCCCTCATCTATTTTTATCATGGTATAAATCTTTCCGGCAGAGCCAAGGATCTCGGCTATCTGATCGCTTGTTACGGCATCAATACCACAGCCAAAGGAATTAAGCTGCACCATCTCAAGGCATGGCTCCTGGGCTACAAGACCGGCAGCCCTGTACAGCCTTGAATTATAAACCCACTGGTCTACTACCCTCAGCCTGTACCTTAAGGGCGCTATATGGCTTATGCTGTCCTCGGTAAGCACCGCCATACCGCAGGACAAAATAAGCTCCGGTATACCATGGTTTATTTCAGGGTCCACATGATAGGGCTTTCCGCAAAGAACTATACCCCGTTTATTGTTGGCCTTAAGATAAGCCAGCACCTGTCTGCCCTTTTGCTGAATATCCCTTTTATATCTGTCCTGTTCTGCCCAGGCTTTTTCTACAGCCTGCCGTACACGCTC
>JAAZDK010000195.1 GCA_012512855.1 Clostridiales bacterium
GATATGGTCATTGCTAATCATGTCCTCTTCTATGCTAAGGACAGGGAAAAGGTTTTAGGCGAAATTTACAGGGTTCTTAAAAAGGGAGGCAGATTTTGCTGCAGTACATACGGGAAAAATCATATGAAGGAAATAGAGGCTCTGGTAAAGGAATTTGATGAGCGAATTGCCTTATCGGAGGTAAAGCTATACGATATATTTGGCCTGGATAATGCTTACGATGAATTGTCAGCCATCTTTGCCACAACAGAAAAGCACAAATATAAAGATAAATTGCTGGTAAACCGCCTTCAGCCCCTCCTGGATTATATATACTCCTGCCACGGCAACCAGATGACATACCTGCTGCCTAAAAAAGAAGCATTTGAAAAATATGTCCAAAAGAAAATCGGTAAAGACGGCTTAATTATAACAAAGGATGCCGGTATTTTCATTTGTAAAAAATAGCTATAAAACAAGCGAGCCTTGGCTCGCTTCTCTTTAACGGATTTAATTACATTTTTACAAAATGCCCATGAAATAGCAAACCAGATAAAGAATAAACAGATGGGCAGGATAAAAAATATAAAAGACATACTTAAGCTTAAGACCGCGCTTTCCATTATAAAGCCATACCGGAATTAAGTCCAGAAAGGCTACAATCTCAAAGAAATTTAACATGGATAAAACCACGCAGCCACCCAGCATAGAGATAACTTTATTTTTTCTTAATAAATACATTGCTACCATAGTTATTACTCCCAAACCTGAATAATCGGTTTTAAGGAGCTCCGCCACCGCAATGCCGACCACTACTACTATTATCTGGGCTATAGTGCTTAATACTATATTGCTCTTATCCAATTTCTCCGATACAGCTTTTATACCGATTAAAACCAGCAGACCAATCAACAGGGTAAAGAATACATTTTGGTAACCAAAGTAAAAGACCTCTGCATGTAAAGCCAAATCAAAGGGTATTTCCGATAGCAAAGCGAAAACTGCCAACCTGAAGGCATACTTCCATACATTTCTTGTATGCAAAAAGCCCTCCACCAACAGAAAGCAAAATATCGGAAAAGCAATTCTTCCAATAGCACGCATAAGCAGATAAACTATGCTTAAAGTGTCCCCATCCCTGAAGGCACTTGTGAAAATATTAGTATAACCACCGGATCTAATAATGATTTTCTCCAATACCACCGCTGCTATATGGTCAATCAGCATTGTTATAATAGCAATTAGCTTTAGTGTACTGCCTGAAATTCCTTTTCTCTTTGTGTCCAGCTTTCCGTTACTGTGTACTGCCAATGATCTATTATTCATAATTCTACCCTCACAATAATAAAGACTAACTCTATCTTATACCACATTCTGGTGCATGGCAATATATTTTTATATTGGAATATTCATCAAAATTTTCTCTTATAAATTAATTAATTTTACACTTGACAACCCCTCATATATAAGCTATTATATCTTCTGTACCCGCCATGCGGAAATGCAAATGCGCGAGTGGCTCAGTGGTGGAGTATCGCCTTGCCAAGGCGAGGGTCGCGGGTTCGAATCCCGTCTCGCGCTGAATATGAAAAGAGGTCCATCTTTCAGATGGACCTCTTTTCATATTCCGTGTCTAAACAGGATTAGAACTCTCACAAACCGAGCATTAGAAGAAAAAGGACGGAGGCTCTCACGCCGACGTTCTTTTTCTTCGAGAGTATTTTTTACGAGCGTCAGCGATGTAAAAAATACTCTGAGGGGCGTCGCGGGTTCGCTCCCTCATTCCGTGTCCAGATAGAATTCGTACTCTCGCAAACCGAGCCGGCGGCTTTGCTGAGTAATTTTTACGAAGCAAAGACACTGCGAGGTTGTCGCGGGTTCGGGCACATGCTCTCCACTCTTACGCCGACATTCTCATTCTTCATGCTAATATTTTACGAGCGTCAGCGAAGTAAAATATTAGCCGAGAGGACGTCACGGGTTCATCTGTTTGGGCATGACAATAAAAAAGGTGCTGTTTCCACTACACAGTATTGTTCATCTCAGATTATGAATTAACCAGTAAGACTACTTATTTTATCATATCTGAAATATAATCAGAAAGCATTACCGTCTCACTATTCTCTTTTAATTTTAAGATTAAATTATCAGTTGTCTTAATGTCAAGAGAATCAAATGCTCTGAGTATATTTTTAATAGCTTCCTTACCGTGTAAACAATACAATTTATATAGACGATAAACACCATTATCATGTACATCTGAAGGTCTGCTTAAATCTTCTGTTTTTATTGGTTTATGTTGGAATTTAGCTTCTTTTTCCAATATAACTTCCTCGAACTTATTGATATTGTTTGGAACTTCAAGTTCATATAAAAGTGCAGACCATTCTGCAAACGTTTCATTTAGCCAATCTTCCCATGAATCTGTTTTTGCACCTTGACACCATGAATGTGCTATTTCATGGGCTAATAAATGTACTATGCCATCATGATCTTCCTGAATTCCACCAAATACAATTAGTGATTTTCTAAAATACCCACCATAATTATTGTCTTTTGATAATATTACAATATTAGTGTTATTTAACTTACTATTACCATATAAATGGGTATAATATTCAACAATTTTATTGTAGTTTTCAAAGTATGGAAGCACTGCTTGCTGATTCATTTTTCCAAAATAATATAACGTAACATTGTCACTTTGCATTATTTCATAATTCCTTAATGCAATAATATTTACATCAAAATCCAATGGCTGATAATACCACACCTTTTCCGTATCATTATATTTACCATTTATAATACAAAACGAGTCATCTAAATGTACTTTTACTATGTACTTAGTATTTATTGAAAAATCAGTCGGATACCACGCTGTGTAAAAGTTAATAGCAAGAATGTCCTCTTCATATAACGTATTCCAACTGTCAACTTTACCATGATACGATAAAAATAGTTCATTTATTCCATGCGGTTTTATTTCTATTTTTTTCGTGGGAGCACGAAATTCCAGTCTTTCTATACTGCTAATATAATCAACAGGAGTATTTCCACAAATAATTTCATCGATGATAAAACCATCTGCTATATAAAATCTAATATTGTCTTCCATTGGATAATTGAATCGGATATTCGCCTTAACTGTTATGCCAGATTCAACCTTCCATAAATCAATTAAAATTATAGCCTCATTCTCCATAATATCATCCTTTCAACTTTTAAGATTAATTAGACAAGATATACTATATTGTTAAAATTATACCATTAAATTTAAGAAATTTCATTCAACCAATTGTATAATTATTGTAGACAGGCTGTAAACACATTGTATATCGCAAGCTAATAAAAGGATTTCAAATGGATAAAAGAGCAAAATAGTTCTAATAAAAACTATACTATTTGGGATTTTATATCTGTTATACCTATATACTATATGTAATTATATCATGTATAAATGCTTTATAACACTTAATGAAGTTGATGCCTCTAATATATACCAACGTCTGCTTCAGGATATTGCTATCGGATTATCCTTTCCTATAATTTTGCTGCTAGAATTGCTGTTACGATATCTACGTTGGGCTATTTATTAATAAATAAGAGAAAAAACAAGTGATATATATTCTATTATCACCATAACCATCTCAGGATACATAATGAGACGTTAGCTCTAACTACGAGACATGCTTTCTATAAACTAAAAAACATATAGTATTTACAATTTCAAAATGATATAATTGGAATTAACAGAAAATTTCTTGCTGCATATCTAACTAATCAATTATTAAGAAGGAGAACGTGCTTATGGGTATGGATAAAATGCCACAGGTTATTGTTTTGGGGGACGGAAGCAAGATATGGGAACATCGTTTTGAGAAGTTTTATGCTAAGGTATATATGCCGAAATGCGATCTGCTTACCGATGTAATCAACTACGGCTTTATGACACCATATTTGCTGGTCTTTGAGGAAAACAGATCCAGTCTTGAGGAAGCCAAAAAATTTGCAGACGAAAGCGGTCTTGCAAAGATAGCCTCCGAATATGGTGGAAGCGTTGTATTTATATATCCTGCAAATGAGGGTGGCTGGAAAAATGCTCCTGCTGATTTGTTTGCTTCGATTATTTCTGAAACAAAAATCAGCCAGTACTACCAGGATGGCGTAGCAATTATGCGCAACAGATTTACAGGTGAATGGGGAAAGCTCTATATCAGAGGCGCTCTGCTTCGCAGCTATATATATGGCTTTGGAGACTCGGCAGATTATATTGCCACAAATTGCCTGCAGACTATTATGGGAGACGGATTATACGGCAAGGGAGATATTACTCCGGTTATCTGCATTTTACAAAATCTAAGTGTTACCCCTAAGCCTCAGAGAAGGGATATTCCTGTAATCAGTATCGGAAACAGCAGCAAGGTTAATGAAGCATTAAAGGCTAGTCTGGATCACGTACTTATAGATGATAAGGCCGACTACATAAAGCATTTCAGATCCTTCATGAAAAAATTCCGCCGCATGGTGGGCTACCTGAATATTGAACCTGATTTGGACGAGCTGGGAGTTGCTGTTGAAACAGGTTATTGTGTAGTTCCCACCTCACCTGACAATCGTGGAGATGATAAGGACACAAAGGAACATAAAATCGGATATGTGGCATATTACAGAAAAGGCATTATGGATAACAACAGGAAGGTACCTCTGGTACTTTGCTTCCATGGTGGCGGAGATTCCGCCATGTGCATGGTGGCCCTGTCCGACTGGCATCTGGTGGTGGCAAAAAATGATTTCCTTCTTGTAAGTGTTGAAAACCATATGAACAGCACAGCGACGGAAACAATGTCCCTGATTGCCCATTTGAAGGAAAGATACAGTATAGACAGTGAGAGAATCTATTCCACCGGCTTCTCCATGGGTGGCTGCAAGTCCTGGGATATGTTCCAGGAGTATCCGCATGTTTTTGCTGCTATAGCGCCTATGGACGCAACCTTCGATGTTGGCCTGAATGTATATGGCCAGCCGGTGAAGAATATAAATCAGAATACGATATTACCGGTATTCTACGTTGGTGGCGAGGATACTCCCCTTCCGGAATTGCCCTTCCAGGAAGCAAAATGCGTCAACCGTATGGCTTATGTGCTTAAAGTCAATAAAGCCAAGGCAAAATATGATGTAAAGTTCGAGGACAGGGAAAACTGGATAAATAAAATCTGGGGGATAAACGGGGATGTAATATGCACGGCCAAGGATGAAGCAACAGGCAGCGTCCTCACCATGCATTTGTTTGAAAGCGAAAACGGCTGCTGCTACAGTATCTTTGCAAGCGCCAGCAGGCAATCCCACGAGATGAGGCATTTAAACTGCGAAAATGCATGGAAATTCCTAAGCCTCTTCCGACGCCTGCCGGATGGAAGCTTAGTTGGCGGTAAAATGGAGGATGTGGTACGTACCTTCAGCGAATAAATAAGCCATATATCCTTAAATTTATTACACGGTATATCAGGATCGGTCTGAAAGCAGAGTCCTTTGATATACCGTTTTTTATTAACAAAAATCAGGCCACCTCTCCATTGACCAGCGTCTTATATCAAATAGGCTCAAAGACCAAAAACCGGCCGCCGTTAGGAATAGCCTGACATTATGATAAATACGGAAAAGATTAATTTACGACAATTGCTATAATTATTTTCGAAAGAAGTCAAAACGAAATATTTATTTGAATGGAGGTATATAACATGAAAATTAATTATTTGGAAAAAATTGAACAATGCATAGCATTCATTGAAAAAAATTTAACCAAAAAAGTCTGTATTGATGATGTTTTAGAGAATATCCACTACTCCTATCCTCATTTCCATCGCATTTTTATGGATATAGTCGGCGAACCAATGACAGCCTACATTCGTAAACGCAAACTGTCCCGTGCTGCGGAGGAACTGGTAAATACAAACAAGCCTATTGCCGATATTGCACTGGATTATAATTTTTCCTCCCAACAGACATTCAACCGGGCATTTACAGCCTATTTCGGAATTTCACCGCTTAAGTACCGCACCAACGGTATGCTGGATGATATTTATAAACCCTTTTCCTTTACAGAGCACTCTGATGAAGACTTGCTTCCGATATCGGTGACTATTGAAACACTACAGCCAATGACAGTCGCTTCATTTCATTCCTACAGCTCCAATCTGCCATTAAGAAATACTGTACGGGAGCAGGATAAGCTGATTTCAAAAGCCTGGGGACGGCTGATCAGATGGCAAATGAGTTATGAATACAAAAAGAAATTCGGCATATCTAAGAATTTGCCGACTACCAACGAGCTTGGACAGTTTATGATAAAAAATAATCTTCATATACCGCCAAATACACGATATTTTGGCTTTATCAACCCTTTCCCGACGAGCGATGGTGAATTTGGATATGAAGTCTGGGCGCAGCTGACCGACATATCACAAGCTCTGATAACAGAGCCGGCAGAGTCCGACATAGTCATAAAGGATTTTGAAGGCGGCTTATATGCAACGGCAGCTGCCACATACGGACCGGATTCAAATCTTGATCGGGTGTGGAGGACACTGCACTACTGGCTGATGCAAAACCAGGAATATGATTACGGCAATCACCAATGGCTGGAGGAACACATTACCAAGCCGAATGAAGGAGGATTTCATGGATTTACGCTCTATCTTCCAATCCGTCCGGTATCCGGCTAAAGCATAAATATTTTCGTAATTTTCATTTTACTTATTCCTTCCGACATGATAAAATCTTACTATCTCTTTTTATTGGATACCGGCTTGCCCGGACAGTCGCATAAAATAACATTATACAGCGAATCGCTAAATGACCTCATTTGCGATAAAACAGGATAAATTACACAAGAGGAAGGCATGTTTATATGAATAAAGATCTAAAGGATAAGCTGATATTAACTACCAAGAAATGCTTTATAAAATTAATCAGTTCATTACTGCTGGCAAATTCGGTTCTACTGCTCAGCAGCTGTGCAAAAAAATCCGATTCAGACATGGGCAGCGCCGGTAAGACAATTGAAACAACCAAACCCCAGGCTGATATTACGATCACACCTATGGCAACAGCTTCCCCGTCTGTCACCCCTGCTCTCGCCCCTGAAATTAAAACAGGGTCCGTTCTTGAGGAGTTGGTCAGGGATCTGGACGGCAACGGAACAGACGACAGCCTGCAGATTGTCAGTCTGGATGATGAAGGTATTATGAACTGCCTGCATGTATATCTTAACGGAGAAAAAATATATGAGCATTCAGATGATCTCAGATTTATGGGATTATTCGCTTTTGAGTATCTGGATTTGGATGAGGATAATGTCAATGAATTATTTATAACAGCAAACACAAATACCAACAGCAGGCCTTATACCGAGCTGCTTTGTCTTAAGGAAGAGGGCGGCGTATGGAAGCGAATGACCTTGCCAGAAAATGAACACGGCTTGAATGGTTTTCCTTTTATAATAACCAGAGGAAATGATGAGTTTGATTTCGTCATTTCATCCGATTATATCAGTGAGCCGGTACATTTTGATGCTTCCGCTTATTTCAGGGATGATGACAGCGGCAATATCGATACAATTCAGGCATATCGCGCAAATAATTATAAGGAAGGTGACGAGGTCGGCTTTATCTCCGCCTGGGGGATACATGAGGCAAGGGCCGGCAGCTATAACGGACGCAATTGCATCATTGCAAATCATGGAATTGAGGGACCATATGGCCATAGCCTTGGTAAGATTGATATATATTTTGCATATAATCCGCAAGGTGAACTCGAGATTTTGCATGTGGAGCACCAAGATTAAGGAATAGCGATAATATAAAGCTTTATATTTCATCTCTATAACTGGAGCTTGCAAAATTAGTATCTACTAATGCTTTACTCAATCAATTCAGCAGCTCCTTACTAGTAAAATTTTAAATATACGTAATTCCATGAACAAGGCTTTCTATGACGGCAATATCATAGAAAGCCTTAATCTTTGTTTACGATATGGATTTTATATACGATTTGCTATTAATTAACCTTATCAAAATTTAATTTTCCGATTCAATTTATTGATTTCAGACGGCAGTCTTTTGCTGATCTCATTAATAAACTCCTTATCTAAATTCAAAGACTCCCTTATCTTATCTGCATAAACAAATGTTGTCTCTGTTCCCAG
The DNA here is from genome assembly GCA_012512855.1 of Clostridiales bacterium. Lineage (GTDB taxonomy): Bacteria > Bacillota > Clostridia > Lachnospirales > Lachnospiraceae > Mobilitalea. The sequence continues at coordinate 8,183 of JAAZDK010000195.1, forward strand.
CAAGGCTTCGTAGAAATCAGTACTTATAGAGTCAGCCAGATGCATTATGTAAACTTCATTAATATAATTTCTGGCAAGCAAGGGGGTATGATGATAACACACTATCTCTGCCAATTCGTCAGGCAGATTCCACTGCTTGCACAACCACATGCCAACCTCTCCATGAGTCATTCCTCCTAAAGCACTTTTTTCAGCAACAATCTGATGCAATCCCTTTTTCTGCAGCTCCAGTATTTTATCTAGATGCTCGGGCAGGCAGATATTCATTACAGTTATTCCGATATCATGTATCAGGCCATATGTAAATATTTTTTCCTTATCAGTCAGCTTTGTTTCCTCTGCAATTAAATATGCGGCAATTGCAGTCCCCAGGCAATGTCTCCAATATTTTTTATTACTGATAATTTTTGATCTGTCTTCCCTGTCCGGCAGCAGCAGCCTTGTTACATATGCTACTGCAATAATCCTAGATCTTTGTGCACCCAAATAATTTATTGCGTCCTTGACTGATTCTATTTCACGGCTTAAATTCGCATTATGGTTAACTATCTTAATCAATGCTTCACCAAGCTGCGGAAAACGCAAAAAGTTTTCAACACATTGATCTATGTCATACTCCACAGGTTCCAGGAGCATCCTCAAAATTTCTCCAAAGTTTTTTGGTATCGGGGGAAGATGTTCCGATTCTTTGATTATCTTAAGTATTTTATGCTCTTCCATTGAAACCTCCAAAAAAATAAAATAAAATTTAGTTTTAATAATTTAATTATATATTGATTATACAAGCAATTGCGTAATATAGTCAAAACAATTTACTGTTTTTCGAAAAAATTGAGATATTTTATCGGTATGTTCAGAAAATAATAAAGAGGGATTGCTCCCCCTTTCATTAAGCCCTATTCATCCTCCACAAGCTCAAGATAGCTTGTAACCGCATATAGAACCTGTCCGTTATATTCTACTCTTGACCAGCCGTTACTTCCTATTCCTGTCCGTATTGCTATTTCTAATTCATTTACTATTGCAGTTGACAATCGTTTTGAAACAATGTTATAATTGCCAAAAATAAGCGAGGCTGATTTTTATGCTCTATAAACAGTTTTGCAAACTGAACAGGGACAACGATTTTTAGCGCTTGCAGCTATGTAATACAGCATAGGTGCAAGCGCTTAAAGTCTTGTACCTGTGTGGAATCTATATAGAGGAGCCACATTGGTATTGTATTATTAGACCAATGTGGCTCTTTGTAATATTGACAGAATGTAAGCATAATCAGCCATGAAGGGTGGTGATAGAATGAGACATACAGACGATGTCCATATGGATACTCTTTTCATACACTCATTTTTCAATAAATTTAAATTTTGTCAGGAGGTATGAAAAGTGTATACAATTAACGGAATTTTAGAAAATAAAGATATAGCTTATGAATGTATAAGCGATCATATTGGCAAAAGAATCCATATTCATGGCAGTGTCTATAAGATAAGGAAAATGAGTGGTTTTGCCTTTGTAATCCTTCGAACAGCCAGAGAACTGATCCAATGCATTTACAGCAATGAATTTTCTGAATTTGAACTTGAGATACTAAAAGAAGAAAGCTGTATAGAGCTTACGGCGGATGTTGTGGCAGATGAACGCTCCAGGACAGGTTGGGAGCTACGTATGATAGCAGTAAAAATACTTACCACACCCAGCTCAGAAAGTCCTATTGTCATAAACAATAAACGGGTGGATACTTCTCTGGAAAATTTGCTGAATTACCGCCCTATTACCCTCAGAAATGAAAAGGAGAGGGCAATTTTCAAGCTACAGGAGGGAATCTGCAACGGATTTCGCAGCTTTCTGCTGGAAAATAAATTCACAGAGATACACAGTCCCAAGCTTGTATATGCCGGCGCAGAAGGGGGCGCCAACATTTTCACGGTAAACTATTTCGGCAAAGAGGTGTATTTGGCCCAAAGCCCGCAATTTTACAAGCAAATGATGGTTGGAGTTTTTGAACGGGTTTTTGAGATAGGACCAGTATTTCGTGCCGAGAAGCATGATACCTCAAGGCATCTTAACGAGTATACAAGCGTTGACTTTGAAATGGGTTATATCAAAGGCTTTGAGGATATTATGCAGATGGAAGTTCAAATGCTAAAATACACCTTAAACAAGTTGAAGGAACGATATTCATATGAGCTTGACCTGTTAGAGGTGGATTTACCTGAAATATCGGGAATTCCATCTATACGGTTCATGGAAGCCAAAGAATTAATAGCAAGGGTATATAAAAGAGATATTAAGGATTTTGAGGACTTTGAACCTGAGGAAGAAAAATTACTCTCGGAGTTAATAAAAAAGCAAACCGGCTCCGAATTTGTATTTGTAACACATTATCCCAGTAAAAAGCGCCCCTTCTATGCTATGGATGACCCTGACAATCCATCGGAAACATTAAGCTTTGACCTGCTGTTCCGAGGGCTTGAGGTAACAACCGGTGGACAGAGAATCCATGTTTACAATCAACAGTTAGATAAAATGAGACAGCGTAATATGAATATCTCCTTGTTTGACAGTTACCTGATGCTGCATAAATATGGCGTTCCTCCCCATGGTGGACTGGGTCTGGGATTGGAACGTTTTACAAGCAGACTTCTTAATCAGGAAAATGTAAGATTGGCAACTCTATTCCCCAGGGATATCAATCGTGTGGTACCTTAAAATCTTTAAAATATTAAAATTTTACAAACTTTTCGTTTTTTCGTACAACAAACTTTTCGTTTTTTCGTAATTTTTATTGACAAAGATTTCATAAAATAGTAGTATATTTTTATAAAATATTTATAAACTTAAGGAGGAACCATGGGCGTAGCATCGTTAGTATTAGGTATTCTTGCAACTGTTATAGGTTTATTTAGTGCAGGTGCTTTAGGTTGGCTGGGTGCAATAATGGGTATTATAGGTATAATACTCGGTGCTGTTGGAAGAAAGAATGCACAGGGCAAGGGAGTTGCAACTGCCGGTCTGGTACTTTCTATTATAGGTTTTGTATTAAGCATCATCTTATATATAGCATGTGCTGCATGTTTGGCAGGCATTGCTGGCAGCCTGTAATTCATAATAGTTTACAATTGATGCATAAAAACACGAAAGGAAGTATTTAGGTACTTCCTTTTTTATCTGCATTGTGCATTGGCTTATATTGATGTATTTGTCGCTTTATGATATCTTTATGATAAATGAAGATTTTTATAAGCTAAATGTTTATGAGGTATATACAATGATAAATGGTTTTTATATTGGAAAAATATTGGTGCCCTACTATGGCTTTATGCTCTGTCTGGGGCTTTTTGCAGCCGGTATCCTGGGCTTTATATTGACAAAAAGACTTTCGATAGCCTTTGAAGATTTCTTAATACTGTACGCTTATGTGGGTGGCTTTGCCATACTGGGGGCCAAGCTTTTATACCTTATTGTTATGGTAAAGCAGATAGATTGGTCAAAAATAACAGACCCTGATTATTTTCATATTCTGATGTCAGGAGGCTTTGTATTTTATGGCGGTTTGATAGGGGGAATTCTAGCCCTGCCTATCGTTAAGAAAATACACAAAATCGATGTCCTTGCTATTATAAAAGCGGTCGTTCCCTGCATTCCGCTGGCTCATGCCATGGGCCGCATTGGCTGTCACCTGACAGGCTGCTGCTATGGTGCCCATTATGATGGCATATTTCATATTGTCTATCACAATAACCTTTTTGCACCCAATGATATCGGTCTTTTTCCGGTGCAGCTCCTGGAAGCGGTATGCAATCTTATATTGGCAGCTGCTTTACTGATATATTTGCTGAAAAAGGGCCCTGTCATGGACGCAATATATATCTATATCATCAGCTATTCAGTAATAAGGTTCACACTGGAATATTTCCGTGGCGATGCCGTAAGAGGCTTCTTTATGCATCTGTCCACATCCCAGATAATCAGTATTATTCTTTTAATCTCTACACTGCTGTATATGAAGCATACTAAAAAGCAAAACCGTTTAGAAATGCAAAAATGAATATAAACATTCAGCCTAAGCAGAAATGTGAATAATTGCTGTTGACCTGTCCTGCATGATGTATTATTATTCTTTTATAGATTTAATCAGGCAGTTTTAGTCAATAGATTCCGGTGTTATTTATAAATCCAGCTTGCTGCCAATATTCGGCCTCTCATATCCTGTTTTCTATGACCCTTTTGAGCAGCAGGCCATATAATTGATTTGATTGGGGAATGCTAAATGAAAAATGAATTATTGAAAATAGGTCCGTTTACGGTATACGGCTATGGACTGATGATAGGCATCGGAGCTATCGCCGCCTATATAGTTACAGAAATTCGCGCCAAACGCAAAGGAATGCGATATGAGCTTATATTTTCCCTGTTTTGGTGGTGTCTGATCGGTGGAATATTGGGCGCAAAGCTTTTATATATGATTACCCAGCTGAAAAGTATAATAGAAAATCCTAAGCTTTTGCTTAGCGCCTCGGAAGGCTTTGTGGTATATGGCGGTATAATCGGAGGTATATTTGCCGGTTACCTGTTTGTCAGAAGACACAAGCTAAACTTTCTGGAATACTTTGATCTGGTAATGCCCCAGATTGCCCTGGCGCAGGGCTTTGGCCGCATAGGCTGCCTGCTGGCAGGCTGCTGCTATGGTCTTCAGACAGAGAGTCCGTTCCATATTATATTCCATGAATCAGATTATGCCCCCAATAATTTGCCACTAATACCAACACAGCCTATATCCAGCATATTAAATTTCCTTAACTTCTTTGCCTTGTTGCTGGTATCAAAATGGACAAAGGCCTCCGGTCAGGTTGCAGGCTTCTATCTTATATTCTACAGTGCCGGCAGGTTCATAATAGAATTTTTCAGAGGTGACCTTGAACGAGGAAATGTTGGCGTATTATCCACATCACAATTTATATCAATCATTACCTTCCTGATAGGAATTGCTATTGTAGTCATAAGGGCAATTCAGTACAAAAGGCGATCTGAAGCCTGATATGTAATAGACATAAAACACAAAATACTAACAGGTTGCAGCTTTAAAATACAAGGCCGCAACCTGTTTTCAATTGGCTCCCATTATAGGCCGGATTTATAATGCTGTTTGCTTTCCACCATTTTCTGTCATACACTGCAACTTACAATACTAGCAACTTACAATACTATTTAGAAGCAAGCAAAGAAAAGAATTCTGTTTAAGTTAATTCTGTCAAATTCCCAACGGTTTCTTCTCCAGCGGAAACCTATAACAAACTGTCTGTCGATAAAAATCGGGAAGAACCAGAAATTATTGCCGTTGACCAGCCATATATAAGTAAAGCTGTTAAGGCAACGATTAAAGTCACGGGCTCTGGTACGCATATCTCCTCTGAAGCGTTCCCTGA
>JAAZDK010000196.1 GCA_012512855.1 Clostridiales bacterium
AACATCCTTAAGGCTTATCATATAATCTCTGGCCATTGCAAGCGCATCCTCCTTGGGAATTCCCTGCTCGATCAGCTCCTTGTATAACGCTCCAACTGCCTGACCAATATTTTTTCCCGCATCTGCCGATTACAATGAACCTACAAGACCATTTATCAGCTTGGGCAGCTTAGTTGAAACCTCATCCAGCAATTCAGCTATTTCCTTGGTTGGAATATCACTCATATTTATACCTCCTATCCTATATAAAAAGTGCTACAACGTCCAATGTTTCCTGTACCGGCTTAAGTGCATAGCTTAATATGTCAAATGCCATTAATGGAGATTTTGACTCCAGTATTTCTGTCAGACTTTGAGTATTCTGCTTAAGCATATTGTAAGCTGTCGCCTTAATGTCTTCAGGGACTTCCTTTAGTTGTACATTAAGCATATCTCTTAATTCGATAATTTCTTTAAGCTCATCAAAACAGCCTTTGCATCGGGAGAGATGTAGAATGACCCTGCTGTTTTCTTCCCTGGTCAGATTACGGTTAATATAATCAATAAGCAGGTCACTTATAATACTGCATTCATCCATTAATAACCACCCTCCTTCAGCATATTTTTTAGCTTCCTGCGTATTCCAAACATTTTACTTTTAATTGTACCCTCCGGCAGCCCGGTCAGTTCTCCGACCTCCCTGTATGTCAGCTGTGCATTAAAAACCAGATACACCAGCTCCTTCTCTTCATCGCTCAAACTATTTACCGCATTCTGAACGGTGATTGTGTCCGCTAACTGCTCTATGGCGCCATATGAATACAACTCATCGCTGCATTCTGAAATATCCTCCTTGCAGTTGTCCATATTCCTGTAGCTTCTGCGATAATAGTCGGCAATCTTACGGCGGGTTATAGAAAATATCCAGGTCCGGAAGCTTGATTTTCTGTCAAAACCGGATAAGCTCCGCCATATTCCAAGCATTGTCTCCTGAAGTATATCCTTTGCATCCTCATCTGACCTAACATGCATCAGGATGAAGTTGTATATGGTTTTTAAATATGAATTCATAAGCTTTTCAAAGGCCTTTTCATCGCCGGCTGTTACTTTTGCCAGCAGCCTGTCAAATTCATTTTCACAGCCGCCTTCTAAAAAACCATACTACCACTTCTCCTTTCTTTTGCATGCTTTCATATAATTAGTCGCGAGTATAAGACATAGGGTTCAAGTTTTTTTCTAAAATATTGCATATTTGAAATTTATCATTATAATCATGAGTATACGGCATTTAATTGTAAAAGCAAGCAAATTTTATGATTATGGAAATATGCCGACTTTGGTTCGCTTCAAAATCAGGTTAATTTATAAGAGATAAGGCTTTAATAAGGAAAGGAGCTATGATTTTCATGAAGAAATATATGAATGAAACCCTCAAAGTAATCGCAGAACGTTATTCATGCCGGGATTATAAAAGTGATATGCCAAACGATGAAATCCTCCAGGCTATTGCATGTGCGGCCATACAGGCTCCCAGCGCAGTAAACCGTCAGCCCTGGCGCATTATTGTTGTAAAGGACCGACAGCTGCTGCAGGAAATTGAAGAGGCAGCTCTGACAAGGCTGAAGAACATGGAGGATCAGTCAGCTTATAACAGAATTATTCAAAGGGGTGGCAGGGTATTCTACAATGCTCCCTGCATGATAATTATTCCTATCGAAAAAAGCAATTATTCCCAGATAGACTGTGGAATAGTATGCCAGAATATCACCCTTGCGGCAGCATCTCTTGGACTTGCCAGTGTTATCTGTGGTTTAACCGGACTGGCCTTTGAAGACAGCGAAAATTTTGAAAAATTTGCGAAACGCCTTGGTTTTCCTGATGGCTATGTATTTGGCTGCTCGGTTGTATTGGGCTATGCAAATACAACAAAGGAACCTCATGAGCCGGATATGAGCAAAATAATAGTTATTGAATAGACAGAATACTAGTTATTTAATAGACTTGACGATTTCTTATAAAAGAGCATACACATTTAATAAAGTACAACCGTGTCTACACCTTTAATAAATAATAAAAAAGCCTATGCCTGATTGTGCCGACTGTATTATGTACGGCTTCAACAAGCATAGGCTTATTATAAAATTACCTGACTTTACTAATAAAGCAAATTAACTTATTAGTTCAATTGCTTTTTCGGTTTATTTGACTCTATAAGCTGGTTGCTTCATAAATTCTGGATTCCTCTCCCCAAGGATGATAACCGAATCCAATATGCTTCCAATCGTATTTCTCATAATAGCCCACATGATCAGTACAGAGATACAGCTTTGAAAAACCCTGCTTGCCGGCCTGAAGCCTGCCATGCTCTAAAAGCTTAGCTCCTAATTGCCTTCCTCTGTGGCTCTCATCGATATATAAAGCACAAAGCCATGGATACAAATCCTGCCGGCTTATAAAATCGTTAGTAATCAAACCGTAGCTGCCAATAATTTCATTATCCTCCAGCAACAGATACCATCTGGGCAGGGGACTGTCGCAAGTTATACTGTGGGAAATACTATCTGCATATATTCTTCTGTCATTCCCCACTTTGCTGCAAAATAATCAATACCCCTTTCAAGGTATTCAGGATTCTCACGTATTCCTATTATCTGTAAACTCATTGATGAAATTCTCCTATCATAGTAATAATATAAAAATCAAAATCAGGATTTGATTTTACTCCCAACTTCTATAATTATAATCCTCCTTAAGTGCTTTTGTAAATTGCTTTGCCATACGCTTTTCACTTATTTTCACCTTCTATATAAGCCAGAAAAACTGTATCAACTGGCCATTTTAGCAATTATCCATGCTTGCAGCTTTAGCTCCGTCTTTGGAGACATCATTCTTTCAGGATGTAAGCTTATATTTTTTAATGAAATTTTTAAGTGAATTGTTTAACTATTTAATATATAATAGAACATGAAATATTGAATATGAAATAATAGCCAGCTGTTTTAACATATTTATTGCTATGTTTAAATTTGACGAAAGGGTTGTAATTTATGAAAAAATGCATGCAATGCGGTACCATACAGGATAATAAGTATAATTATTGCATTGACTGTAATGCAAAGCTGGGGGAGCCATTACCAAAGGATTATGCAGAGAATGAGCCTTGCATAGAGCCGGAGCTTAAGCAAAAAGCTCCTGATGAAACTTATTATTTCATTGTTACAAGAAATGATAAGCTAAAATCCTTTATCCTGCTTGCTTTAGCCATTCTTCATTATATCCTGCTCCGGATTAAGGCTGATATATTAAGAGAACGTTGCTTGACCCTGATTTCACTATTTGCCATACTCTATTCGATTGCATTTGTCATTAACCTGCTGCTGCCTGAAATCAGCTGGGGGCTTATTAAATTAGATTTGCATAAATATTTAAAAAATCCCGATGATATAAAACCTCCGGATACGAAATTTTCCAATCGCAGGCGCTTTTCCTGGCTAATAATAGCAATAGATGCTGCCGCATTAATAATTTTGCTGCTGTATTCCGTGATATTCAGCGAATAACAATGTCATCATCCAGCTTACTTGGTCATTTTCTTTCCTTTTGCTGCTTTATTCTGTAAGCTACAATCTCTCTGATTATGTCAAGGGGCAGTGGCTTATTGTGGGGAAATTGCACGGCTCCCTTTGACGTATTGTATCCTGCCAGCTTATTCTTGAAGGCTTCTACTCCTTCCGGCTGCGGATAAAAGCCTATATGCTTATTGAATGCAGCAAAATGGACCAGCCACTTGCCATTTAAGTCATATGTGGGCATTCTCATACATATCCGTTCAGTTGCCTCGGGCGCCAGCTCACGGATAATATTTCTGATGGCAGTCAGCCTTTCCTGAACCTCGGCAGGAAAGCAATTTATATAATTATCTACCTGATTCATTTACCCCTCTCCCTTTCAGAATTTGATATACTATATTTATAGAGCAATATTTTAGCATTTTTATATTTTTTTATTATACTGCTCTTATTATTTTTAAACTCATTGCTGTTCTACATTATTAGAATAATAGTAATACAGAGCTATTCCCTATATGGAATTGACGGTATTTCCTTCATAACCAGGGCTCTTAAATAATCATAGTTTTCTTTGCTGTTGGCGCATATAATCGGAATTGGCCTGTGGTAAACAATATCGTCATAATCTATAGTACCTATGTAGCCACCGGCTTCGCGTACTATTATTACACCTGCAGCATAATCCCATGGAAAGAGCCTGATCTCAAAAAACAGCTCCACCCTTCCGCTGGCCAGATAAGACAATTCAAGGGCTGCTGCCCCAAAGCGGCGGAAATCGTCACATACGGGATATATTTTTTCAAGTATGTTCAGACAGGGCTTGGCCAAGTCCTTATTATAAAGGCTTAAGGCAGTGCAGAACACCGACTTCTCAAGTGGCCTGTCGGATACCCGTATAGGCCTTCCGTTCAGAAATGCCCCCTTACCTTCCTCGGCATAAATACATTCATCCCGATATGGATTATATATTACACCAAGTACCGCCTTGCCATCCCTGATTAAGGCAACAGAGATAACACTTGACGCCAGATCACGGATGAAGTTAGCTGTTCCGTCAATGGGATCTACCACCCACTGGCATGCTTTGTCCTTAGCTATTATGAAGTTTTCTTCCCCTAAAAAATAGCTGTCCTCCACCAATGCAGTCAGCCTGCTTTCCAGAAATTCCTGAACCGCCAAATCCGCAGTTGTTACATTATTAGAAATCGTTCCCTTGCTTTGAACGTCAAAATCCCTGTTATACATCAGCCTGCCGGCCTGTCGTACGATGTCAATTACCTTGTCAACCATATATCCTCCATTTTCTCTCAGCCGTTGTATTTCCATTATGATATAATATTAATCTTTATACTGTTTTAACGTAAAGGATAATTTGCATTAACTCTATACATATTAATCTTCTTAGATGTACATATTACTCTTCTATTTAATTACATACATTACATACTATTGCACAACACTCTTAAGGCTTTCACCTATGCTGTCATTAATAAGCAAATATGCCCTGTCATCGTATTGGGTTGATGATTTATTAATTAATACCAGTTTATTGCCACGATAATACCTGACCAGGCCAGCTGCAGGATAAACTACCAGTGATGTGCCGCCAACAATTAATACATCGGCATTTGCTATATATGATACCGCTTTATCCATCAGATCCATGTCCAGGCTTTCCTCATATAATACGACATCCGGCTTGACTATGCCTCCGCAGCTGCAGCGGGGTATATCCTCTGAATTTATGATATATTCTAGGTTATAAAAGCTATGGCAGCTCATACAGTAGTTCCTGTGCATCGAGCCATGCAGCTCCAGTACATTTTTACTGCCGGCCAGCTGATGAAGCCCGTCTATATTTTGCGTTATTACCGCCTTCAGCTTTCCCGTTTCCTCAAGTCGGGCCAGAGCAATATGAGCTGCATTTGGTTTTGCATCCCTGTATATCATCTTACTTCTGTAGAAATCATAAAAATCCTTGGTATTATACATAAAGAAGCTGTGGGACAGAATCTCCTCCGGAGTATAATTGCTTTTTGTTCTTTCACTGTATAGTCCGCCGGCACTTCTGAAATCAGGAATACCGCTTTCAGTCGATACTCCCGCCCCACCGAAAAAGACTATATTATCGGAGCTGTTTACTAATTCCTTTAATTTTTCAATATTCTTATTCATATAATCACCTCCGGCTTCTCTAATTAACTATTATAGCACCGCCGCTTCCAATCCTCCGTTATTCTCCGATATTTCTCCTGTCCAAATAAAGCCAAATTAAAATCAGCTTTGCTATCAATTATTTCAATTCCCATTTGCTCACACTTACGAATCTAATTATGTATTAAAGCCTGTGTATTGCTTCTATAGTCGTAATCTTTCTATTTTTAATATATAATACCACTCCGCTTCCTATAATGGCAACCAATACAAAGCCAAAAACAATATAATTGCTAAGTGAATATTATCCATCCTGCTGGCTAAACTGTTAAACTATCACTATGGTTAATGCTGAAACCATCAGAAATTTATCTTATCCAGAATTCCTGACAAATAGGCTATTGTAATACCGTAATTTGTCATAGGCACCTTCTGCTCAACTGCCTTATCAACCCTTGACAGTACATATTTTCTGTTGAACATGCATGCCCCGCAATGAATTATCAAATCATAACGGCTTAAATCCTCAGGGAAATCAGCTCCGCTCACTATATCAACCTGCAGCCCGTCACCTGCTTTTTTGCGAAGCATTCCGGGTATCTTCTCCCTTCCGATATCCTCCGCCAGGGGCGCATGGGTACAGGCCTCAGCTATCAGCACCTTGGAGTCTTCATTCAGCTTATCTATAGCTGAAGCGCTTTGTATAAAATAATCAATGTCACCCTTATATCCTGCATACAGCACTGAAAATGATGTCAGCCGGCTTTTAGCCGGCTTTTTTTCATAAACCTTCTTAAAAACCTGGGAATCGGTTATTATTACGTCAGGGGGATTTTTCATTATCTGCAATGCCTTATCCAGCTTCTCAAGAGTAACACTTATCACAACACATTTTCTGTCAAGCAGCTCTCTTGTAGTCTGAACCTGTGGCAGGATAAGCCGCCCTTTGGGCGCCTGTATATCCTGGGGCATAACCAAAAGAACTGTGTCTCCTTCATTGACCACTCCACCTGTTATTGTCTTTAAATCATAATCCTCAGGCAGATTTCTCATTATTGCGTTATAGATGTTTTTAATCCCATCTCCGGTAAGGGAGCTGACTACAACAGGCTTTAAACCGGTTTGCTCTTCTATATATCTGCCGGCTGCCAGTGTATCATCAAGTATATCCGACTTATTCAGTACCGTGATAACAGGGGTTTTATTCTTCTTAAACTCCTCAATCCATTGCTTCTCCAAATCTATGTCCTTATCCGGGCCAAATACAATCAGGGCTATATCGGTTTTCTTTGCAGCTTCCCGGGTTTTGGACACCCTCAGCAGGCCAATATCGCCTACATCATCAAAGCCAGCCGTATCAATCAAAACACAGGGTCCGATAGGATGAATTTCCATGGTTTTATATACCGGGTCCGCAGTAGTCCCGGCATAATCCGAAACCAAAGCTATATTGTGTCCTGTAATTGCATTGATAAGCGAGGATTTGCCGCTGTTTCTTTTGCCAAATATCCCGATATGCAGGCGATTTGCTCTGGGAGTATCATTTAAACTCATATATGTTCTTCCTTTCATTTTTAAATCCTTCAACCTGATTTTCTTAGCTGTATCCGGCTTAATCTGCTGGATATGTTATGAACGGCTTTTAGCTTACGGCCTCAAGCGCCTTATAATCACCCCTGTCAACCACAATCTCATAACCTATCTTTTTTATTCGATTCTGCAGGCAATTGCGGCATTCGGCCGCTTCCTCCCCTGTACAGATTTTGTTGTCATAGAGCATATATTTTTTCCTTACTCCTACAGGTGAAAGATTAGGCATAACCACATTGGCTCCTGCGAGAATTCCCAATTCCCTGCCCTGGGGATGTATTGTTCCAAGTGCTGTCGTTGCAGGAATTAAGGCGCTGGGCAGCATCAGCCGCACTACTCCTATAAGTAAGAGCACAAGCTCCAGCCTGCCGCTTTCAAAATCGGCAAAGGGCGTATCCTTATGCGGAATGAAGGGCCCCAGGCCTACCATTTCCGGCTGCAGCTCCTTTAAAAAAAGCAAATCCTCCACCAGATTTTCCATGGTCTGATAAGGGGAACCTACCATAAAGCCCGCTCCCACCTGGTAACCAAGCTCCTTAAGCTCATAGAGACACTTTTTACGGTTCATACAACTTAATTCCTTCGGATGCAGCCTTGCATAATGCTCCTCATTGGCCGTCTCATGTCTAAGAAGATAACGGTCTGCTCCTGCTGCCTTATACAGAGCATATTGCTCATAGCTTTTTTCCCCAAAAGACAGTGTTATTGCACAATCCTGGTATTTAGCCCTTATCTCTGATATGATATCCACCAGCATTTCATCGCTGTAGAAGGGATCCTCCCCGCCCTGAAGCACAAAGGTACGAAAGCCCAATTGATAACCATTTTCACAGCAGGCAAGTATATCCTCCTTGCTGAGCCGGTAACGCTCTGCCCTTTTGTTGTCTCGTCTTATACCGCAATAGAAGCAATTATTCCTGCAGTAATTTGTAAACTCAATCAGACCTCTGACATATATACTGTTTCCATAGATTCTGTCTGCTGTCTTTCTGGCCTTTTTATACAGATAATCAGCGTCCTCCGGGGTAAAGCCGGTTAATAAGGTTAATAATTCGTCTTTGTCCAGATAGTTGTCCCGCTCTAATTTATCGATTAAATTCTTCATATATTGATTTCCCTTTCATTCATATAATCTTCTTTAACTAATGCAATCATAGCTATTTCTGCTGCAGCTCACCATATATCAGCATCTGTCGTTAAACTATATTAAAGCAATAAAAAACCCTTTTCGATTTAACGAAAAGGGAACAAAACCATAATATGACTATCCACCCCTGGTTCAGCTATTTTGCTTGCCATAGGTGATAGATTAATGAGCATTCGTTCACCTTTCCGTTCAGGAATCCCTTTACGGTCAGGACAATATCTGGCTATATTCTAATATCATAGTTAAGTGTAATATGAGTACTTATATTTTGTCAAGAATTTATCAAAGAACTTTTAGTAAACTGACCGATCGTTCATATTTGCACATTGATAATTGTCAAATAGCTTAATCCGGCTTAGTAACTACTACAGTGAACTCACACAAATATCTGCGCTTCTTGCCTGAAAGCTCATAGACCTTAACTTTTACTTTACCAGGCTTTAATCCAACAATATACTCGTCATCTTCCTTCTTTACAATGTTTTTATCCGGCTTGGAGGCATTATAGCCATCGATAACAAATTCATACTGCATATCTCTTTTGTAATAGGTTATTGGAATGAATAAATTCAGCCGCTCATTTACCTCTATCTCATTTGTCTCTCTTAATACCTCCACATCATGAACGGTAAGAGTGCACTTGCCTACATTTCTTGTTTTCTTGTTGTATGTCTCAACTACTGTAAGAGTATATTTACCTGCTTTTTTTGCTTCATATCTGTAGGGCTTTTCAGAAATATAATTTTTCTCCTCTTCTTTTGTTAATTTGGTTTCGGTAAATGTCAGATCCTTGCTGTCCGATTTAACTGTGTATGTGGCATCCGGATTTTGATATGTCAATGTATAGGGCAACAGAATATTCTCTATCATATACATATCAAAATAATCTACATTGATCAGTCCGCTGCCCAGGGTTACATCCGCGCCTCTGTCGATAAGGCCCGCTTCCTTTACCGTAACCTTGCAGGTGCCTACAACCGTTGTTTTTCCATTATAGCTTTCCTTACAGGTGATTGTTGCCTTTCCTTTCTTTACACCTGTAAGATATCCGCCGTTCTTACTTATCTTGACTATCTTTGTATCGGATGAGGTAAATGTATAGCTGGCTCCCTTTTGCTTGTTTTTTACCGTCAATGCCACTGCCTCTTCATACCCTCCATCACTGTTAAACCAGCTGACACCTTTTTTGAGTTTACCGACGGGTATGGTCATTGAGGTCTTGTTGAGCTTTGGCTTAACAGCAGCCTGCACTTGCTTAACACTTAAGCCTAAACCGATTATTGGGCTAATTGCAAGGCACATGAGTATTATTGGGATCAGCACGCTTTTTTTACTTAATTTCATTAATGTTCCTCCTAACTGCTTAAGCCATACAGGTTAATAATAAACCTCTTAATTATTAATTAAATACTCCGTAATCATCATAAAAATTATCGTACGGCACTGAATTACTGTTATTCGATTCCGGCTCCTGCTTCGGAACCTCCTTTACTTTAACAGTATACTCGCCCAAATATCTGCCGTTTTCAATTGAATCCTCATATACCTTTACCTAAGCCGTACCAGGCTTTAGTCCCTTTATTACAAGGTTGTTATACTCATCCCTTGTCAGTTCTATTACATTCTTGTCATTTACTATAAAATAATAATACTTATCTTCTCTGCTGTATCTTAGCGGCCAGAAGACGCCCATATACTCATTTACATAAATTTCATAAAGCTCATCGGATATTTCCACATCATGTACTATAATTGTC
>JAAZDK010000197.1 GCA_012512855.1 Clostridiales bacterium
ATCCTTGAATATCTGGATGAGTATCCTAAAAACAGTCTTGAACACGGCATCTACATGGATCTGAAGCTTAAGGCTCTGGATAAAATAAGCCGGATTGATTACCTGGCCTATCAGTTTATGGGAACCGGTAAGCTGATACAAAGAATTGAAAATGGCGCAGCTGCCGGCAGAGACATATTATACGAGTTCGGATTTCGTATTTTCCGCGAGCTTGCACCATCCATACTATTCAGCATGATTTTCATTTACAGTATTAACAAAAAAATAATGCTGATAATACTTGCAGGCTATTTTGTAGTATTTTTCGTTACAAAGCTGCTGCTTAAGCTTTTGTATCAAATCAAGGAAGGCATTCTGTCAAATGAAGAAGCCATGAATCATATTCTTGTTCGTGCCTTTATGGAAATGGTAGTCTTCCGTATAAACAAGAGATTTAAACGTGAGATATCAAGGGCTGAGTCTGCCAAAAAGGAGATCGTAAGCTCCAAGGTTAAAATGAAGCTTATTCATGAGGCCTTTTTTACGATATTTGCATTATTGGTGGCTGTTATAAAAATATTTATTATCGCTTATGGATGGTCAAGCAAATCCATAAGCATTGGAGCCTGTATAGCATTGATAACCCTGATAGATAATGCATATACGCCCATAGCCATTTTTAATGTAATCTTCGTCCAATATAAGCTGGATAAGGCAGCTTACAGAAGATACAGCGACTTTTTGGATTCCAGAGATGATGAGCAGCTTTATAAGGGAAGGAAGCTGTCTTCCTTAAGGGCTGATATTTCCTACCATGATATAAAATTTTCATATGGCAACAGACTTATACTGGATAAGTTCAACCTAACTATCAGGCAAGGTGAGAAAATTGCTCTTGTTGGTGAAAGCGGCTCCGGCAAGTCAACCTTGATCAAGCTGCTAACGGGACTTCTGAAGCCTCAGGATGGCCGGATAATGATTGGTATGCATGATTTGAAGGATCTTGCCCTGGACAGCTATTACGATTCCATTGCCTATATATCTCAGGAATCACCTGTATTTGATGGAACATTGAGGGAAAACCTGGTTTTTGACAAGAATATAGATGACTGCGAAATGATTAAGGCATTGAAGCAGGTGGAACTGCTTGACTTATACAATAAGCTGGAAAAGGGTTTGGATACTGAGCTTGGGGAAAGAGGCATCACCCTGTCCGGAGGCGAACGTCAAAGATTGGCACTGGCCAGGCTCTGGTTTACTAAAGCGAAAATTGTTATATTGGATGAAGCCACCTCAGCGATGGACAATATCACTGAAGAAACGGTAATGAACCGTGTCATGCAATTATTGCAGGCACAAACCGTAATCGTAATAGCCCACCGTCTTAGTTCCATAAGGAAATTTGAGAATGTTTTCGTTCTGAAGGATGGTAGGTTAGTTGGTCAGGGCAGCTTTGATGAACTGATGGAGAACAATGCATATTTCAGAGAACTGTATTTAGCAAATTCAACGAATTAATATTATATAGCAATAGTAAGATAAGCTTTATGCAATAGTATAATTAGCTTTATGCAAATGTTAGTATGTCAACAGTTTTAAAGGCAAGTGTCTGAATCTAGGCACTTGCCTTTATTAATTATGTCTTATTAAATATGTCTTAATTAATTATGTATTTTTTTATTACGGCTATTATATCACGCCTTTATTATCACTAAAATGCCTTTTACAACAGTCGTACTGAACAGGTGCCCTTATTTCCCTGCTAATGATTGGTTTAAGGCTAATATTTTTTTCTCGGTCAAAATTTCGTTGGTAATATACTTCCCATTATAAAACAGAGCATAATTTGTCCATGCTGCCGGAGCATTTTGCGCCTCCTCGCGGCTATTTATTTTTATCACTGTTAATGGAATATTGTTTGCCTTTGCGCACTCCTCCAGCAAAGGTACATATTTTGCATTAAAGGGGCAGCCATTGGTATAATACAGGGCAAAACCCTTAGTATCTATGGCAGGCTCCTTGACTGATTTTTTAAATTTAGGCATAGCTGCATCATCCCTGAAGGGCAAGTATAAAAGCTCAAAATACGGACCGGCAGTATCGGCAACCCTGAAGCCCTTTTTAGCAAGGTACTTGGGATCAGACAGATAAGGCTTTTTCTTAGCCGATGTTATTATTGTCAGCCCAAGCTTATTCTTAAGCTTTGCATCCTGAATGCAGCGATTTAGCAGCTCGCTGCCATGGCCTTGACCTTGAAGTGAGCCAGAGACCCAGAAGCAATTGATATGCATATAACCGTCCGCTTCTATCGGGACCCATGCATATTCTGCAGGTATATACTCGATAAAGCATTTGCCTCTTATATCTGCTTTTAAGAATACCAGTCCTTCATGTATGCGATCTCTTAACCATGCTTTTTTGGATGCTACCTGGGGATCTTTATCAAGTCCCATTGCGCAGCATATATGTTCTTTGTCCAAATTCTCAACGGTAATCTGAACATAATTCATTAAACATACCTCCTATACATATTCTCAATAATCTGTATCATCTCATTCCGTATATCATCCGGTTCCAGCAACTCCACCTGGTCCCTGAATGTCAGCATCCAGCTAATAAGATTGTCCTTATCTGAATACTCTGTGCTAAAGAGTAATCTCCCGTCATCCTGCTCGACAAAACAGCCAGGGCCAAATTCCTCCACCAAACGCCATTTGCAGCCGGCATCAAACAAGGCCTTTACATGTATATTAGCCGGAAAAATGCGCTCATTGCTCAAATCCGGAAAAGCAACCGCTCTTTTGGAAAATGTATTTTCCGTTAACCTTAATTTATCCATGCGATTAAGCTTAAACAGGCGATAATCCTGGCGACTCTTGCACCAACCCCACACATACCAGCTGGACCAGCGAAAAATCAGGTAGTAGGGTTCGATACACCTGATGCTCTCTCCTTTAGGTGAATAATACAAGAACTCAAGCTCCCGGCAATTGCTGATCGCTGTTCTTATTAAATCAAACTTTGGCACCAACGAATCCTTATGCCATGACGTAAGATCAATCAGCACATATTGATTGCCTGTCATAAAATCAGATGAACCGGCAGACAGCTTTTCCATAAGCTGTCCGTATCGGTTAGTTCCATTGATGCTGTCAAGACTCCGCAGCCCGGCAAGAATGTCCTGCATTTCCTCATTGGTCAACAGGGTTTTGTCTATTTTGTAATTCTCCATTATGGAAATACCGCCGTTTGCGCCCTGCTGCGTGACAATAGGAATCCCTGCCCTGCACAAATCCTCAATATCACGGTTAATGGTTCTTCTTGAGACTTCAAATTGCTCGGCAAGATAGGGAGCTGTTACCTTTTCCTTCTGCAGTAGAATAGATAATATTCCAATTAATCTATCAATTTTCATGGCTGTTCCTTTCGTATTAGATCATATCAGAGCGAACATGACAGCGTAATGTCATGTTTTATTTATGATTTTATTATATAGAGAAAACTTATTAGATTCAAACAGAAGTTAAGAAGTTAAATAAAGCCAAAAAGATAACACCCTGCATTTCTGTAAGGTGTTAATCTGTGCGCTCTGTGAAGAGTTACATGTGCATCAGATAGCGGACACAGTCTTGCACAAGCCCGATATCAATCCACGCTCCCCTGCGGGGAGCGACCCTCTTTCTAATTTCTCTAGCCGTTTCATTAGGAGCTATTTCAATCCACGCTCCCCTACGGGGAGCGACTTTATTCCAGGTTTCAGCATCTACAATGCTTGGAATTCCATTTCAATCCACGCTCCCCTGCGGGGAGCGACTACACAAATGCTTATAATCTATGCATTTGGTGCATTAATTTCAATCCACGCTCCCCTGCGGGGAGCGACGTATTGGGTAGAGCCGGTTTAACAGGTAGAGTTGATTTCAATCCACGCTCCCCTGCGGGGAGCGAC
>JAAZDK010000198.1 GCA_012512855.1 Clostridiales bacterium
GGCGAACCTCTACCATTTCCTTGCTGTCTATAATTGCCAAAGCATTCTACATATTCGCCTATTGCGCCACAGGAAACACTTCCTCCGCATTCTGCGTATCCTTTGATATCACCGTGAATTTCGGCACTGCCCCATACTTCAACATTAAACTTCAAATCTGAACTGGCATAAACAGCTTCGGGTATTTGCAATGTTATTTTCTTATCCTTCTCCCACAGATCCGACTTCAGCATCCTATTGCCGCGAAATTGCACTATCCTTAGCTTGTCGTCATCAGGCAAATCATATGTAACCGGTTCAGCATATTCTTTAATATAGAACAGATAATCAATGGTAACCCCGTAAAACTGAGCTATTCTGGGAAGCTGCATGATATCAGGCAGGGATACCCCTGTCTCCCATTTGGAAATAGCCTGCACACTTATACCTAAAGCTTCTGCCAAAACCTCCTGAGTAATGTTTCTCTCCTTACGCAACCTTATCAGATTATTTCTGAGATTCTCGTTATATTCCATATTGACCTCCATGACATAATAGTAGTTATTAGTAATACAACTCCGGTCTTGTTAAACCTTCCCTGCCGGTATTAAATCAATATTATAAAATCCACAAGAAATAAAATTTGATCCTGTGTTATCCACATCAATAAATTTAAATGCACTAAAATTTTGTATCAGGTATCGCAGCTGCTAAGATAAGTATAAGCCAGCTGCAAAGGGGAAGCAATAACTTGCTTTTCTAATTTATCAACCAGCAGTTGAAAAGTATTTATTATGCCATAAATCAATCATTCTGGATTTTATACTTTTGCAGCAGCTTCTCACCTTCATATGCAATGTCAGGATATTTTTCCATAATGCTTTTTATCTCATTCAAGGCCTCTTCCATCTGCTTCGTGTTCAAATCAATACGCTCACGCAACTTCTGCCTGCGCTCGTTCAGCCTGTGGCGAACCTCTACCATTTCCTTGCTGTCTATAATTGCCAAAGGCTGGAATATCCAGATTTCAGCATCCGCCACTCCGAATTTCTTCAGCTCCTTAATAAGGGTATTATTATTGAATTCCAGCAGCTGGGTATTGGTCAAGTATTTCCTGCTTTCTTCCTTAATCCTGACGTATTCATCCCATAATTGCTTAAGCTGATTCCCATTATCTACATTATACTTGCTGTATTCATATTCAAGATAGTTCCGGTTGTTTACCGATTTAATCTTAACCTTGTTCATAAGCATTATCTGACGGTTAAGCTTGGATTGGACAAGCTTTATAGCCACAACATTCTTTCTGGCCTCCATAAAAATAAACACAGCGGATACAGTTCCCATCAGAACGGTCATCATAAACGGAATGCTGTAATTTGCATCCATAATTGAGCTGAGAATAATGAACATAATAAACAGCAGGCCTACCACCGCGCTTATGACAATTGCAAGCCCCTTAAGAAATGACTGCTTGTTTTTTATGTCACTATATTCCCGGTTCAGCCTTTTTCTTTCCTTTTCCAGCTTGGCCAAGTCCTGCTCTATCTTTGCCTGATAATCCTCACAGTTTATTATCTTCGCCAGATCCTTCTGGACAACCGGCTCATATTGCTCCAGCAAATGGTACTGACTGTCCGTTAATATAGAGCTTCTGTTCTTAAGCTTATTGCGCTCCCGGGTAAGATTGTAAATATTTCTTGCGGCCTCCTCAATGCTTCCCCTCTGGTCAAGAGGAACCATGTCAATCCTTTGAATATCAGTCAGATATGATGTTACCGCCTTATACTCCAGCTTTGCCTCCTCGATTTGCTTACGGTATTCCATTATCTGCTCGCAATTGTCTCTGATATAGGTCAGGCGCTCGGAGCTGCTGCCCAGCCTGTTTATCTTTTTTGCCGGCTTGTCCGGCAGCTGCTGGGCTTCCTCATATTCATATTCTAATTCCATATCTGTTTGTCTTTTTTTTCGTCCAAACAAACTCTTTATTAATCCCATTTTGCTTTCCTTCCCTGTAATATTGGATTAAATCATATGATATTTTTCGAAAAACTTTATCTTTTGCAGTATTGCTCTTTCCATTCGTTTATTATGGCTTTTGCCTTCTTATAAAAGCTTTCGGGATCCGACTGCTCCTTCAGAACGGACAGCTGCATTAATCGCTTGTATTCATCCGTCAGGGTGGCCTCCTCAGCCTTTATCCTTACATATTCAAGCAAGGATTTCTCCAGTTCTTTATTAAGCCCGAACTCCTCGATCTTTTTCCGGAATTGTTCCGTATCACCCATCAGTAATAATGAATACAGGTATTGGCGCAGGCTCTCATCCCTGTTGTTGCGCTCATAAGCCTCCAAAAAGAGGCGACTAGCCTCCTTAACCCCTGTGGTATGAGCCTTGGCCACAGCCAGATTATGATAGATATCACCAAATTCTTCAGGCGTCAAATTGGCAGCCTCATCAGAATGTACTATCTGCTCGTACTCTCTGGCCGCCTCGGCATAGCTTTCCTTCTTCAACAGATCTGCAGCCTTAAGACACCTTCTTTTAATTATAGGCATTTTTAAAATATCATCAATCAGTCTTATGACCGTCTTTATTTCTTTTTCTGTATAATAATCGGCGCTGCATAAAATTACAGTAATAATTGTTTTCAAATCCGCCTTCTGCCTGAAAAGCTGCCTTAACCTGTCCGCCCTCTCAGGCAAATTGAGCTCTGTGCCTATCCAGTCAAACAGCTCATTTCCCAAGCCTATCTCATCAATCATGTAAATGTAATTATAAAGATAATAACATAATTCCTCGATCGAATATACTCTTATACAACCTGCTACAAAGTAATACGGTCTCAATGCCCTGATACCGCTGCACAGAATCATTTTCCCAGTAGAAGGAGACGGCTGCTGCCATGCCCTCTCAGCATTCAGCCTTATAGTGTAACAGGCGCTTCTTCCTGTTCCCTTAAAGAACTCACCAAATCCGAGATCTGTCAGATTTATGACTCCGGTTGCCTTATCCGAACAGGTGAAATCTATCTTAAGTCTGCTCGTCCTGTTGGTATTTACAGCCAGCTCATTCAGTACAATTTTATGGTAAATTATTTCCCGGCTCATAAGATTTCTTTGGACAATATCAAGCTGTGCCGGCCCATCAGGTATAAGCTCATAGCTTCTGCCGGTTTTATACCAGAGCTCTCCGGCATCAAGAAGCAAAACCTCGCTGATCTTGCCATCCTTATATACCCTTAAGGCCAGCGAGCTGGTAACCATATCATCATTCAGCAGCAAAACATCCTGCAGCTTTTTATCTCCCGACAGCTCCTTAGCAGCATAGCAGGCGCCCTTGGTATATAGGTTCTGACCATAAAATACCCTTCGGCCTATACACAGGCTTTTCATCGCCCTATCAGCCCAACCACCTTCAAATCCCTTACCGGTAAAATACAGAGTGGTGACTATCTGTTTATATAACACGGAATTGGCCAGATTTTCAAACACATATGCCGCATCAGCATTTTTCTGCTGCAGAAGATCGGCTTCCAGACTGTCTGAAAAATCATGCTTTTCCAAACTTGCTATCATAGGCTTGGACCATCTGTTGATCCGTATCTGATAATAGCTTAAGCCCTCATGTCCATAGTCAAAAAGCCCTACATCGTTCATCCAGAGGGATCTGTCCTGATAAAGGGCATAATAAAGGTAGGCGTCCTCATGTCCTATAATATGCGCCCTGTCCCTTCCTATCCCCAGCAGGGAAAGGGTGTCATATAGCTTTTCCACAAAATAAGGCTTCGTATTGCGCACGGTAATAACCAGCTTGGTTATCGGCTGTGTAGGAAAATAATCCCTTACAAGGGTAAGAGTTCTGCGCAGGAATTTATCCATTATCGCCTGGGCACTGTATTTTACACCCATAATTTCAATTTCCCTGTCATTTTCCAGGTTAGAAAGCAAATTATCCACCAGAATGCCTGAGCCGCTTTTTGCTCCTGTTATGGCATCTTCACCGAAAAGCCACTGCCTGGTGTCTGTCCTGTAGCACATAACCGTAGGGATAAGGCCGTCCTCATTCCCTTCATACGGACTGATAGTTATCGCCTCATTCTTTTTATAGCTGTAACAGCTTATCCTGCTGTAGTCCTCACACAGATCATATCCCACTATCACTTTCCTTGGTGTATCCATTGCAGCATCTCCCGATATACTATATTTGCCTGAAGCAGGCGCCGATCATATATTCTGTTTTCAGATAGTTCTCCATCCTATCAAGAAGCTCTGCATCAAGCTTCTTATCCAGGGCTATTAGCATTTTATTGATTTGGTTATATTTGGTCGGCTCATCTGTGACATCGCAGACATAGCGGAAGCTGCATTCATCGCCTTTTTTAATACCCTCCGGTGTTTCTTCACTTATATAATACCTTACCTCATCGTTGTAGAACAACACCAGCTCCTTCATATGTATTCCCATAAAAATGTCCGGCATACGCTCGGTTATATACTCCTTTCCATAACCCGTATTATAATGAATATACACCTGATTTCCGGGCCTTGACACGTAAGTGATATAATGCTTGCCTAAAGTTGTGTCCGGCAGACAGAGCCTGTCCTTATATTCCAGGAAAAACGGCATTATAATACCTTTTCTGACCAGCCGCTCAATATTTATTTCTGCAAACCTCATATCAGTTTCCGACAGCTCATGGTTGGCGGCATTTTTCTTCAGCCATGCCAGCATGCATACCTCATTTTCCTCATAGCTAAGCTCCCGCCGCATAAGGGGAAATATGCCGTCAGCTATTTCATGATTATGAATCAGATATCTGTAGGCATGATAGGTCAAAAATGCCCTTACCAGCAGCCGGTTGCTGACATCCCTGTAATAGTCACAGAATATCGCAAAGCTTTCTTCTATGTGATTTTCAGAAAAAAGCATTTGTGCCAGCAGGCGCTGGGCCAGCCGGTAGCTGTCAAGCTCGAAATCCTTGGCTGCCTGCAACAGTCTCAGCATAGAGCCGGTGGAGCCGCGATAATATTTAACCAGATAAGCCAGTATTATGTCATCATATTTGCTGCCATCAAATATAAAATAGCACAAGCTAAGTATTAATGGATTCTTTTCATCCGTTCCATATGTATGCAACCAGCCGGAGCAGAGCTTAATTAACAGATTCAGGGCCAGCCCGTCCTGCCCGAAGATTTCAATTGCCCTTAGAGCCAGGTCATAATATGACCGCTCTATCATCAGGCTTATATGTCTTACTCTTTCATCAGCGCTCAGGTAGCTCATATTCAGACTGTCAAGGCAAGACATCAGCCGCTCTTCGTTATCGACCTCATCATAGTGCTTTATTAAGGCTATCAGGCACTGTGCCTTAAGTCCGGGGGCAAGTCCATCAATTTCAAGAACCCTCTCTATCAGGTCAACTGTGTCTGCATCCTCCTGCTGCCCCTTTTGATATCTGTCATACATATACAACAGGAGCATCGGATGATGACTTTTATAAATGCAGTGGTCTGCATATTCCTCAGGCTTCAGATAGGGCTTAAGCTCATAGCTTACCGATTGCATGTAACGGTTGCCGAAGCTGTCGGTAAAAAAGATCTCATAATTATCTGAGAATATATTAAGCTGAGCCTTGCCGTTTTCCAGCTGAACCGTTTCCTCCGTATCAAGCTCCTTATACAGTATGGTTGCACTGACCATATTGGGATTGGAACAGTGCAGCTCATTCCTGAAAATCACATGGGGCAAATGCTCCGCCATAGCATCTTCATGCATGATTCTGCCTGCAAACTCATTGTAGAGCACCGCCAGATGCTCATTAATCTGATGCTTTTCAAGCATCTTCCCGGCAAAAACCTCCATGCGTTTGAAATAAGATCTGTATATATGCTCATTATCCTTCTTGTATTTAATTATATTGGAATACAACAGGGCCGCTTTTTGCTCGTTGAGGCTGCTGTTGTAGATATAGTAAAGCATTACCTGCTGATCTATCGCCTCCTGATAATCCTCCCTTATTGAATACATATAATACTCGTATAGGCCGGTGATTTTAAGCTGGGATCTGACACCAAGCCTGAACCATCTGAAATATTTCTCGGTCCGCCTCAGCCCCTTAATCAGCAGACTGCATATGGCAAATAGTATATCCTCAGTCCCGTATTTATCATATAATCTCTCAAGGCAGTGAAAGATCACAGGATTAAATGACTTTTTCCTGCCTGCCAGGTATGTAAACTGACTGACAAGCTCGGAGCTGAGCATGTCACATTTTGTACCGTAATTTATTGCCTGAATTTCAAAGCTGCTTAATTCCCTAAGCAGTGACGGCTCGTCATTGTAGCAGCATATGGCCTCATAATACATAATTGGGCTTCTGCAGCCATCCATATACTGCTCCTTTATCTCCTCCAGCACCAAAGCCCTGTTTCCTTCATATCTTTTATCGATATACAGCAAAAGCCACAGCATGCGCCAGTCATTATAGCCCTTCAGATAATAGCTCCGTATAGTTCCTGCTGCTTCATCTATACTATCTGCTGTCTTTTTATATAGAGCATTAAGGTATAGATAGGCGCAATAGTCCAGCGGCGCTTCTCTCTTCATTTCTGCGGCTTCCTCTGACAACTGATCAATTACCACCTCCGCCAAATCCGATTTTCCGGCTAAAATTGCCAGATGAAGCCTGGTCAGTTCCTTTAAATATCCGTCATCCGGCCCATTCAGATATTTTAATTCAGCCTGTGCTTTATCCAGATAGTCCCTCAGCTCTATACGGTTTTGCCTGAAATTAAGGTAATTGGACACCAGCTCGGCCTTAGCTTTCTTTTGTATACTGTCAGCCGGTTCTCTGCCGGCATTGTTATTGCAGATAACATTGACGGTCAGGGTCTGAAGAGGTGTTTTGATATAGATATGACCATAGTTATTACCTTTTTTAAGCTGCCCGACATCTATAGTAAAAATTACATGATGGCTGTTGCCTATAAAACGGTCAGACCAAAGGTATTTTTGATCAAGCTGAATAAAGGGGGCATCACAGCTAACACGGATCTCCGCGTAGCCCCACTCATTTTTTGTAAGCACCAGCTTGTCCACTATATCTTCCTTGCCGGCATTGTATTCAAGATTTAATTTTTCAATCTCAAGATAAATGGGATTCTTTTTTTGAATTGATACTAAAAACTCTTCAAGCGCCTGACTTGTTGAAACACTTTTTATCAGATGCCTGTAAATATAGGCTTGCTCCTCATTCAGAAAAATTCTTTCAAAATCCTCTGAGCGGAATATCCTCTTTGCTTCCACCCAGTCCATACGGGCAAGAGATGCAAACTGATCCAATCCGGATATTTTGCCACCCGGCAATTGTATTGCTCCCTGTTCAACGGCAATATTATAGTTCAGAGTACATTCTCCGCAATCACTGATTATGGTAAAGCTGCCACTGACTTTAGCCCCTGCTTCAAGATAACTGGCATCAAAACAGTATTTTATCTCATTTTCAGCATCATTAAAGATGGGGTTTACCAGCTTCATATGAATATCGGATGAATACACGCTACCCTTCATTCGCTTATTAACACTGTTTCTGACAAAGAAGCTCCCCTCGGTAATCTTCCCTGCCTCAGCAGTGATGTTTATTTCGTACTCAGAAAGACAAATAGAAGGATTATCATACTCAAAATACCCTTTTGCGTAACGTTCAATCTTCTCCTTCAATTTATCACCCCAGGCAAATTGTTATAGTTGAACAGGCAGATCATCTAAATATGATATAAACCATGGAATATATCATTGCAATTTCAAAAAATTACGTTATAATACTTAATAATTATAATTCAATAATAAAAAAAAATCTACTATTTATCAAATTTCGTCAACAATTTGGTCAAATTTAATAAAATCGGAATATATTTTTTTAGGAAAGGAATGTAGTCAATTGATCAGACATTCGGATCATTTTCACGGCAGTGATTTGGAATTAATTGAAAAAATATACGGGATAAAGAAGGAAGATATAGTAAGCTTTTCAGCAAATGTTAATCCTCTGGGAATCTCCCCAAAGCTTAAGCAAACACTGGCGGAACGTATAGATGCTATTATGAGCTATCCCGACAGGGAATACAGCTCCCTGAGAAAAAGGATCGCCGAATATGTAAGAATCGATATGGACAGCATAATTGTGGGGAACGGTTCAACCGAGCTGATATCTCTGTTCATTCAGATTAAGCGCCCCAAAAAGGCCTTGATAATCGGCCCCACCTATTCCGAATACGAGCGGGAGGTGTCCCTGGGAGGAGGACAGGCCAGATATTACAGGCTGAAGGAGGAGAATAAATTTACCCTTGATATAAATGAGCTTGAGGAGGAGCTTACTGAGGATACCGATCTGCTGGTTATCTGCAACCCCAATAATCCCACCTCCACAGCCATCAGCCGCAACGATATGAGGAAAATACTTGATATATGCAAGCAAAAGGGCATTTTTGTCATGGTGGATGAGACCTATGTGGAATTTGCAGAGGATGTCCTTAAGGTAACCTCCATACCTCTTACCGTTTATTACAATAACATTATAATACTTAGGGGTATTTCAAAATTCTTTGCCGCCCCGGGCTTAAGGCTCGGCTATGCCATCTGCGGCAATGCAGATTTGCTTAAGGAGATTAACCAGCGCAAGAATCCCTGGACAATTAATTCTCTGGCAGCCATTGCCGGTGAGATTATGTTTACCGACGAGAATTACATCAAGGAAACAAGAAGCCTGATTGCCAGTGAGAGAAGCCGGGTATGCAGGCTGCTTGACGACATGAAAAATGTACAGTATTATACGCCAACCGCAAACTTTGTGCTGGTAAAAATACTGCGTGAGGATATCAGCTCAATGGATGTATTTGAAGCGGCCATTAAAAAGGGAATGATGATACGGGATTGCTCCACCTTCCCATTCCTGAACAACAAATTCATCCGCTTCTGCTTTATGACCCCGGAGCTGAATGATGCCCTGCTTGAAGTCCTCAGGCAACTGCTGGGCTAAGCTTGCAGGCTGACAGGATTACAAGCAGACAGTCACAGGATTTGATACTGCTTCTCTCATTCAGGCTCAATGATAATCATGAAATAAGAATATAAAATACGGTTGCAGATAATAGTTAAAATCAACAGGCTTTTGTTATTAAAGCTGCAGTTATTATCCATTCCATCAAGGCTGGTATGACTGCAGCTTATTTATAAGCTGAATTTATCCCGATAATATGCGCAAAAAATCATAGAAATTATATATAATTGCCGGTATTTGTATGTGAAGCCATACAATGCTTTAAGGAAATTATATATAGCA
>JAAZDK010000199.1 GCA_012512855.1 Clostridiales bacterium
ATTTCAGTGATATAGAGCATTATGCCCTTAAGATACTGGTGGAGGCAGACAGGGATGAAAATGGCGATTATATTCTGACTCCCAGCCAGGCTGCCCTTGAGCTTAGGGAGCAATATGAGGAAATTCTGATTGATGAGTATCAGGACAGCAATATGGTTCAGGAGGTCATACTAAGGAGCGTATCCAGGGAGGAGGCCGGTACTCCCAACCGTTTTATGGTGGGTGATGTCAAGCAGAGCATTTATAAGTTTCGTCTTGCCATGCCTGAAATTTTCATGGAAAAGTATGATAGCTACAGGGCGGAGGAGACGGATGAGGATGGAGGCTGCAATTTATATCAGAGGATAGATCTGGACCGGAATTTCCGCAGCAGAAAAGTGGTTATAGATTATGTGAATCGCATATTTGAACAGCTTATGCATAAGCAGATTGGCGGTATTGAATATGATGAGGCGGCGGCATTAAAATATGGAGGCCTCTATGATGATGAGGCCCTGCTGGCTGCAGCAAAGGATATAGAGCCATTAACAGCCAGGATAGCCGACAGTGTCGACTATCTGCTGATAACCGACGAGGAGCAAAAGGGTGAGGACAGCGCCCTGCAGAAGGCTGAGCAGGAGATGAGCAGACAATTTATGGAGGAGGATGGCGAAGGAATCCTTAAGCCAGCCTATGATGAGGATGAGGCGGACTATAGCAAAAAGGAGCTGGAAGCCCTGATGATAGCAAAAAAAATCAAGGAGCTGACTGATCCCGAAAGCGGTCTACTCATTTATGACAAATCCAGAGGAGGCCTTCGCAGGGCTGAATATAAGGATATAGTAATTCTGCTTCGCAGCATGAGCGGCTGGTCTGAGGTATTTGTAAAAACCTTGACTACAGAGGGGATAGCTGTTTATGCAGATACGTCAAGCGGATATTTTCAGACTCTGGAGGTTATGACGGTCCTGAATATGCTCAGAATTATTGACAACCCAAGACAGGATATAGCTCTTGCGGGAGTCTTGTATTCACCTATGGCAGGCCTGACTGCCGAGGAGCTTGCCCGGATCAGGGCCGCATGCAAAAAGGCAAGTATGTATACTGCGGTTTGCAGCTATCTGGAAGCAGGGGTGGATGAGCAGCTTAAGGACAGGCTAAAGGCCTTTATGGAAATGCTGAATTCTTTCAGAGCCATGGTCAACCATACTCCGATACATGAGATAATACAGGCTGTCCTTGATGAGACCGGCTATTACTATTATGTCAGCACCATGCCCGGAGGTGCACAACGCCAGGCCAATCTGGACATGCTGATAAGCTATGCGGTCCGCTTTGAAAAAGGCAGCTACAGCGGCTTATTCCATTTCATCAGATATATGGAACGACTTCACAAATACGATGTGGACTTCGGTGAGCCCAGCGCTGCAGGCGAGGAAGACAACACCGTAAGAATAATGAGCATTCATAAAAGCAAGGGACTGGAATTTCCTATAGTATTTCTTGCGGCTATGGGCAAGCAGTTTAATACCCAGGACCTAAAAGGGCGGATAATTCTCCACAGCCGGCTGGGTATAGGGCCTGAATATGTTGACATTTCCTTAAGAACAAGGGTAGCCACCCTGCTGAAGAAGGTAATTCAAAAGAAGGTTCAGACGGAAAATCTCGGAGAGGAGCTCAGAGTGCTGTATGTGGCTATGACCAGGGCCAGGGAAAAGCTGATACTTACCGGATACATAAAGTCAACAGACGGCTTATGTGGTACTGACTTCAGCTATTTCGGGATGCTGGCGGCCAAAAGCTATCAGGACTGGGTGCTTCCTGCCATGCTTAACTGCATGGGTGGCAGCTTATCTGTTGATTCGCTTCCCGTAAGCCTCAGCGAAGCTAATATGACAATAAGTGTCTGCCATAAAAACCAATTTCTGAAGCAGGAGCTGGCTAAGCAAATCTTCATAAAGCAGGAGCAGGAGGCCTTGGCAGATATTGATCCCGATATCACCTACAGCGAAAGACTAAGGGAGGAAATCAGCAAAAAAATCAGCTACAGCTATCCCTATGAAAAGGAGGCCGGCTTAAAGATTAAGCTTACCGTATCGGAGCTGAAAAAACTGGGCAGGCCTACAGAAGAGGAGGATATGGGAATTAATCTGTATGAAGCGGCTGAATATAAGGATGAAGGAACGCATGATTCCACCCTGCCGGCTTTCATCCGCCAGGATAAGGAGACGCTCAGCGGGACAGACCGGGGCAGTCTTTATCACAAGCTGCTGGAGCTGCTGGATTTAACCAGGATAGCCGATTATGATGATTTAGTGGAACAGATTAAAGAAATCTGTGGCCGGGGATTGATTTTGGAGGATGATATAAAGAAGCTCAAGCTGAATTATATTTATAAGTTTACCCGGAGCGATGTGGCCGGACGGATGAGGCAGGCTCAGCTAAAGGGCAGGCTCTTTAAGGAAAAGCAGTTTGTCATGGGACTGAAGGCCTCTGAGCTTTATCAGGAGCTTGACAGTGATGAGCTTATTCTTATCCAGGGAATAATAGACGTATTTTTTGAGGAGGATGGAGAAATTGTATTGCTGGATTATAAATCAGATTTAGTTGACAATGAAGAGGAGCTGATAAAACGTTATAAAATCCAGCTGGATTATTACAGCAGGGCTCTTGAGCAAATCCTCCACAAGAGGGTAAAGGAAAGAATTATTTATTCCCTGCCGCTTGCAAAAGAAATCCGAATAGAGCGATAGAAGATGGGAACACTCATATATACCAACAATATATATGAGGTGGAATTCATGGGTAAAAAGAAGAAAAAGAAAATTGATCTGGATAATATCAAGCCGGAGGAGAAGCTAAAGTATGAGATAGCAAAAGAGCTTGGCTACCTTGACAAGGTTCTGGCATCAGGCTGGGAATCCCTTACGGCAAAGGAATCAGGCCGCATAGGTGGCATCCTGGCAAGAAAAAAAAGAGAGGCAGCCAAGGCTATGGAAAATGATACAGCAGAAAAGTAAATGCATTAGATCAATAGTAAAATGCATTAAATCAATAAAAGGAAAACTGCCGCAGCTTAAGCCTGTCAACTTCCAGAAAACCCTTGATGGCGATGCAGCATCCTCCCAGCAAAATTGATGAGTCCTGCAATACGGAAGGTACGATTTTAACATAGCTGTTCATTTTGCTGGAAAGGGCAGCCTCTATCTGCTGCAAAATCTCAGGATGGTTTTTGGTAAAGGGGCTGTTTATAATAACAATTTCGGGATTATAGGCATTTAATATATTATTTACCCCGATGGACATATATTTAACGAAGCAATCCATGGCGCTGGCGGCATCCGGATCCTTTCTTTCATATGCAGATAAAAGCAGCTCTGAATCAGCTTCGGGCAAGCCCTTCATAGCTGCATATTCAGCCAGGATGCTTCTTTCTGAAGCGTATTGCTCAAGGCAGCCCCTGTTGCCGCAAGGGCACTGCCTTCCGTCAGGCTCGATTATGGTATGGCCGAATTCGCCGGCCCTTCCGCAATATCCGGCAAAGAGCCTGTCATTTATTATAAGGCCAACTCCAATACCTGAATGTATGCTTACATATGCCATGTTGGAGTAATCGTATTTAAAGGCCTTCTCACCTATTACAGAAAGGTTGGCCTCATTTTCCATATAAACGGGGGTGTTGAAATATTCCTGCAGCCTCCGTTCAAGGCCGATGCCTGCCAGATCATAATAGGGTGTAAACAAAACCTTGTTATCAGCCACGACACCATGGATACCAAGAGTGATACCCACCAGGCCGTAAGGGCAGTCCTTGGGCACCTGCATGGATTCAATAAGGCTGATAAGCTCATTAACCAAACCTGTCGGGTTTTTGGGTGTTTTTATCCGCTTAAGTACGCAGTCCTCCCCGGCAAGATCCGACAATAAGGCTGTTACCGTACTGGCACCGATGTCGATGCAAATAACATATCCTGCCTTTTTATTAAGGCTGAGCAAAATGGGTTTTCTTCCATGGCTGGTATCGTCACTGCCGATTTCGATAACCAGCCTTTTGACAATCAGCTCCTGGACTATTGCGCTGATGGTGGCCTTGGTAAGGCCCAGATGCTTGGCAATAGCCGCCCTTGAAATAGAACCGTTGTTTATTATAGTTTCCAGAACCAGTCTGGTATTAATGTCTCTGATAAGTTCCTTGCTGCCTGTTATCATATCAGTCACCCTTTAAAAATAGCTTTTATTAATTAAATGGTACCATAGATAAAATGCGTTGGAAAGATCTATATTTTTACCGCCCATGTACAGGTAAAGCGTGTATATACAGGGACAAAACAGCATACAATACTTGTGATACGGCTCCCTTGTTACTTGACAAGAGTATTACTAATTGTTATATTAAAATTAATTTAGTTTATTCACTAAATCAAGTGATTTGTCACTTAAATAATAACAAATACCAACAAGGAGACACAAACTCCTGTTATTTATTGTACAGGCTTATTTTTCCTGTATGATAAAATGCCGGACAGGCAGAGCAGATTCTTACCGCATCCGGCACGAGGGCTTTCGGCGTGGGAGCGCAGATGAAGCAAACTCGTATCACAAGGAGTAGGCTCCTGAAAAAAATGAAAGGAGAAGTTATTTATGCTTTACATAGGTGTTGATTTGGGAACATCATCAGTAAAGCTTCTGCTGATGGATGAAGCAGGAGATATCAAGAGTATTGTTACAAAGGAATATCCGATCTATTATCCGAAGACGGGCTGGTCTGAGCAGAATCCTGAGGATTGGTATGCAGCCCTGGTGGAAGGTATTAAGGAGCTTACAAAGGATTGTGATAAATCACAGGTAGATGGCATCAGCTTCAGCGGCCAGATGCATGGCATGGTAATTCTTGATGAGAATGACAATGTAATTCGTCCTGCTATTTTGTGGAATGACGGCCGTACCCAGGCAGAGTGCGATTATCTGAACAATGAAATCGGCATGGAGAAGATCAGCGAGTATACAGCCAATATGGCCCTGACCGGCTTTACAGCGCCAAAGCTTTTGTGGGTAAGAAAGCATGAGCCGGAGAATTTTGCAAAGATAAAGAAGATAATGCTTCCTAAGGACTATATCGCTTACAGGCTGTCCGGAGTACATTGCACTGACGTATCCGATGCCTCCGGTATGCTGCTGTTTGATGTAAAGAATAAGCGCTGGTCCAAGGAAATGCTTGAAATATGCGGCCTGAAGGAAGAGCAGCTGGCTAAGGTATTTGAGTCATACCAGGTTGTAGGCACTCTGACCGAAAAGGCAGCACAGGAGCTGGGTCTGCCAACCAGCGTAAAGGTTGTAGCAGGTGGCGGAGACCAGGCAGTTGGAGCAGTAGGAACTGGTACCGTTGGAGAGGGCAAGTGTTCTGTTGCACTTGGAACAAGCGGTGTTGTATTTATTTCAACCAAGGAATTTGCCGTGGATCCCAACAATTCACTGCACGCCTTTGCCCATGCTGACGGCAGATATCATTTCATGGGCGTTATGCTTAGCGCATCAGCTTCCTTCAACTGGTTTGTAACTGATATACTTGGTACCAAGGATTACAAGAAGGAGGAAAGCCCGATTACAAAGCTGGGTGAGAATAATGTATTCTTCCTTCCTTATCTGATGGGTGAGAGAACACCTCACAACAATCCTAATGCAAGAGGTACCTTTATTGGTATGACAATGGATACTACAAGAGCAGATATGGTTCAGGCGGTACTTGAGGGTGTTGCCTTTGCCCTTCGTGATTCCTTTGAGATCACCAAGAAGCTGGGCGTAAAGGTTGACCGCGTAAGGATAAGCGGCGGTGGCTCAAAGAGTCCTCTCTGGTGCAGTATGATAGCCAATATACTGAATGTTAAGGTTGACAAGATTAACTCTGTAGAGGGCCCTGCTTTCGGCGCTGCTATACTGGCAGCAGTAGGCTGCGGCAAATATGCTTCTGTTGATGAGGCCTGCAGCAAGCTGATCAAGGTAGTCCAAACTACAGAACAGGATCCTGAGATTGTAGCCAAGTATGACAAGAAGTATGAGATATTCAGGCAGCTTTATCCTACATTAAAGGATATGTATGATAAGATGGCATAAATGTAATTGATGATTTATTAATTCACATTTACATGCAGTTGAGGCTGGGCAAAGAGTTGCCAATCGGGCAGCGTGCTTTGTACCAGCCTTTTTGGAAAGGAAAGAGCATTTATGCAGCAATATAGCGGCTTTGCGGCGGTTTATGATATGTTCATGGACAATGTACCTTATGATGAATGGGCAGAATATATCAGAAGGACCCTGAAGGAGTATAAAATTGAAAATGGGATTTTGCTGGAGCTTGGCTGTGGCACCGGAGCCATGACCAGAAGACTTGCCGCTATGGGCTATGATATGATTGGAATAGATTATTCCGAGGAGATGCTGGCTATAGCCAGAGACAAGGATGGTGCCGACAGCATTCTTTATCTTTGTCAGGATATGAGGGAGTTTGAGCTTTATGGCACTGTGGCGGCTGCTTTTAGTGTATGCGGTACGATGAATTATATAACAAGCGAGGAGGATTTGCTTAAGGTTTTCAGACTGGTCAATAATTACCTTGATCCGAAGGGTATATTTATATTTGATATGGATACACCATATCAATACAGGGAAATTCTCGGAGATAATACGATAGCGGAAAACCGGGAGGAAGGAAGCTTTATCTGGGAGAATTTCTTTTATGAGGATGAGATGATCAATGAGATAAGCCTTAGCCTTTTCGTCAGGGAGCCGTCAGATAAGGCTGACAAGAATAAGGAATATTCCCTGTACAGAAAATATGAGGAAACCCATTATCGCAGGGCATACCCGATCGATAAAATTAAGGAATTAATAGAGGAAGCCGGTCTGGAGTGGATTGGCGCAGTGGACGCAGTCAGCGGAGCTGCGCCGGGTAAGACCTCAGAAAGAGTATATATAATAGCAAGGGAAAAATGGCAGAAGAACAAGCTTTATATTAATAACTAAAATGGAGGATTTGAATGACGGACTATATAGTAAGGGCAAGTGCGGCGGATGGGCAGATTCGTGCATTTGCAGCAACAACAAAGGATTTGGTGGAGCAGGCCAGACAAATACATGATACATCTCCGACGGCTACAGCAGCCCTGGGAAGGCTTCTTACAGCAGGAAGCATAATGGGCAGTATGCAAAAGGGAGAAAAGGATATCATTACCCTTCAGATAAGAGGAGATGGGCCTATCGGCGGCTTGACGGTTACAGCCGATTCCAGAGGCTATGTTAAGGGCTATGTATATAATCCTGCCGTCATGCTGCCTGCCAACTCAAAGGGAAAGCTGGATGTTGGCGGTGCGATAGGTGCAGGAATATTAAGTGTAGTCAAGGATCTTGGTCTTAAGGAGCCTTATGTGGGACAGATTAATCTGGTGTCAGGTGAGATTGCCGAGGATTTGACCTATTATTTTGCTTCCAGCGAACAGGTGCCCTCTGCGGTTGCTTTGGGTGTTCTGATGAACAGGGATAATACGGTCAAAAGAGCCGGCGGACTGATAGTTCAACTGATGCCCTTTGCTCAGGAGGATATAATAGATCGTTTGGAGCAGAAGATTAACAATATGTCCAGTATAACAAGCCTGCTGGATCAGGAGATGACTCCTGAGATGATTCTGGAGGACATTCTAGGGGAGTTTGGCCTTGAAATTCTGGATAAGCAGCCTGTTGCCTATGAATGTAACTGCAGCAAGGAAAGGGTTGAAAGTGCGATAATTTCCATAGGACGCAGGGATATTGAGGAAATGATTGAGGATAACAAGCCAATCGAGGTGAACTGTCATTTCTGCAACAAGCACTATATATTCACGGTGGATGAATTGAAGGAAATGCTGGCCCGCATTGTAAAATAAAAAATCTGGGACGAGAATACTCGGGATACTCTGGATAAGAGAAAAAGGAACCGATCAGTCAAAAAAAGCGTCTAAATAGTGTAACAAGCAAAATGCATTATAAAAAGGAGACGGTAATGAAGGGAATTAGTCGCATTATTATAGTAATGATACTAATGTCGTTACTTGCAGGCTGTGGTTCCAAGGTAGAAAGAGATATTACATCTACCGGATTGGATGAGGATAATAACCAAATTACGAATGCACATAACGGCTCGGATAAGGCGGGTTTGGATAGTACTCTAAAAGACGGCAATAACAGTGATGATGGAAGCATAAATAACGAAATTTATACATTCATGGCGCAGGTTATAGAAAACGGCAGCACTATCCTTGTGGCTCCGGCTCAGGACAGCAACGAATTAAAATCCTCCGACAGGATAGCAGTCACTGTGGCTGATGATGCCATAAAAGGGCTTGACGGCAACAGCATAGACCGCCAGGAGCTTAAGCCAGGAGATTTGGTGAGGATAAGCTATAACGGTGGAATCAGGGAATCTTATCCTGCGCAGATTAGTGCATCCCTGATTGAGCTGACCGGCAGAAATATTCTAATTGACGCTTATATTGCCCTGATCGATGATATTTACAAAGAGGATCCGGGACTGAATGGCAATATATCAATGATGGCCCTTAATACACTAGGCTGGAGCGATTTGACCGATATTGACAAGGAAATTATATTCTCTCTGCTGAAGGCCTCCTACGGGCTGGAGATTCTTGAAGCAACATATGATGAGCTGGTAAAGCAGGGGCTGATTGACGAAGAAAAGCTTTACTTTGAAAAGGGTATTTTGATAATTATTAAGAATTTTAACTATGATGAAGAAAAGCAGACCATCAGCTGCTCAATAGAAAAATGGCGCAGCGGTAAGGGCGCCGTAGGGTCGAATCATGTTACAGCCGAGTATAAGAACGGCAAATGGGAAATAAGCAAGACTAATATTTATATGGCGTAATGGTAACAGCCGGATAAATATATATGATTAATATAGGTAGCTCATATTGGGTATTATTTCCACAAAAACGGCATAGTTTGGTAAGCAATTACCGACTATGCCGTTGCTTTTCTGTAAGTATAGCCGGAGTTCTCTGCATATTTCTCATGATAAGTAAGAGTAAGTTCTGTTTATCTCGACATCAGCATATAAAGCAGACATAAAGCCGTCAAATATATCATATTATATAAGCTAAATACAGCAAGGTATTTTGGAGGCTTGGCATTTTCACTCCTGCAGTATAGCTTATAGGATATCAGGCTTGCCAGAGAGGCCACCAAAGTCCCAAGACCGCCTATATTGGTGCCAATAATCAGGGTCTTGTAGTTGGAGCTGAAGGCGGACAGCAAAACTGCTGCAGGAACATTGCTGATTACCTGGCTGGCGACGACGCTTACTGCAAATTCCCTGCCGGAAAGAAGCTGTCCAAAGGCATCCCTGATGGCAGGAAGGCTGCCTATATTGCCCACAAAAATAAAGAAAAATACAAAGGTAAGCAGGAGATTGTAGTCAACCCTCATTAGAATTTTCCTGTCCAAAATCAAAATAGAAGCAAGAACTATAACAAAGGTTATTTTGTAATCGATAAGCCTTATAACGCAAGCCAGAGATAAAAGGAACAAAAGGCTGTAGACTATTATCATATAGGGCTTTGCTGCAGCTTCTGTGCCTGCAGCTGTATTTATTTTAATATCAAGCCTTTCCTTTTTTGTCATAAGGACTGCCGCAAGTATAAGAATAAGAGAAAAGGCTGCATATGGCAGGGTAATAAGTATAAAATCTGTTATTGATAAATTATAATAGCTGTACAGGCGCAGATTTTGGGGGTTGCCTACCGGGGTCAGCATGCTGCCCAGATTTGCCGCAACTGTCTGCAAAACAACTATCTTTATGATCTCCTTGGATTTACCTGCAATATTAAGAATCATAATTGCAAAGGGCACAAAGGTTATCAGGGCCACATCATTGGTAATCCACATGGAGCTGACAAAGCACAGCAGTACAAGCACCACGCCCAGAGAGCGAATAGTCTTTACCTTTTTCAGCAGCAGATAGGATAGTTTTAGAAATACCCCGTTATCGGCAAAGCCTGCTACGGCAGCCATAAGGCAAAAAAGCAGGGCAAGCACACGAAAATCAATATGGCTTAAATACTCCTTATTCGGAGGAGCAATAAACATTGTTATTATTGCCGCTGTTCCTGATATGGTCAGAACAGCTTCTTTTTTTATAAAATGCAGTATTCTATCTGACAGCTTTTTCATATGGTCCTTTCTGCGCTTATATGATTGATTATACTTTAGCGCTTTGTTTATGTGTTTTCTTTTTTTCTATTAATTCATTTATATACCTGTTATTGCTTCCTAAGTATTTGCTAATGCAGGAGCTTAGTATAAATTAAAAAAACGGAGACAGTAACTAGCTCTCTGCCTGACTAAGGCAGCTATGCCACAAACATAATGATTTTAGATCAGAGTGGTTAAATATGCAATTATTATTTTGTCGGGATAACTACAGAATTTTTACAGGATTGTTGTAGCCGGTGTAAAGCAAAAGCTGTATTGAATTGAGTAGCCCGGAGCTGACTGAATAAATGCTTGTGATTGTATTATGAATGTATAAGATTGTATGATGATAGTTCATGGGTGAAATAGGGAGAATATGGCAGCAGCTATCATAATTAATTGTGCAAACTTACCTATTAATAATACTTATAAATAGATTTAATGTTAATTATTAATAAAAAATCAGCCCTAAAAAATTGATGGTAAATGAGCTTAGTTAAATATTTTCTTTTGTGCATGTATACAAATTTTATTTCGACAGAAGCCATCAGGCGAAAAATTTCTTGCAGAAAATGTAATCACATAATAATATGTAAGAGTAAAGCGAGAGCTTCATGTCCATCCTCTGAAAGACATATAGTTTAAGCCGGTTTGCCGACTTACATATATTTTAAGAAGTACAGAGCAGGATGGCAAAGGCTATGGCTTGTAACACAGCCTTTGGGGTATGAGGCAGGCTTTGAGGGTAAACTCAATCTTAATAGAAGGATAGGTGCAAATTTTATGAAAAGATTGGATCTGCTGTATGAGGGAAAGGCTAAAAAGGTATACAAGACAGATCAGGAGGATGTTTATATCGTAGAGTATAAGGACGATGCAACAGCCTTTAACGGACAGAAGAAAGGAACTATAATCGGCAAGGGCGTAGTGAACAACAGGATGTCAAACCATCTGTTCAGCATTTTGGAGAAGGAAGGAATACCGACCCATTATATTGAAGAGTTGAGTGACAGGGAGACTGCAGTAAAGAAGGTGGAGATAGTTCCGCTGGAGGTAATTGTAAGAAATGTTTCTGCAGGAAGCTTTGCCAAAAAGCTGGGAATAGAGGAAGGAATACGCCTAAAAGCACCTACATTGGAGTTTTCATATAAGGATGATGCGCTGGGAGATCCCTTTATAAACGATTATTATGCCATAGCTTTGGGAATAGCTACAAGAGAAGAGATAGACCGGATTACGGAGCTTGTTTTTAAGGTAAATGAAGTACTTTGCAAATACTTTGCCTCAGTAGGCATTGAGCTGATAGACTTCAAGGTGGAGTTTGGCAGATATCATGACCAGATTATTCTTGCAGATGAGATTTCACCCGATACCTGCAG
>JAAZDK010000200.1 GCA_012512855.1 Clostridiales bacterium
GAGCCCTTCTCACCGGAGGCAGCTATCTGCAGCAGCCGCTCCCTGGACATTCCATCTGCTGTAATTATATCTGTAACCTTTGGTTTACCCTCGGTAATCGTTCCTGTCTTGTCAAATACAATGGTATTTATCTTGTGGGCTGTTTCCAGTGCCTCACCGCTTTTGATCAGTATGCCGTTTTCAGCCCCCTTGCCTGTTGCCACCATAATGGCTGTCGGTGTTGCCAGACCCAGAGCGCAGGGACATGCCGTCACCAGTATCGAGATAATTATTGTCAGCGAAAATGCCAGGCTTTGCCCCGAAATCAGCCATGCCAGAAAAGCCAGTAAGGCAATGGCGCATACAATCGGTACAAAATAGCCGGATACAATATCAGCCATTTGGGCAATCGGAGCCTTAGACCCTTGTGCATCCTCCACCAGCTTGATAATCTGGGCAAGGGCCGTATCTGCTCCTACCTTTGTTGCCCTGAATTTTATCATGCCGTTCTTGTTAATGCTGGCTGCGTAAACCCTGTCTCCGGGCTTTTTGTCCACCGGCAGGCTTTCTCCTGTCAGCATGGCTTCATCAATAGAGGTATTTCCTTCTATAATCTCGCCGTCCACCGGAATTTTCTCACCCGGCCTTACAAGTATTATATCTCCCGGTTCAACCTCATCTATCGGCACCTCGATTTCATTACCATCCTGAATAACAATAGCTGTCTTTGGTGCCAGTCCCATCAGTTTTTTTATTGCCTCACTGGTCTTACCCTTGGATACGGCCTCCAGGGATTTTCCCAAAAGTATCAGTGTTATTATCACACCGGCCGTTTCATAATACAGTGATTCCACAGCCATATGCTCACCCTGCATGATTCTGTAGCTGTTATAGAGGCTGAATATGACAGCCGATGAGGTTCCTATTGCCACCAAAGAATCCATATTGGGGCTTCCCTTTATGAGAGATTTAAAGCCTACCGTATAAAACCTGTACCCCGCTCCTATAATCGGGATAACAAGACCCAGCTGAAGCAAGGCAAATCTGAGCGGGTACTTCATTGGCTCAAGTGCCTCCGGAATCGGAAAAGGCCACCATGACAGCATCGGAGTCATGGCAAAATACAGGAGTGGCAGGCCAAATACTGCAGATATGGTAAACTTAATCCACAGGGTCCTGATTTCCTTTTGCTTTCTTTTTCTGTCTTCATCAACCGTGTTCTTCTCTATCTCAAGAGCCTTATATCCTGCCTTTTCAATAGCCTGTTTAATAGCAGACAGCCTGATCTTTGCCGTATCATACTCCACTGTAGCCTTTTCGGTGGCAAGATTAACATTTGCCTTTACAACCCCATCAAGATTTGAGATGGCCTTCTCGACTCTCCTTACGCAGGCGGCACAGGTCATTCCGCCTATGGGAATTGTAACCGTATTGCTTTTGCTTTCTTCTATAACACCGTAGCCGGCATGCTCCACCGCTTCCTTTATGGCAGGCAGGCCGGTTCTTTGCGGGTCAAATTCCACTGTCAGCTTTTCTGTAGCCAGATTCACATTAGCAGAAGCTACTCCCTCCAGCTTGCCAACGGCCCTTTGTACCCTGCTGGCACAGGCTGCGCAGGTCATTCCGCTTATTTTGACTGTAGTTTTTTCCATCTATATCATCCTTCCTATTATGTTTTGGCTGCGAAAATGCATGGATACAGGCATAAATCCCTGTACAGATTCAGCAGCACTCACGGATGTAAGCTTATTATTTAATAATAAGCTTGTTATTTATTAATTAGCAGATTATGGCTTAACCATATAATACAAAAGTAAAAGCTCCTTGTCTGTGATATTAATCACATAAATGTTTTATCCAATAAGCTATTTGCCAATCGGCTTTAGCAGCCTACACCATATCAGAAGTCTTCTTCCTTTATTAAATTACAACTCAATTATATAATCCATATATGAAAAATTTATGGAGGATATATTCATAAATCATCATACCACTTATAAATTATTTCAGCCATGAATTATTACAAATACATCAAAAAAGATATATTTTTAAATATTTTAAAATTAGCATCTGCATTTAAGGATTATTTAATAATTGCCCTGCTATTATGACCTCAACAATTAATTCCCGACACTGGCGGAAAGGAGTTTATCATGTTTTTTCGAATTCTTCAAAAGGAAATGCTGCGAAAAAGGACCATGAACATTATAATGCTAATCTTCATTATTTTAGCCACCACCTTTATATCCAGCAGTGTAAATAATCTTGTATCCATTTCTACCGCACTGGATAATTACTTCAAGAAGGCAGGCTTAAGCGATTATGTGGTAATCGCTATAGCCAATGAGGATAATGACAAGGCTATAACAAGCTTTTTAAACAGAAGCAAATGGGTCAATGACTGGGTCTTAGATGACAGCCTGTTCGTAATAGACGAAAATATCCGAATAAAAAACGGCCTGAAATATTCATCAAATATAGTAGTTTTTAACAGCTGCAATGTAAAGCAGCAAAAATTCTTTGACAGCAGCAATAACGTTATTACAAAGGTTAATGACGGTGAGATATATTTGCCCCTATCTATAATGGAGGAATTTAAGCTGAGTGCCGGCGACAGTATCTCTCTTGAAAAAGATGATTTTTCCATGGATTTTACCATAGCAGGCAATTTCAAGGATGCATTTTTGGGTGCAAGCATGGTAGGGGTTGAAAGATTTATCGTCAGTGACAAAGATTTTAAGGCTCTCAGGCAAGCCGGCTGCTTTATCGATGGCAAAATATATTCCATTGATACAACAGATATCCACTCCTTTGAACAAGATTTCAACAGGATGGGCTTTAGTACGGCAATGGCAGGGGATCAGGCCCTTATTGCCACCGCTTATATTATGGATATGGTAATAGCAGGCATCCTGCTGGTGGTAAGTATTTGCCTTATCCTGATATCTCTGGTGATTTTGCGCTTTACCATAATATTTACCCTGCATGAGGAATTCCGGGAAATCGGGGTTATGAAGGCCATAGGAATTAGAAATCACAGAATTCGCAGGCTATATTTAATAAAATACCTGGCGATGTCGATTGCAGGAGCTGCTCTTGGCTTTATCCTGAGCATCCCCTTCGGCAAGCTTTTCCTCAAGCAGGTATCAAAGAACATTATAATAGCAGGATCTGCCGAGTATGTTTTCATTAATCTGGCCCTGTCACTTTTTATAATTGCCATAGTGGTATCATTTTGCTATTTGTCTACCCGCCGGATAAGAAAAATGACTCCTGTGGACGCCATCCGCAATGGCTCAACCGGTGAACGCTACAGAAGCAAGTCTTTGATAAAGCTAAGTAAAACGGGCTTTTCAGCAATATTTTTTATGGCCGTCAATGATATTTTAAGCAATATAAAAAGGTTCGCTGTTCTTATACAAACCTTTACCCTTGGTACCATTCTGGTTATTGTACCGGTCAATACCGTCAACACACTGAAAAGTGAAAAGATAGTCAGCTGGCTCAGCATGGCTGAAGCGGATTTATATATGATAAAGGTTGAACAGATCATTGAGTTCATGACCCATGACGGACGCGAAAAATTAATAAAATATCTTGACAGCGTACAGGCCACTCTATCCGAGAATGGAATTGATGCATCTGTTTCCAGCGAATCCTGCTTCAATGTAAAAATATCCAAGGGAGAAAAAATAAGCAATGTTACAGCCCTGCAGGGTACGAACATCAGCGCCGATATGTATTCCTACAGTCTCGGAACGGCTCCTTTATATGAAAACGAGATTGCCATAACCGCCGGTATAGCGGATGAAATTGGAGCCGGAATTGGCGACACCGTAATCGTT
Organism: Clostridiales bacterium; assembly: GCA_012512855.1. Taxonomy (GTDB): domain Bacteria; phylum Bacillota; class Clostridia; order Lachnospirales; family Lachnospiraceae; genus Mobilitalea. Next base: position 3,825 of record JAAZDK010000200.1, read on the forward strand.
AAGACAAGAAATGATGAAGGAAAATATATAGTCACAGGCATTTACCAGACACTTAACAATCTGGGTAAGGAAATCAGATTTTCCGAAAAAGCCAATCCTGATTACGGTAACTGTATAGGAGGGCTGGGCGTTGTCCAAATTCGCTACAACGACAAGCCGGGCAGCAAAGTGCTGAAAGAACGCTATGAGCTTATAGTCGGTCTGTACCCGGACTATGAAATATATACCGGAAGTGATTATGTTGAAAACATCCTGGGCAATATCGCAGGACAGGTTGATGCCGTCAGGAAGATAATTGTTGTAATAATCATCCTGATAAATATGCTTGTCACAATACTGATGGTAAAATCCTTCCTGACGAAGGAAAAGGGCGAAATCGGGATGCTAAAAAGCCTGGGCTTTAACAATCAGGCAATAATCCGCTGGCAGGTACTTCGAATAGGCCTAATTCTTATATGCTCAACCCTGCTAGGTACAATTCTGTCAGGTCCTGTTGCCAGGATTTCATCCGGAGAAATTTTTGAAATGATGGGAGCCGGCAGCATAGACTTTGTGATAAAGCCTCTTGAGGTATTCTGCTTCTACCCTCTGGTGATTATGCTGGCTACGTGTTTGGTTGCCTCCATAACTGCGTTGGGGATCAGAAAGGTTAATGCATTTGATACTATAAACATGGATTAAGGGAGGAAATAAAATGGTTAATGTATTGGAAGTTAAGGATTTATGCAAAACATATATAGTAAACAAGCGTCAGAATAATGTATTAAAAAATATCAGCTTTAGCATAGCTGAAGGTGAAATGGTGGCCATAATGGGGCCGTCCGGCTCCGGCAAATCCACCCTGCTTTATACAGTTTCAGGAATGGATAGCATTACGGCCGGCAGAGTCTGCTTCCGTGGCAAGGAATATAACCGGATGTCCCAGAAGGAGCTGGCGGATATGCGACTGAAGGAAATGGGCTTTCTCTTTCAGCGGATGTATATGCTCAAAAACCTTTCGGTTCTTGATAATATCATTCTTCCTGCTTATCAGGCTGAAAGAAGCCCGAAAAAAAGAAGGCAGCTGCTGCAAAGAGGCAAGGACCTGATGAGAAAGCTTGGAATAATAGATATAGCCGACAATGATATTAATGAAATCTCAGGTGGACAGCTGCAGCGGGCCTGCATCTGCAGAAGCCTGATTAATAATCCCGGTATTGTATTTGCAGATGAACCTACCGGCGCTCTCAACCGCAGTGCCTCCGATGAGGTAATGGATGAGCTGGCAAAAATCAACCGGGAGGGAACCACTATAATGCTGGTTACCCATAATGTAAAGGTTGCAGCCAGATGCTCTCGAATAATGTATCTTGTTGACGGCAATATACAGGGAGAGTATAATTTTAGTAATAATGACAGCGAGATGAAGCTATCGGAACGGGAAAGGCTGCTGAACAACTGGCTGCTGGAGAGAAATTGGTAAAAAGTATGTTATAAGGAAGGCAAGGATTATGGCGGGATATATTACGGATATTCTTATAGTTGAGGATAATAAGGAATTAGCCGGGCTCCTGGAGGATTTTCTGAAGGCTGAAGGCTACAGTGTTATGGTTACCGACAGTGGAAGGGATGCCCTGGAATTGTTTGACGGCAATATAATCCGCCTTCTAATCCTGGACATTATGCTTCCGGGCATCGACGGCTTTTCGGTTTGCCAGAAAATCAGGGAAAAGTATAATACACCGATAATTATTGTAAGCGCCAGGGTCAACAAGGAGGATAAGCTGAACGGACTGATTCTCGGAGCTGACGACTATATAGAAAAGCCCTATGATATCGATATCCTGCTGGCAAAGATAAGAGGAATATTCAAGCGCAGGTACGAGGATGACATCCTGATTGAGCAAAATCTGAAGATAGATAAAAAGCGACGCTGTGCATACCTGAGCGACAGTCAGCTGGCCCTAACAGGCAAGGAATATGAGCTGCTGCTTCTTCTGGTGGAAAACAAGGGCAAGACCTTAAGCAAGGAATGGATTTTTGATAAAATCTGGGGGATTGACAGCTTTAGCGAACCCCAGACCCTCACGGTACATATCAAATGGTTAAGGCAAAAAATTGAAGATGACCCGAAAAACCCTCGCCATATCATTACAGTCTGGGGTATTGGCTACCGATATGAATGAGCATTTCCACACAGGGAGGCTAAGTTATCAGAATGAAAAGCTATAATCGCTTATTGGTTGAAATAATATTGCTTCTAATAATATTTATTACTGCTGCCAATATCTGCCTCTCCTCAATATTGGACAGCAGATCCCGGCGAGACTATCAGGTGGAAATAAACCGGCTGTATATGGAGATAAAAGAAAAGGGACTTGATGCCATCCGGCTTAATGACTATATATATGTTAAAAATATATCCGTGCTTGATGAAGGAAGCGATCCCGGGCAATTTTTTGAGGGAAATGATAGTGATTATGCAATCAGATATATTAACGGAGATTATTACCGCTTTGATTATCAGATAAATTTCTCCAAAAATTATATCAAAATAATACTCACAGTAAATATCTGTCTGGCAATTATGTCAATAGCTGTCATAGGCATTCTAATATATCTGCGTATCAGGCTCGTTAAGCCATTTCATAACATTAAGGAGGTGCCCTTCGAATTATCAAGGGGCAATCTAAGTGTTGGCCTTAAAGAAAGCAGGAATAAATTTTTCAACCGCTTTGTATGGGGACTTAATATGCTGCGGGAGCACCTGGAAAGCCAAAAAGCAAAGGAGCTTGCCCTGCTAAGGGAAAAAAAGATGCTTATACTTACCCTGTCCCACGACATTAAGACACCCCTCAGCGCTATAAAGCTATATGCAAAAGCTCTGATGAAAAATCTATATGACAGTGAAGAAAAGCGTATGGAAATAGCGGCAAGCATAGAGGCGAAGGCTAATGAAATCGAAGGCTATGTTGCAGAAATAGTTAAGGCCTCAAGAGAGGATTTTCTAAATCTGGAGATAAAAAAGAGCGAATTCTATCTGAAGGATTTACTTGATAATATAAACAGCTATTACAGGGAAAAGCTGGAGCTTTTAAAAATTGAATTTGATATAGCTTCCTACAGCAACTGCCTGCTGTCCGGTGATTTGGACAGAGCCGTGGAGGTTCTTCAAAATATTATTGAAAACTCAATTAAATACGGCGACGGCAGATACATACATATTCAAATTGATTCTGAGGAAAACTGCCGTCTGATTACTGTTACTAACAGCGGGAATACACTTTCCGAAAATGAGCTGCCCCATATGTTTGACAGCTTCTGGCGGGGATCTAATGCAGGCAGTAACAATGGCAGCGGTCTGGGCCTGTATATTTGCCGCCAGCTGATGAAGAAAATGGACGGGGATATATATGCGCTGGCCACGGGCAACGAGATGCGGCTGACTGCTGTATTTCGCATGCCATGACGTATCACTATGGATACGGATCTCACCATCTTTAATTACAATTAGTGTTTATATGATTTCCTATATCATGCTACAGCTTATGTATGGTAATTCCCGCTGCTGCATATTGCTATAGCTCCAGGACAGAAGCTCCTTTTGCTGGTTCAGGAATATAATTTCAATCTACAGCAGCTTCCTGTTTGACTGATATATCATAATTGCAAGAGTGATGATAAGGAGCAGAATGCATGCGGTTATTTCATAACGGTATATCATCCTGTTTCTGGTCATAGGTGCTTGCTTGCTGACCCAGATGATAAGGTTAATGAATACGTACATTAGATAACGGTATCGCTTTGTCGCATTACTTAAGGTATTGTGGACAGATATTTTCCTGCTGATAACAATAAGCAGGCCTCCAATGCCTATGCAAAGGGCAAGCGATAATAGATACGTAAGAAGGTTATGCGCATTTAGAGCTGCCGCTAAGACCGGTGTTTCACTTTCACCTGCAGTTATATTATTATAAAAAATAGCGTTTGACAATGACAAACTTATGAATGCAGCACCGTACCACCAATATATCCTGTACCAGTCAGAGGCAAGGCATTGGCGTATAAACACCACAGTTAATAGAACACCTGAAAGGATGCATCCCTGGATGGCTAAATATAGCAACCTGCTCTGTTGATACAGTTCTGCTCCCCTGAAGGCAATAGCCATAAGCTCACCTGCTGTTCCAAGAAATGCACAAAAGCAGGCCGACAGGTAGGCTTTTATTCTGTCTGTTTTAAGCTTATAGCTGTGTATTATGACAAAATAAGCCATAAAATTACAGAACAGTATATGAAGATAAGTTAACATTTTTGCCGGATTTCCTTTCTCCCCTATATAATTCACCACAACCAGAACTTTCGAAGGAATTTCTTCATCGGTTTTTATGTATACAGCTTCGTCATATATCAGAAAATTATTGTATATTTATTCTGTGTATCTATATTATACCATGTGCTCTTATGTAAAAAAGAAATAAAAAACTTCCGTTTCATAACTAAATCCGCATTATTGTTGTAACATCACAGTTTTTACCGGCTCAATTAAGGGGAGAAGCTTAACTCTCACCCTTAATATTTTATAACCTTGTAATGTGCTTTAATAATATTCATCATAATACCATTCCGTCTGCTCTAAATACTCCACTTCTGCTATATATTCCACCACAACAAAGATCTTGGACGGTATACCTTTATATGTACTTATCTCTTTTTCTATATAATACCTGTTCATATATTGAATATCAAACAATTCTCCGTTCTTATCCAATAAAAACAAGAGAATTTCCCAATTATAATTATCTTTTATCCCCTGCTTGCCTTCTAGTTTCATGTACATATAAGGCTTTTTATCTAATGAGTATATTTTAAAATCCTTTCTGATATCCTTACTGCTTCTTCCGGCATCATAATAACTACTATACGCAAATTTAAGTCCTTTAAAATAATTATAATCAGTATATCCGTATTCATAATAACTGCTACCGAAACGATAGAATCTGCTTTCCCCCGGCTGAAGGGCACTTAACGGCAAAAAGGTTTCATACTCATCAAAGCCATTCTCTGACTCATATGACAAGCCGTCATTATCATCAAATGCTTTATCAGTGAGATTTGTTACAACTACCATATAATGCTTAATCATATTTTTGTCTGTAAAATAGCCCAGCTTGATTTCTACAATACCTGTCTTTTCTACATATCTAAGGGCACCATCTCCCATTTCTTCTGCAAGTACCTTGTCTATTGTCTTTATCACAGTCATATTAAGTTCATTCATTACTTCCTGATGTGTTTTAACCTCAGCCAAACCACTGCCGGCAATTTTATATTCACTCTTTTTTACCGTTACATCACAGCTATATTTTTTCCCGGCCACAGTTGCTGTAATGGTTGCTTTTCCTTCCTTTACACCGGTTACCTTGCCTGTATTGCTGACCTTTGCAATATCCTTGTTGGAGCTTGTCCATGTAACCTTATCCTTGGTTCCACTTACCTTCAATGTATAGGAGCTTTCTACCTCTATGGTCAGCTTTGTCTTGTTTAATTTTATTCCCTCTGCTGCCTGGGCATTAACTGCCGGTACGCTATACAGCATTACAAAACCTGCCATACCAATTGCAAATACAAGCATCCATATGCGTAATAATTTATATAATCGAAATGCTTTAAAAAATTGCTTCATTTATCTTTTCTCCTTCCTGGTAATGTATCCTACTTCCGCTCTATGTCCGAGGCTATTATTCTTAACTTAACGTTAACACTGATTAGAACTATTTGCTTTTCAGAGTAACTCCCTCAGGAAATCCCCAACTTCCTATATTCCTAACACTCTCAGGAATTGTAACGTTTTTCAGATTATCGCAGCCATAAAACACCATAAGACCTGTACTCTTTATACTATCAGGTATTACCACATTTTCTAAGCCGGTACAATAATAGAATGCAGTGGTACCTATACTCGTCACACCCTTTGGTATTGTTATGCTCTTTAAGCTTGTACAGTCACTGAATGCACTTGCTCCTATACTTGTCACACTGGCAGGGATACTTATCTTTTCTAATTTCTCACAGCCTGAAAATGCATAATCTCCTATATATTTTACACCGTTTGGAATTGTTATGCTTTTAAGATTTGTACATCCGGTAAATACACCATTTTCTATAGCCTTTACACCATTCGGTATCGTAACAGCAGTCAGGCCTGTACAACCTGAAAACGCCTCTTCTCCTATATATGTAACACTCTTTGGTATAGTTATACTCTTAAGATTAGTACAGTTAGAAAATGCACCGCCTGCTATGCTGGTAGCTTTGTCTGGTATCGTGACCTTACTTATGCTTTCATTGGCTTTAATGACTATATTATTTATTACTAACAGGGAATTTTTGTCCATTTTTTCAGATAACCAAGGTGTATAAGCAAATGCATCTTTTCCTATGCTTGTGATACTCTTGGGAATAGTAATGCTTTTCAATTTCTCGCAAGCACCAAACGCACCATTTCCTATACTCTTCACACCATCAGGAATTGTAACGTTTGCCAGACTTGTACAGGAATAAAATGCTTTTTCTCCTATACTTGTCAGGTTTTTTGGCAATGTGACGCTTTTTAAGTTATAGCAATGTGAAAATGCATTATTACCTATAGCCTTTACGCCAGCTGAAATTGTCAGAGCAGTAAGACTGCTACATCCAGAAAAGGCATAATCTGCAATGCTTGTAACATTGCCTGGAACTGTAACCTTTTCAACATCATGCCTTGCCTTAATCAATATATTATTTACCACCACAACAGGATTCTTCTTAATTTGATCGGTTAGCCAGGCTGTATTATGAAAGGCAAAGGCGCCTATATTTGTAACACTTTTTGGAATTGATATTGATTTAAGGCTGTCACAACCGGAGAACGCATACTCTCCAATGCTTATTACACTATTCGGTATTGTTAATTTTGTTAGACCAATGCAATTTGCAAATGCTTTGTATCCTATACTTTTTACTCCTTTAGTAATTGTCAGGCTTTTAATATTGCTGCAGTTATAGAATGCTTCCCTCCCTATATCTGTCACACTTTTGGGTATTGTGATATCGCTCAGGCTAATGCAATAAGCAAAAGCATATTCACCTATGCTCTTTATATTATTAGGCAACGATATACCCTGAATACTGGTACATTCGTAAAAGGCCCATGCTCCAATACTGGTTACGCTTTTAGGTATTTTTACAGTTTTAAGCTTTTTACAATTGTTAAAGGTACTATTTCCTATGCTCTTAATACCGTCCGGTAATGTAATACTCTTTAAATTTTCACAATAATCAAATGCGCCATCTCCTATTTTAGTTACACTTTTTGGTATTGAAATACTTTCAAGGCCTGTACAGCTATAAAAAGCCCAGTTTCCTATACTCTTGACACCATCAGAGATTGTTACGCTTTTAAGATTAGTTGCTCCGGAAAATGCATTATTGCCTATTTCCTTTACACCCTTTGGAATTGTTACACTGCCGCCGGAGCCATTATATTTTATCAGTACTCCATCCTTAATCTCGAAGTCCTTGCTGCTTGCTCCGACCTCTGCTTGCACTAAGAAAGACAAAGCAATTGTGCATAAAATCATAATAAGAATTTTTGATATGCTGATCCTTTTCATGATTTTTCCTCCTCGTATAAGTATTTTTATTTATGTTTTCTCATGTATACCCGCAATTTATCTTTAGAAACTGTACAAATATAAGCAAATATGTATATCACAGTAAATAATCTATATCATGGTATAGGATAGTGTCAAGAAGTTTGTGTAAACTACTTCTTGTATGTATAAGTTAGTTTTCAAACATTTCATTTAGTTCGGCCTGAACTAATGCAAAACCTTTATGTACTCTGGAACCATATTTTTTATTATAATCAACACAATAACTGCAAACATATCGGTCCAGAGAACCTTCATTCGGAAACTGCTCTTTACGATTAGTATTTCGTTTTAGGTTTTTATTAAAGTTTTCAATTATATTAGTTGTATATATACTTTTACGAATTTCCATCGGAAATTCGTAGAATGTAAACAGGCTTGTTATATCACTTAAGAGAAATACTATCTTTGGGTATATTGATTGATATTTACTTAAAAAATTATATAGTTCATTTTTAGCTGATGCTAGA
>JAAZDK010000201.1 GCA_012512855.1 Clostridiales bacterium
TAAAAAGCCTTAATATAATAATTGAAAAGGGTGAAATTGTAGGGTTGCTTGGAGAAAACGGAGCAGGAAAGACTACAACGCTAAAAATGCTAACAGGAATTCTGTATCCTACATCCGGGGAAGTGTCTGTGTTAAACTATATTCCCACACATAGAAAGAGAGAATTTCTCAAAAAGATAGCCTTTGTTATGGGGAATAAAAGCGAGATAAACTGGGATCTGCCAGCTATTGACACCTTCAAGTACCAAAAACTGGTTTATCAGGTTCCTGACAAATTATATAAAAAGAATATAGATATGTTGACAGAAATGCTAAATGTCAGGCATTTGCTGAACACTCAATTACGTCGCCTCTCTTTGGGAGAGCGGATGAAAATGGAGTTGATTAATAGCTTTCTTTATTCTCCTGAGATTGTTTTCCTGGATGAGCCTACGATTGGACTGGACTTAAATAGCCAGCTTGCCATAAGAAAATTTATACGCGAATACAGAGCGGAAAGAAAAACAACAATTATTATCACTAGTCATTATATGGATGATATTGAGGAAACATGTGACAGGGTCATCCTTTTATCCAAAGGAAGCAAGATATTTGATGGTCCCATCGGTGAAATATCCGGTCTGTATTCATCACATAAAGTCCTGCAGCTGGCCTTTGACCAGGAAGTTAACCCTTATGAGTATGCAAGGTATGGGGAGATTGTTGAGTATAAGGACAATACTCTAAAATTGATGATCGCAAAAGAACAATACAGAAATATTGTCGGCGACTTGATTAATCAAAATAGAAATCTGATTGATATTTCATTAACAAATGTACCATTTAAAAATATTGTCAATCAGATTATGAATGAAGGGAGATAACTTAAATGCGAAAATATCTGTATTCTTTCAGGCTGTATTTATTGACCCTATTTCAATACCGTTTTGATACAGTCCTGGGGCTAATAATGTCCAATGTAAGCATGTTCATAACAATTATCTTTTGGATATTAATATACAAAAGCAACGATACAGCCGTTATTAATGGATATAAAATTACTGATATGATTACATTCTTTGTTGTATCAAGCCTTTTTCGTAAGTTTATATTGATCAATGGAGGCTTTGAAATATCGGAAATGATAAAAAGCGGTAATTTGAGCAGAATTATAATAAAACCTTACAGTATAAATCTTTTCCTATATTTTAAATGCTTATCCAACTCTGTGTTTGAATTTTTTAAGCAGTTTTTGTTTTTGTTAATAATTATTCCCTTTTTTGTAAGCTATTTGACATGGAACTTATCGGTTCAGTCGGTAATTCTTTTAATAATTTATCTGATTGTGACTACAATAATAAGCCATCTTGTATGGTTATTGCTGGGGATGATGGCCTTTTGGCTTGAACAGGCCCAGGCAGTTATGTGGTCCTTTGCCGTTATAATAAATTTTTTGTCAGGAATGTTTATGCCTTTGGATTTTTTTCCGGGCTGGAGCATAAAGCTGCTGGAGCTGATGCCTTTTGCAGCATTTAGCTATATACCGGCCAAAATATACATGAATTTATTGCCTGTAGCAGAGGCTGTCCGGTTGTTGGTTGTTTACATATTATGGATTTTGCTTCTGATGTCATTAATCATGATAACATGGAGAACCGGAATGAAAAAATATTCTGCAGTAGGGGGATGAGGGGGACTTATGTATTACTTAAGAATATTTAAGGAACAGATTAAATTATCATTTATGTCACTTGCCATATACAGGATAAACTTTATACTAATGCTGTTGCAAAGTATCATTAATTCGATTCTAGGTATACTTTGCGTGGAGTTTATTTTCTTACATGTTGATTCAATAGCGGGCTGGTCAAAAAATGAAATGATAATTTTATATTGTACTTCCATGGTTGTAAATCAACTATACCGGGGCCTGATAAATCCAAACCATATGCGCTTTATTGAAAGCATATTAAGTGGCAGCTTTGACAGAATGCTGGTAAAACCGGTCAGTGTGATTTTCCAAATCAATACCGGCGGTATTGATTATTCAAGCTTTTTATCCCTAATAGCACCTATAACCGTTTTGGTGATAAAAATAAGCTCGCTTGACATTCACATTACAGGATTGAATATTATTTTGTTTTTACTGTTTTTATTAAATGCAATAATTTTGCTGACCTCATTTATGATGCTCATTTATTCACCGGTTTTTAAGTATGTAAAAGTAAATGGCTTAACTGACATTTATTTTATTTTGATGTCCATGTCGGAAAAGCCGAAGGAAATATTTCCCTACAAAGGATTTATATATGCTTTTATTTTTCTTATTCCATCAATTCCATTGGCATATGTTCCTGCATCGGTGCTTTTGAATAAAGCCACTATGCCTGAAATGTTTACTGCTGTTATTTCCGGGCTGATGTTTTTGTTGCTTTCCATTGCAGCAATAAAAATAGGAATTAGCAAGTATTCCAGTGCAAGCAGTTAATAGAAATTTCATATTGTCAAAGAAGTAATAGAGCTGCCGAATTAGCTATTGATTCGTAAGATGGCAGCTCTTTCTTTCGTACTAAATAAGAAATTATTTATTCAACAGCATTATTGACTCTGCCCTTGGGGAATAGTTTAAAATTTCATTAAGGGGGTATTTGATATGACCTTATTGAAAAAATTGCTGTATAGACGCATCGGGTTGGTAGGGCTAAGCGTAGGATTCAGTATAACCAATGTTGCAGTAACTTTATGGTGGAATAGTCAGGTAAGTACTATTATCAATATCATAAATGAAGGCAATAATATACCGAGTAATTTAATAATAGAATCACTGATAATTGTTATAGCCAGTATGGGTGCAGCGTATATAACCGGCTTATGTTCAGGCTGGACAGCTGAGACGCTAATGCATGAGCTTCGGATGGGATATGCAAGACATTTAAAGGCTCTGTCACTTATCGATATCGAAGAGCTAAATGCAGGCAGGCAGCTTTCCATGCTTCAAAATGAGCTAAGCGATATATCTGACTTTCTTCGGAGCAATCTGTTTATGATAGCAGATGATACAGTAAGATTTGCAGTTACCCTTTCATGGATGCTTTGGCTGAACCCCGGGTTAACTCTGCTTGCCAACCTGCCTACCGTTATACTGGTATGCTATACGACCTTAACCAGCAGGATAATTAGCAAGGCGGCAATTAAAAGCCAGGAGGCGAATGGACAGATGAACGCATTTGCCGACAGCCTGATAACACTTTTTCCAATTGTAAAGCTGTTTGAAGCAAATAGACTTATCAGGGAAAAATACAAGCTGGCGCTGGAAAAATGGGAGAGTGCAAATATTTTAGAAGAAAGAAAACGAGCAAGGCTGATGAGTCTGGCTGCATGGATGAGCTGTTTTCCGTTGCTGCTGCTTTTTATGGTAGGCGGCATGCAGGTAATAAACGGACGAATAACAATCGGAAGCTTATTTATTTTCATAAATCTATCCGGAAATGTTTCAGGTATTATGAACAACATGCCCGGCCGGATTGCCCAGTTTCGCAGGTTTGCAGCCAATCTGAAGCGTATTGAGTCATTCGTATCTTAAATACAGTGAAGGTGGTAAAATGAGCATACATATAGAAAATTTAAGCTTTGCCTATGGGGACAGGCAGATTTTAAAGAATATAAGCATGTATATTGAAGCAGGAGAAAAAATTGGAATTATCGGAGCCAGTGGCAGCGGAAAAAGCACCCTCATGAAGCTGATAGCAGGCCTGTACTCACCACAAAATGGATCTATTGAGCTTTGCGGCGCACGAAGGCCGGAGGAGATTCGCAGGAATGTTGCTATGGTGATGCAAAATCCCATGCTTTTTCCGGCAAGTATAAAGGAAAATATCACATGTGGACATTTTATGAGTGATGAGCTGATTTGGCAGGCCTGTGAGGCTGCCCGGATGACTGAATGGATATTGAGCCTCCCACAAAAGCTTGATAGCTTTGTCGGTGAGCGGGGAAGCAAGGTTTCCGGAGGGCAGGCGCAGCGTATTGCCATTGCCCGGGCTATTGCAAAGGCAGCCCCTGTAATTTTACTGGATGAAGCAACAAGTGCCCTTGATGATGATACAGCAGGTGCGGTCCTGGCTGCATTGGAGAGCCTTACAAGGGATAAGACTGTAGTCAGCATAAGCCACAGGTTGGAGACACTAACAGGCTGCAATCGAATATACCGACTGGAAGGAGGCAGACTTAGTGTCTGTACTTAAAAAGGCAAGTGAAATAAAAAAATTGTTTACAATGGCCGGCAAGGTCAGGCTGTTTATTATACTGACTATTTTGCGTTGTCCGTTTGACCCTTTACATACCGCCATTCATGCTGCCTTTTTACAATATGCATTTGCAGCCATAAGCAAAGGCAGGCAAAATGAATTATTTCAAATCTGTGCCCAGTTTGCTGTTGGAACTTTCTTTCTTTTTATATATAATGGAACTGTATGGATGATATATTCCTCATATGTTGCCAAGTGGACAGGCAGAATACGCAAAAATGTATTTAAGCACATTTGCAGTCTCACATTGCAGCAGATTGAATCCAAAACAAACGGGGAATGGATAACACGCCTTAACAGCGATGTCCAGGCAGCAACTGCCATATTAAACAAGGCTTTACATCTGCCCCATGCATTTGTCGCAAGTGCTAATATATGCGTTTCTTCCATAATGCTGCTTTACATGAGCCCTAAGATATTTGGCCTGATTATGGCCTTCATTATTCCGCATGTATTGGTTAATCAGCTCTTTATCACCAGACCCATGGGCCATCATGCCAAAAAGGTGCAGGAAGCGATAGCAAGGAATACCACTGATATGAATGCCTTGCTTACCTGCGCTGAAGCTGCCATACTCTATGATGCCAGGGAATTTTTACTGGAGCGCTTTGAAAAAAGCAGTCTGGAAATTAGAAAAAGCAATATGAGGATAAACAGAGGGAAGGCATTAAACAGTAGTTTACTAATCCTGATGGGTATGATCGGTTATCTTGTTGTCTTGCTGTTTGGCGGGAAATGGATAGAGGCAGGGACTATGACCTTTGGCGCACTCACAGCAGCCCTGCAATACAGGGGAGGCTTGTTAAAAAGCTTGAATATGCTTATAGACAGCCTGATAAATATCAATACTGCTATGGCGGGTATCGAACGGGTCAATGAAACAATGAATATAAAATCGGAGGAGTAAGAATGGATGAACCATTGATGAGGATAGGAGAGATAGCGGCCTTTTTTGGCGTATCTGTGAAGGCTATACGTATATATGAGAAAAAGGGAATTATAATACCTGCAAAAATTGATCCCGATACAGGTTATCGTTATTATACCGTTGATCAGGTACGGACGCTGAATGCTCTGCTGGAGCTGAAATCACTGGGTTTTTCCCTGGCCGAGATAAAAGAAGTAATATCAGGCGGATTATATAAGGAGGGGCTGATGAGGGCCCTTGCAAGGAAACGTCGTGCATGGCAGGATGTAATAGCAGCAGCGGAAAACAAGATAAATGCTATTGACAAAATCACAGAACGCATCAACAGCTCAAAGGAGGCAAGCAAGTTCCATGAGATGACGGACGAGGAACGGGCCTGGCATCTGGTTAAGATGGTTTGTGTTGAGGATTTGCATGCGCAAAGTGTATTAAGCGAGGCCCTGTGGCTGTGAGAAAAGAGCCCGGTAAATATTTTTTAATATCATTTTCTGAATAGCCATTTTTAGCCCACAAGGGCAGAAGCTGTTCATCTATGAATGATGATTTAATAATATCATGACAAAATTGGTATTCTACCGGGCTTTGACAAGTCCATTTTTAGTCTCGCTCTCCAGGTTTGATAAATAACTGTAAAATATGCTGATAAATTATTTCGTCAGTACAGCACAAATGGTGTCTCCTGAATCCGAAA
>JAAZDK010000202.1 GCA_012512855.1 Clostridiales bacterium
TAGGCAAATACAGCGATCAGGAATTAATAGAAACTGTCTGGGGAGTTGGCTACAGGTGGATTGGATAGATAATCTTTGGAATAAACTGAAAAACAGGATTAATAATCTCTCATTGAAAAAGGCCCTACCCAGAAGGCCTGCAACGAATGGACTTCTGCAATTATGTCAAAATATTACGAAGGATATAAGCTTGGTGTTATTGGCGAAGCACAGACTTATATTAAAATTTATGATTATTCCGATTTTAATAAGGCAGACAGAACTCAGTTGGAGATTGTTTATTTTATTCAAACCTGGAGCACCGTTATATATTCGCTGGCAGGTATAATCGGGGTATCCTATTTATATTACAACAATAAGCTAAAGGAGCCTATAAGGCTTCTTTCTGAGGCGGCGGATGAGGTGGGCAGGTATAACCTTGATATAGAAATCTGCTATGAAAAAGGAGATGAGATGGGTAGGCTTTGCCGGGCCTTTGACTCCATGAGAAGGCAGCTTATAGCGAATAACCAGAAAATGTGGGATATGATGGAGGAGCAGAGACGGATAAATGCAGCCTTTGCCCATGATTTGCGCACTCCCCTGACTATACTCAGAGGATATACCGATTTGCTGAGCAAATATATACCGGAGGGTAAAATTTCTGAGGAAAAGCTTTTGTCAACAGTGAAGCTGATGTCAGACCATATCGGGCGGCTTGAAATTTACAGCAATACCATGAAGCAGATAAACAGTCTGGATGAGCTGGCTGTCAGGAAAAGGCCTGTTGAGGGCATATATTTTATAGAACCCTGAGTGAAGAGAAACAGGCTAAAATGCATGAAATTATACGTGAAATCAGCGGACTAAATGAGGATGAACTGAAGGCTGCCCTAAAATCCTACAGTGCTGATCCCGAGGCGGCAGCAAAGCAGCAAAGGCTGTCTGCAGCGGCCGGATTAAGCTTTGAGAGGTTTATGGAGCTGATGAAGCAGGCTGATAAGCTTTTGGGTGGCGGCTCAATGTATAGAAAAAGCTATATAAAATATATTGCCAGAGTTCCTGCTAGCTTTAATGAGGCGCTGCAGGCCTATAATGAAATAATTTACAAGGATCGTTTATCCGGAGCATATGCCAGGCTGTTTTGTGACTACCTGGGCATAGTTTTGGCAATTCTTCCGGTATTTCTGGCAGTAACAAGGGCCTTGCGGGACAAAAGGGGAGGAGCAAACCAGGTGATTTTCTCTAAGAAAGCCGGCTCAGCAAGCATCATCCTGAGCAGATATCTTTCAACAGTGCTGATGATAATGCTGCCGGTATTAGCCATAGCAGGCTATTTATCTGTTCAGTTCCTTTATTATGGAGCAAATGAAGGTATAGATGTGGATGTATTTGCATTTTTTAAATATAGTCTTTTCTGGCTCTTGCCGGCTGTAATGATTTCAAGCTCGGTGGGAATATTCCTGACGGAGCTGACACAGACGGCTATAGCTATTGTTGCTATGGGAATATGGTGGTTTGTCAGCATGAGCGTTGCCGATTTGGGCGGGGGTTATGGATGGAATCTGATTCCCAGACACAATACCATAGGCAATTATCAGGTGTTTATTGATAATTTTAAGATATTAGTGCTTAACAGAATAGGCTATAGCTTATTGGCAATCCTGCTTGCTGCAGCAGCAGTCCTTGTATATGACCTGAAAAGAAGGGGGAGGCTTGCGATATATGGAAAGAGAGCTTCAAATATTAAAGGTAAACCTTAAGCATTTTATCCTGCCCCATCTGTTGCTTAGCATTGTGCTGATGGGGCTGTCACCCCTGGCTATTGGCATAGAGAATCTTGATGCGCAAAGAACAGCAAGAGTACTTGAGATGTTTACAGCCTTAAGCGGAATCATAATTCTTACGCCAGTCTGCCTGCCGGAGCAAAACAGTGATATCAGGGAGCTGCTTGAGGTAAAGTACCTGTCATACACCAGGGTTATACTGGCAAGAATACTGGAAAACCTGTTTTTCCTGATGATTATTATAGGACTCTATATAATCTGGCTCAAATTAAACAATTGCAGCTTTCCAATGTTTAATTATTACCTTGGCACCCTTGCGGAGGCCTTCTTTCTAGGAGGGATGGGCTTTTGTGCATATGTGGTTTTTGGTCAGATTGCGGTTGGATATTTGCTGCCCTTAATGTATTATATTATGGCCTCCTGCGGCGGCAGAAGGCTGCTGGGAAGTCTTTATCCCTTCTCAATGATATACGGCAGCTACAGGGAAAAATTTTATCTGGCAGTTTTAGGATTGGTTATGTTTGTAGTTGGGGTAGGATACATTCATTTTTACAGGATACTGCGATACAGAAAACGGGCGGACAAAGCTTGATTAGCTGTGGCTTTTGATAAGAGCTGTTGTCGGAGTGTAAAACACGATCGATAAAATGCTGGAAAACTGATATAATGCCTAGTATAAATGTATGATTGATGCAAGCTTGACTGGCTAAAGCTGCGGGCATCAGGACAAATATTGGCTTTATTGAATGTGGCGGCAATTATTTGCCAGACGAGATTAAAAAAAGAGCTTTATAAAAAGGATATCTGACTGTTCAGGAAGTATGTCTGAAGCATTGTCAGATATCCTTAATTTTCAGATATCCTGTTAACTTTGCAAGTGAACCCGTCATATGATTTAAGCTATATATAATACTGCATATAATTGTATATTGCATATTATACTGTTTATAATCCGATATGAATTATGTTCAAGCTACTTCCAGGATTTAAAGAAGCCGTAATCCAGCATCTTATGGAAGGTTTTTGTCCCGAATATAATGCCAACGATCAATACCCCGGCAAAGCACAGACTTCTTACAATCTTAGGTACATTTACAATTACATTGACATTTACACCGCCGGCAGGCTCATTTTCTTTCTTGGAACAGCAGTTTTTAAGTGACATAATTATAATCCCCGCTTTCATTAATTGATTAGTGAATTTGGCTATTTTATGCATACAGATTTGCAATGCTATGGCTGGTTTCGTTTATGGACATAAAACAGCTTTTATGAAAATAAAACAGCCTTATGGTTAATTATAGCAGCAAAAGCTCTTCAATAAAATAATATTCAATATGGTGAACAATAATTAGCATTAATTAACGAATCAGATACAGTCGTATCTTTTTACAAAGCAGATGCCTATTCCGCCCGGACCTATATAGGTACCTATGGTAACGCCAATCTGAAAGACGGGATAGCTTAGTTTGCGGCCAAGAAAGGCTTCAAGCTTTGCCTGCAGGTAGAGGGCATCATCCATGGTGGTGGCATTGGCAATGCAGAAGTCATAGCTTGAAGGCTCCTCATTTGCTTCATCAAAATACTCCTTTACCATGTCAAGGATCTTATCTAAGGCCTTCTTGCGGCCTCTTACATTAGAGTAAGGAATAAGCTCAGTATCCTTAAGCTGTATAAGAGGCTTCAAATCCAGCATTGCGCCTGCAAGAGCCGCTACCTTGCCTATTCTGCGCCCTTTTTTCAGATATTCCAGGGTATCAAGGGTAAACATTATTCTGGCTGTAGATCTTAACTGTAACAGCCTTTCATGCAGCTCTTCCAGGCTATAGCCGGCCTCCTTCATATAAGCCGCCTGAAGCACCAGCAGGCCTTCACCGGCTGTTGCCTGAATGCTGTCCACTATACGGATATCGGCATCAGGGAATTGCTCCTCAAGGATTTGCCCTGCATTAACGGCAGACTGGTAAGAACCGGAAAACTTCTGGGTAAGACACAGGCATATCAGATCCTTGCCCTCCTTGAGGGTCTGCCTGAACTGTGACAAATAATCCTGCGCAGAAGGCAGGGATGTGGACGGAAAGACACCCTTTTCTGACAGGCGCTTGTAGAATTCTTCATTGCTGATATCCACGTTTTCCTTATAGTAATTTTCATGATCAAAGCTGACATAGAAGGGGATCAGCTTAATATTATATCTGGATAATAAGCTTTGCGGCAGATCGCATGATGAATCAGCAAATATCTGATAATCTCTCATAAATATACCTTCCTTTACAGCCTGGTATTTTACTATGTAGTATTAATAACTACAATCTATTGTAAACCAAGCCACATCAACTTGCAATATTAAAATGAAGGCAGCTTGCACAATGGCTTGTACAATGGTTCTGTAATGCATAAACGAAAGCAGCCAGTACAATGCCTTTGCAATATATAAATCAAAGCAGCCTTTATTACTATCTGTGCCCCTCTTGAATGAATTTATGTGTCTGCCGGGCAGCCAAATTATTCTGCGTTTTGTTGCTTGATTTGTTTGTAAATATGTCACTAAGCTCATCTGAGAATTTGTCAAAGTCTGCTAAATAAGCTTATGATTATTGACAGAGGTTAAATAAAAAGCGTATACTTATAGGCAATAAAGATAGACACTTTCTGGAGAAATTACGGCCTTAGATGCTTATTTCTAAGGCTAATTTATCGTAAGCTGACTGTGGCTTGCTGCCATTTGATGAGAAAGTCTTATCTGATTAGAAAGGCAAGTCATCCAAGCTGTCTAAAAAGCTGTGATTTTCCGAAAGGGGATATTTACAGTAAATAATCACGAGGTTGGGAATAGATGTCAAAGAAATTGTACATAACCGAAAAGCCAAGTGTTGCGGCGGAATTTGCCAAAGCGCTGAAAATAAACGGCAAGAAGAAGGATGGTTACATAGAATCTGAGGATGCAATCGTGACCTGGTGCGTAGGCCACCTGATAACGATGAGCTATCCGGAGGTCTATGATCCTGCCCTAAAAAAGTGGACTATGGAAAGCCTGCCTTTTTTACCAAAGGAATATAAATATGAGGTTATTCAAAGCGTAAAAAAGCAATTTAATATAGTCAAGGAGCTGCTCAACCGTCCGGATGTGGATACCATATATGTGTGCACAGACTCAGGGCGCGAGGGAGAATACATATACCGCTTGGTGGAGCAGGAAGCAAGGGTGCCTAAAACAAAGGAGAGAAGAAGAGTCTGGATTGACTCCCAGACGGAGGAGGAGATCCTGAGGGGTATCAGAGAAGCTAAACCCCTGTCGGCATACGATAGCCTGGCAGATGCAGCATATTTGCGTGCCCAGGAGGATTATCTGATGGGAATTAATTTTTCCCGGATACTGACCCTTAAATATGGCAATGAGGTTCAGAGGCTGCTGCAATCTAAGCAATGGTCTGCCATAGCGGTCGGCCGGGTCATGACCTGTGTGCTGGGTATGGTGGTCCGGAGGGAGCGGGAGATCAGAAGCTTTGTAAAGACCCCGTTTTACCGAGTTCTTGGCGGCTTTCTTGCCGATGGAAAGCAGCTGATGGCAGAATGGAAGGCGGTGGAGGGCTCAAGGTATTTTAATTCGCCTCTCTTGTATAAGGAGAACGGCTTTTCGGAGAAAAGCTCTGCCATAAAGCTGATAGCGGAGCTGGCGGATAAATACCCGGCAATAAATGATGACGGAAGCTGGACGGCACAAGATACTGACCTGACCGCTTCAGTCGCCGGTATAAATCCAGATGAGGCTTTAGTAAAGCCGGTCGATGCGGCTTCCGATACGGACCTGGCAAATGATACAGAAAAGGCTAATATAAACCAATCTAATATCAGTCAAGATAGTATTAGCAAAGCTGATATCATCCAAGCTAATATTATCTTTGAAAATATGAACAAGGCTAAAATCAGCAATGCTAATATTAGCTTTGCAGACAGGCTTATGGCTGAAATAGTAAGCCTTGAGAAGAAGAAGGAAACAAAGAATCCGCCTCTGCTGTACAACCTGGCGGAGCTGCAGAACGAATGCTCAAGGCTGTTTAAGCTAAGCCCGAATGAAACACTTGATATAGCACAGGATTTGTATGAAAAAAAGCTTGTGACATATCCCAGAACCGATGCCAGGGTATTGTCCAGCGCAGTAGCCAAGGAAATAGGCAAAAACATCAAGGGGCTTACGGCTCTGGCTGATTTTAAGCCCTTTGCAGATGAAATAATAGAAAAAGGAAATTACAGGAATAAATCAAAGACCAGATATGTCAATGACAGCCTTATCACAGACCACTATGCAATTATACCTACAGGGCAGGGGATTAATGCACTCGGCTCCCTTTCACCTACCGCACGCAAGGTCTATGAAACAATAGTAAGGCGCTTCTTAAGCATTTTTTATCCTCCTGCAGAATACAGGAAAAGCTCAGTTACCATCAGGATAGGAAGCGAAAGCTTCTTTGCCTCCTTCCGTCATCTGGAAAAGGAGGGCTACCTGAAGCTGCTGGGTAATACATATGAAAAGGATAATTCAGCAAAGACAGCCAAGAGCAAGGCAAAGGAAGGGGCAGAAGAGGGTGAGGAGCAGACAGAGGACAGCTCCGATCAGGAGCTTCTTAAGGCAATCAGCTCACTGAAAAAGGGAATGCTGCTGCCGGTTGCCCAGCTGATAATAAAGGAGGGCGAAACAGCACCGCCCAAGAGATATAATTCAGGTTCCCTGATACTTGCTATGGAAAATGCAGGCCAGCTGATAGAGGATGAGGAGCTGAGGGCCCAGATAAAGGGCAGCGGAATAGGAACGTCTGCCACCAGGGCCGAGATACTCAACAAGCTGGTTAAAATATCGTATCTGAATCTGAATAAGAAGACCCAGATAATCACTCCCACCCTGCTGGGGGAGATGGTTTATGATGTGGTGAACTACTCCATCAGATCCCTGCTGAATGCCGAGCTTACCGCCAGCTGGGAAAAGGGCCTGACCTATGTGGCAAATGGCCAGATAACCAGGGAGGAATATACAGTAAAGCTTGAGA
>JAAZDK010000203.1 GCA_012512855.1 Clostridiales bacterium
CGGCGGACTGGGTATCGGACTGGAGCGTTTTACAATGAAGCTTCTGGATGCTGCAAATGTGCGTGAGGCCACCATGTTCCCGAGGGATGTAACCCGGCTTGAACCGTAAGGCGGTGCAGGCTTGAGCGGTAAGGTGGTGCGGGCTGGAGCCGTATGGTGAAGGCAGGAGCCGTAAGGCAGTGCAGGCTGGAGCTGTAAAGTGGGTGAAGGCAAAAAGCGTAAGGCGGTGCAGGCAAACGCCGTAAGTGGTGCAGGCTAAAGCCTAATGGGGATATTTGCCCGGGCTTCATATATGCGATAATATTATAAATAATGTAAATCTGTAATTGGATAAGCAAGGTCTTTGCATTTGCTTAACATATGGAAAGGAATGTGATTGTGATGAAGATAACGGATCAGATCCTGCAATATACGGCAGCTCTGGCTAAGCTGACCGTATCGGAGGAGGATAAGCAAAAGCTTGCTAATGATCTTGAGCGGATTCTTGATTATATGGAAACAATGAATGATCTTGATACATCAGGAGTAGAGCCGATGTCCCATGTTTTGCCTATATATAATGTCTTCAGAGAAGATGAAGTGACAAATACAGACAGCAGGGAGCTGGTTTTGGAAAATGCTCCGAAGAAGAAGGATGGCAGCTTTGTTGTTCCCAAGACCGTGGAATAAAAGCATTGTCCGGCTTATCTGTAATATAACAAAATACAGGATGCAAAGAAAGGCGATGGTTTATTATGAAGGATATTATAGATTTGTCAGCCTTGGAGCTTGCAAAGCTGATAAAGAAAAGAGAAATTTCAGCAGTTGAAGCCACCCGGGCTCAGATTGAGGCTATTAAAGAGAAGGATTCGCAATATAACTGTTACATTACGGTATTGGAGGAGGAGGCGCTGAAGCAGGCAAGCCAGGTGCAGGAGCGCATTGATTCCGGTGAGCTTTCCGATTCATTGCTGGCAGGTGTTCCGCTGGCGGTGAAGGATAACATCTGTACAAAAAATATTAAAACCACATGCGCCTCAAAGATTCTTGAAAGCTTCAGACCGGTATATGATGCCACCGTTATAGAAAAGCTTAAGGCAGCAGGCGCCGTAATAATTGGCAAAACTAATATGGATGAGTTTGCAATGGGAAGCACTACCGAAACCTCATATTTTGGGGCGACGAAAAATCCCTGGAATCCGGAGCATGTTCCGGGTGGCTCCAGTGGCGGTTCGGCTGCGGCAGTGGCAGCAAACGAGGCCTTTTATGCACTGGGATCGGATACAGGAGGCTCCATCAGACAGCCGGCGGCATATTGCGGGATAACAGGAATAAAGCCTACCTATGGAACGGTATCCCGCTACGGGCTGATTGCCTATGCCTCCAGCCTTGATCAGATTGGTTCAATGGCCAGGAATGTTTCAGACTGTGCAGCCGCCCTTGAAATAATATCCGGACATGATCCCAAGGATTCCACCTCTGTGGCCGGAAGGGAATACAATTACACCAAGGCGCTGGTAGATGATGTGAAGGGTATGCGCATTGGCATCCCCAGGGACTACCTTGGAGCCGGACTTGACAGGGAGGTGTACTCTAGCATTCTTAAGGCTGCAGAGCTTTTCAGGAATAAGGGGGCTATAGTTGAAGAGTTTGAGCTTTCCAAGGCCGACTATGCCACACCGGCTTATTATGTTATAGCCTGTGCTGAGGCAAGCTCCAACCTCTCCCGATATGACGGTGTCAAGTATGGCTTCAGACAGCCTGATGCGGAGGGCCTGCAGGAGCTCTACAAGAAAACCAGAAGCGAAGGCTTCGGCAGTGAGGTAAAAAGAAGAATGATGATCGGAGCCTTTGTGTTAAGCAGCGGCTATTACGATGCTTATTACAACAAGGCATTAAAGGTCAGGGCTCTTATTAACCAAAGCTTCATGAAGGCCTTTGAAAGCTTTGACATTATTCTTGGTCCGGCCTCACCCATGACGGCACCGAAGCTGGGAGAGAGCCTGTCGGACCCCTTAAGGATGTATCTGTCCGACATATATACCGTATCCGTAAACCTGTCCGGCCTTCCTGCAATAAGCCTGCCATGCGGCAGTGACAGCAAGGGCCTGCCGATAGGAATGCAGCTGATTGGCAGGCATTTTGGAGAAAAGGATATAATCCGGGCGGCATACAGCTTTGAATGCGGGCTGTAGAAAGCTTTACAAAAGCTTATGTTTCTTAAAGTCTGTGCTTTTAAAACATATACTTTTTCAAAAGCTTATGCTTATAAAAACCTGTGCTTTAAAGCATTGCTTTTCTAAAGCTTA
>JAAZDK010000204.1 GCA_012512855.1 Clostridiales bacterium
AACGATTTTGTTCTGACGACAAGGGTTCGCCCAAGTAGGAAGAATGCTTATGCAATAATTCATTAAAATGATAATGGAATGTATTGATTGTGAGGAATAAGCTATCCTAGCAGGAAATATATTGCCATTAGTATTATTTTAATTTTACGGCATCTACTACCCTGTGTCCAAGGACGACTTCTTAGGACACAGGGTTTTTTATTAGCATTTGCCTGCAAAGGCCATCTTTTGATTGCAAAAGCAATTTTATTATTGCAAAGCAATCAAAGATTGCTTTGGGCAGTTCAACCCGGTTTGGCAGCCCTGTTGTCAGTCTGCTCAGTGCAGTAAAAAGGCTAATTCAAGAAGGAGGCTGTCATGATGTATGACGTTAAATCAAAAGTAGCAGAGGAATTTATCAGCCATCAGGAAATACTGGATACGCTGGAATATGCCAAAGCAAACAAGGATAACAAGGCTTTAATTGATGAGATAATTAAAAAGGCGGAAGCCATGAAGGGCATCAGCCACAGGGAAGCGGCTGTATTGCTTGAATGCGACTTAGAGGAAGAAACTCAAAGAATCTATCAGCTGGCGAAAAAGATTAAAGAAAAATTCTATGGTAACCGTATCGTAATGTTTGCCCCGCTTTACCTGTCCAACTACTGTGTCAACGGCTGTGTATATTGCCCCTACCATTATGTCAACAAGCACATACCCAGAAAGAAGCTAACCCAGGAGCAAATCCGCCGGGAGGTTATAGCCCTTCAGGATATGGGGCACAAAAGGCTGGCTCTGGAAGCAGGCGAAGACCCGGTCAATAATCCCATTGAATATATTCTTGAAAGCATTGAAACCATTTATTCGGTAAAGCACAGGAACGGTTCTATACGCCGGGTAAATGTCAATATTGCGGCAACCACTGTGGAAAACTACCGCAAGCTTAAGGAAGCAGGAATAGGTACTTATATTTTGTTCCAGGAAACCTACCATAAGGAAAATTACGAAAAACTCCATCCCACAGGTCCGAAGCATAATTATGCTTATCATACCGAGGCTATGGATCGGGCCATGGAGGGCGGAATTGATGATGTCGGGCTGGGAGTTTTGTTTGGCCTGAATAACTATATGTATGATTTTGTCGGTATACTTATGCATGCGGAGCATCTTGAGGCCAGCTTCGGCGTTGGTCCCCATACCATCAGTGTTCCAAGAATCCGTCCTGCAGATGATATAGATCCAAACAGCTTTGATGGCGGCATTTCCGATGATATATTTGCTAAAATTGTTGCCATTCTTCGAATTGCTGTTCCCTACACAGGCATCATCGTATCCACCCGTGAATCCCAAAAAAGCAGGGAAAGGGTTCTAGGGCTTGGTGTATCCCAAATCAGTGGCGGCTCAAGAACCAATGTAGGCGGATATGCAGAAGCAGAGCCTGAGGATGAAGATACCTCCCAGTTTGATGTAGAAGATAAAAGGACCCTTGATCAGGTGGTAAACTGGCTGCTTTCCTTAGGCCATATTCCAAGCTTTTGCACCGCCTGCTACCGGGAGGGCCGTACCGGAGATCGCTTTATGAGCCTGGTGAAATCCGGCCAAATCGCCAACTGCTGCCAGCCTAATGCCCTGATGACCCTGAAGGAGTATCTTGAGGATTATGCCTCATATGATACGAAAATCAAGGGCGAGGCGGTAATAAAAGATGAGCTGCAGCAGATCAGCAATGAAAGGGTAAGAAATATAACAATAGAAAAGCTTCGGCTGATAGAACAGGGACACAGAGATTTCAGATTTTAATATCCATCAGCAAAAATAAGCATATACTCCACTTTTTGTATTTATTCCCCCCCCCATAAAAGAGCAAGAGGTTCGTGGCACATGAACCTCTTGCTTATAGCATATATACTCAAAAATAAATCCCTGTTGGAGTACATGTAAGAAAAAGTGCCTCCCATTATTACATCAGCCGGCGCCACATCCCCTTCCCTGATTCTGGACAGAAGCCGGCCTATCTCATCCCTGACAAGCTCAACCTGAATTTCGTATTTTTCTTCAAACAAGGGTATTGTTGCATCCAGCAAATTATCGGTTCTTGAAGTGTAAATCACTATTTTATCCTCAGATAATGTGCCATCTGCACCGCTTCGTATACCGCCAAAATAAGCCCTGGATGAAACGATAACAATAAGGCACAATAATACTATTAAAATATAAAGCTTAACATTGGTTGGAATTTTACTCATAAAGACTACCCCATCAGGCCTTTGACACTATCCTCCACCACAGCAAGCTCACCTGTCACTAAACCTTTGCAATTATAGTAATGCTGCATAAAATGCTTAAATATACCTTTAATTTATCTTTGCTTTCTATTATGTATATTCAAAGACAAATGGCTGGTTCAGCCGCACGCCCATCTAATCACTTTTAAAGGCTTAAACAGCTATGAAATAAAATATCTTTCAGGTTTCCTTTTACAAAATTTCAATAAATTTATTTTTGCATATTTGGCCAATTAGTATTATGATAAGTGTTGAATATATAATTTTTATATCAAAACTGACATGAGGTCATCAAAGGTAGCAGCCATACCTCTGGCTCAGTCCAGAATCCTGAGACAAACAGCAAATGCCACCCCTGATGACACCTTAGCTTGGAGAAAATATGGATAAAGATAAGAAGACGATAGCAGATAAGATAAAGGAATATTTTCTGATTACGATAGGCGCCCTACTGGTAACTGTGGGTGTGCATTACTTTAAGTTTCCGAACAATTTCAGCATCGGAGGAGTTACCGGTGCCGGCATCCTGTTAAGCAGTGTTCTGGGCGGTCGGATATCATCCGGCACAATTGTGCTGATAATTAATCTCATACTTTTGCTGGTCGGATATTTCGTATTTGGCAAGGACTTTGGAGTGAAAACCACATACGGAAGCCTTATACTCTCTGTTGGCCTGAAGCTGCTTGAAATAATAAGCCCCATGCCTCAGCCCTTCACCAATGAACCGGTTATTGAATTATTCTTTGCCGTCCTCCTGCCGGGAGTCGGGGCTGCATTGCTCTTTAACCTGGGAAGCTCAACAGGTGGCACGGACATAATAGCAATGATTTTAAAAAGCAAGACCAATATAAATATCGGACAGGCTCTGCTGGCAACAGATATTATCCTTACCCTTTTAACCTTCCCTATCTTTGGCATGCTGACCGGCCTTCTTTCCCTCGCCGGCCTGCTGATAAAATCTCTGGTTGTTGATAATATTGTAGAAGCATTGAACCTGTGCTAGTATTTTACGGTAAAATGCGATACTGCAGACAGCATCTGCCACTTCATCATAGATGAGCTGCACAGGAGTGCCACAGTCTATGACGCCAAAGGAGCATTTACAGACCAAAATAAAAAAATCATTCTGACAGTAATGTCCCGTTCGGAGGCTGTGCAGCTGAAAAAATTCATTAAAAAGAACCAGCCTGAGGCCTTTATCCTGATAACAAATACCAGCGAGATCATCGGCCGTGGTTTCAGGGGATATTTGTAG
>JAAZDK010000022.1 GCA_012512855.1 Clostridiales bacterium
GGTTATAGGGATATGAAATTTATAATGGATAACATTGATAAGCTTAAGCATATGCATTTTCATGATGCATTAGATAAAAAGGACCATCTTCCTTTATTTGAAGGAGATATAGATATCTGTGAAAAAATAGATATTGCTAAAAAATGTGATTGCTTATCTGTTATTGAAACCAAGACGGTTGAAGGTCTGAGAGCTTCTGTGGATAGCTTGCTGAAGAAAGGATTGCTAGGTTAGGCATTATCTGGTTATTTTTCTGCACATTTGATTTGGTATACTTACTAAGCTGCAATCTTTATATTATGTAATTATTTAATGGGGGATATGCCATGTCAAAACCCAAAAGCTTCTTTTTATATGCCATTTGTGTTTCGGCAGTAATACTTGCAGTTTCATGTTCCAATAAAAACAAGCATAATGATGAGTCAAGAACCAGAGATAATGTCTCAGTGAATAATAATGATACATCAAAATCAATTTTATCAGACTTACCATCACTTGTTCCAACTCATATTCCGGATAAATCACCTGAGATAACTCCTATGACTGATATAAGCGGGATTTCCGGAGAAAATGATGAAGAAATCAAGAAGGCACAGAAAATTATTGATGATTTGATGCCTTTATATCGTGAAATGAACAGGCTCATATATGGCGGACTGGATACATACAGTGAGGAAATCATAGAAGAAGAAAGCGGACATATTTATTTTGTGGTAAAGGATAATAAATATAGTTCGATTGATGATATACGGTCTGTTATGGAGAATGTTTTAACCAAGGATTTTATAAGTCACAGCTATTATAATTGGGTATTGGGAGGGGATTATCCTTATTTTAAGGAGATTGACGGAAAGCTGTGTGTTGCTATGCTGGATGCTGTATCCACGCCCTTGCTTTCGGAGGTCAAAGGGGTAAACCAAATGTCTGAATCAGAAATGGTACTGCTTATGCAGGAAGACACAGACGATGGAATAAAGGATGTTTTAGTAACTTTGAAAAACGTAGATGGCAATTGGAGAATAGATAGCTACTAATGCTTTTGCTTTATCCTATCAAACAACCTAAAATTCAAATTATTATGTAATTATTTAATTATGTAATTATTTAATTATTCAGAAAAAATGGTTGACAAAGTGAATATTGACTATTATTATTCGTATTAATACTATTTTTAGGGTGCTTATAAAAAATGAAGCACCTGTTTTTTACCCTGCATTATGCAGATGGTTACTGATAATATACCGGTATTATTTGAACTAAATAAGAAAATGCCTGACTGTGAATTTGCAGGGATAATTTAATTTGCTTCTAAAAAGCTGCTGCCGGCCTATAAATGGGTTAAGAGCTTGCCGAAGTCAACTAAGCTAAATTGGGATATGGGGATTTAATATGAAAGCAGAAAACACTGAGATAATTAAAGCATATTATGATGCGAATCCACAAATGGAGTGGGACAGAACTGATGAAAGCAGGATCGAGTTTATTATCACCAGCCGGATGCTTAACCGTTACATAAAAGAAGGAGATAAGGTTCTTGATATTGGAGGCGGCCCGGGAAGGTATTCGATTTGGTTGGCATCCCGTGGCTGTGATGTTACCTTATTTGATCTGTCAGAGGGTAATGTCCGTTTTGCTGAAAATAAAGCGGCTGAGCTGGGGGTAAGGCTAAAAACCATATGTGGCAATGCCTTGGATAATGACTTGTATCCGGATGAGTATTATGATCACATTTTGGTCATGGGCCCGATGTATCACATTTTTGATGAGGAAGAAAGACGGACGGTTATAAATAATGCATTGGCGTACTTAAAGCCAAACGGCAAGATTTATATAGCCTTCATTAATTTATTTGCCGGAGTAATGTATTATATGGACGAATGGTTACAGGGCTTTAAGGCTGAATTGGATTCCGGCAATGGCTATGCAGAATGCATTTGCAATAATACGAGCTGGGAGGGGCGAGCCTTTACCGAGGCCAGGTTTGCGTCGTTGCCGGAGATCAAAAGCTTTTGCAATTCCTTTGGTCTAAAGCAGCTGACAATGTTTGGCCAGGAAGGCTTTTTGGCCTGCCAATTAACTCATATAGAGGCTCTGGAGGAACCCCACAGAAGCACATGGATAGAATATGCCTATAGAATGTGTGAAATTGAAGATTACCTAATCATGTCATCCCACATAATGTATATAGGCGAAAAATGCTGATTATGTTTGTCAGCAGAAAATCGGCTGTAATAAGCTCATATAATGAGTAATATATAACAGATGTCATAAAAATAACTTGAGTTGCTGCAGTTAAAGACTTTAGACTACTGCAATCAACATGTCGAACATTTGTTCACATTGCTCATTGACATGATGGTTAAATGATGGTTCAAAACCACCTGTTTTGGTTATCAGCAATGTGGTATTGGAGAATGCTATGATGCATCTTTGCTGGTGCTAAGATTTATATCTACAGTAGCACCTGATGATAAAGACTGGATTAAAAGCAGAATTAATAATTATTACAAGCATTTTCATAAGAAAAAACGACCATGGTTTGTAGAATGGTATTATTGGCTTTGCCTTTCTGAAATGCCGTTAGATATTGCATTATCAGAAATAGATAAATACAAGGATGTTATGCTAAACATGTAAAAAATAAAAGCTGTGCTATACGCAGCCGTCATAATAAGGAAATCCAACCGATATTGCTGTCCATACTTAGAAATAATATGGTAAGATATCCTGAATACGAGTATATAAAGGATAGTGAAGCCAATATAGGCAAAGTGGATGAAGCCTGCCCTGTTGTGTAAGTATTCTTATGTTTATATTATATTAAATTGCTCTATATATATCAGTTTCTATAAATCAGTATATATAATATATGCAGGAGGTTTATATGGATAATTTAATTCTTGTGAAACCGTCCAAGGAACTGGAAAAAGATATTTTGGATTATCGGCAGGAATTCCTTGATTATGGCGAAAAACATATAAATGGAAGCTGCGGTTTGTCGCATTATGATAATTTTGATGAATGGCTGGATATTGCTCTTTCCATTGAGAAGGATAGATTATCAAGTAATAATGTACATGCCAGTACATATTTTTCAGTCCGGGAATCGGATAAAAGAATTATTGGTTCAATACAGCTGCGGCATTGGCTTACCGAGGAGCTGGAAAAGTACGGTGGCCATATCGGTTATGGGATTCGCCCATCAGAAAGAAGAAAGGGATATGGCAAGCAACAGCTTGCGCTGGTACTGGATAAGGCCAGGGAGCTTATGATACCGAGGGTAATGATCTCCTGTGACAAGAATAATATAGCATCAAGCAGAACAATCATAAGCTGTGGAGGCATATTGACAAGCGAGTCTGTATACAAAGGCCAGGAAATCAAAATTTATTGGATTGATTTGTATAAATGACAGCAAAAAGACTTGAAAGAGTGGGCTGGATACTTCTTTCAAGTCTTTTACATATATATGAGGAACTTTTTACTGATTAATTAAAATCCTCTGCCTTAAATATAGAACTGAAGAAATTGTATAAACCGCTGCGGATCGTACGGTTATCATGATCCGCACCTGATACCTCATACCAGATATGATTTACTCCGTTTCTTTCCATAATGTCATGGTAGCTCTTTGGAAACGTACCTACAACACTATCGTTGGTGCCGGAGCAAAGCATAATAAGATATGGTGTTTCATCGCTGTCTTTTATCCGAAGCTCATCCTCCTGCATCTGACCGGGATGATTCAAGGCCCAGTCTTTACCGGGAGTCAGTCCGGGTGCAGGTGCAATTGCAAGTATATAGCCAAAGAGATCAGGCCGTGTAAATCCTATGTATAAAGCCTCCCTGCCGCCCATGGAGAAGCCGGCTATTGCCTGATTCTCCCTGCCGGCAAGAACCGAATAATTCTCTTCGATAAAAGGCATCAGGTCGTTGACTAGATCATTAATAAAGTTATCATATATAAGCATGCCTTCCTGAGTAAGTGAAGGCTGCTGATTTATATCAGTTTTAGCAAACATATCAGGCAGTACAATAATCATTTCCTTGGTTTTACCTTCGGCTGCCAGGTTACCGCTAATTTCTATTAAGAAGTTGCCTTCCAGCATCGAATGCTCATTTCCGAAGATACCATGCAACAGATAAACCACAGGATATTTTTTGGACTCATCATAGTTGGGAGGGAGAATAATATTCACTCCTCTGGTAAGTCCGGTTGTTTTTGAAGCATAAGTTTTATGTACAACAGTGCCGTAGGTTCTGTCAGCCTTTTTTGCCATGTAATCTGAAGGACTGTCCTCTGTAACAGTAATTGTACTCATATATGCATTTGAAATATCAATCATTGATTCATAGGAGTCTTCCGGTTTGTCTTCATTTTCAGTTGCCTGCTCGCTGGTTGGAGCCTTTGCCTCTTCCGGCATTTCTGTCGGAGCTGGTGCAATAGTAGGAGTAGCTGTTGAGGCAGGCTCTTTTGGCTGTAGTTCTTCAACAGCTTGAGTTGGCTCTGGTTTTTGCGTAGCTGCAGGAGATGCGACATCGTCTGCTGATTTTAAGCAGCCTGCAAGTATGAATGTGAAAACTGCCGCAATTATAGCTATGCTAAGTCTTTTGCCGTTTTTCATGCTTAAGTCTCCTTTATTAAGTCGAAGCTTCCTTGAACTGTCATATAATAAAAATACATCAAACAGTATATCAATGATTAAGGACATGTCCATTTATTATTACACCTATAAAATACCATAATTTTTTTATTACTTCAAGATTTATGATGTGAATATCCGGGAAAAATCGATGAGATGATGAATACTAAACAACTGTATCTTGAATAATTATCTTTGATAAAAGCAGATAGTGTGTTTTTTGTTCCCTTTCTGACATATAAAAATATTTTATCATGGTTTGGTTTCTAATAGTGTTATATAACTTATGAAGAGTTTGAGCTTGAAGCAGTGTTCAAGGTTTTGCCTGGTTATAATTAATATCAGGTATTAGTAATTAATAATAAGGAGGGATTCAACTCCCTCCTTGCAACTCTGTATAACTGATTTTAAAGTCTTATAATTTGTATTTATCTTTGATTTCTTGAGAGCATCTGCATACTCCATATACTTTTATTGATTCAACTGTTTGCTCAAGTAATTCCAGCGTTATGTCCTTTGGTATAACAAATAAACCGACAGAAACAATTTTTAATTTCTTTTCATTAGACTTGATAATTTTTTCTAGCTCTGATTTAGATAGTCCTCCAACACCAATTGAGAATTGGTAGCCATAGCTTTTTCTTTGCTCTAAAAGCTGCTTTGTGTCGTTTTCATGCTTATCAATTTGCCTTTTTATAGCCGACTTTATGAATTCTGTTCTGTTTGCATAATAACCCTCGCTAACAAGTAAATCAATATAGCCAAGGTCAACCGTATTGATATTGATAGTAATCTTTTCAGTTGTATTTATTTTAGTTTCGTTCATCGCATTACCTCCTCATATTGAAAATTCTACGAATATTATACCATCCCATTGGATGGTGGTCAACATCCAAATTAGCATATTTAATTCTCAAATTAATAATTTACCATTACCAATAAAGAATTTAAGAAAATTTGATGGTCTTTCATAATGAGTAATATGGTTTACATGCAGCACAGATTCTTGACAAAATGAATAAAGCATGCTAGATTGTATAAAATGAGTATTAAATATGAAAAGCTTTATTCATAAGGTAATAAAGGCAATGAAGAGAAGAGTAATCCTATTAATGACAAGAGGCGCATAGCTTATTATTTAATGGCTGTATTTCTTTAATTAAGCGATGGCTTCTTGTTTTAAGTTTACAGAGAGTCTGTGTATGCTGAGAGCAGATAACTTAGATAGGATGAAGCAAGGCTCGGAGCCGCATACGGATCGCTTATTGCGTGATGCTATGACGTTGGATCCACGTTACAGGATCAGGGTATGAAGCAATACATAGGGATTGTGAGTACCCGGTGAGGCTTTCTCTGGTGACAGGAAAGTGAAATAGGGTGGCACCGCGGATCATTTCGCCCCTTAAAATATTATAATAATATTTTAAGGGGTGTTTTTATGTTTACAAAAAGATTAATGCCGGGGGAAAGGCCTAAATTTCCTAAAAAAGCGATAATTACTGCAGGTATGCCTTATGGCAATAAAAATCTGCATTTTGGCCATGTGGGCGGCATGTTCGTGCATGCAGATATATTTGCCCGTTTTATGCGTGACCGGATTGGTAAGGACAATGTTATCTTTGTATCGGGAACCGACTGCTATGGTTCACCCATTTTGGAAAGCTACCGTAAGTTAAAAGAGTCCGGTTATGAGGGAACCATTGAAGAATATGTAATGAGCAATCATATAAGCCAAAAGGAAACTCTGAAAAAATACTATATAAGCCCGAACTTGTTTGCCGCATCAGCTCTGGGGAGATCCGGCGAGATTCATCAGGAGGTTTCCGACTGGTTATTCAATACTCTGTATGAGAAGGGATTTATCAAAAAATATTCAAGCCCCCAGTTTTATGATGAGGAACTTGGTGTTTATCTTAATGGCCGCCAGGTTATAGGAAAATGTCCAATCGAAGGCTGTACTTCCGAGCATGCCTATGCTGATGAATGTTCTCTCGGCCATCAGTATATGCCGACCGAGCTGATTAATCCAATTTCAGTATTGTCCGGCAAGAAGCCGGCCTTCCGGGATGTGACTAACTGGTATTTTGTATTGGATGAATGTATTGATGAGCTTAAGGAGCATCTGGATTACCTGGCAAGGAATACAAACACCCGCAAATATCAGATTAAAATAATCGATGAGTTTTTAAAGAAGCCGGTGCTTCATGTACAGAGAAAATATATCGATAATCTGGCTGAATTGGAAGCCAAGCTGCCGGCGCATACAACCATTGATGATGAGAAGAAAAGCTCGGTAACCTTTGAATTTGAAAGCCTGAGCTTAAGGGATGAAGCAAAGCAGCTGCTGGATTCTCTTGGAATCTTCTATAGAGCAGGCAAGACCCTTGTGCCTTTCCGCCTCTCCGGAAATGTGGAATGGGGAGTTAAGGTTCCCGACAAGGAGGATTTAAAGGATCTCACCTTCTGGGTATGGCCGGAATCCTTATGGGCTCCGATATCATTTACCCAAACATATCTTGAATCAATAGGAAGGTCCAGGGAAGAATGGCTGGATTGGTGGAACAGCGAGGAATCGCAGGTATATCAATTTATCGGAGAAGATAATATTTACTTTTATTCAATTGCCGAGATGGGTATGTTTTTGCATTTGCTGAATGAGGGAGGCCTTAAGCTGCCTCATGTAATTGCCAACCGCCATATTCTGTTTATGGATACAAAGGCCAGCAGCAGCTCAGATATAAAGCCGCCTATGGCTGATGAGCTATTGGAATATTATACGCCTGAACAGCTCAGAATGCATTTCATGAGCCTGGGACTGTCATCCAAGAGCACCAGCTTTAAACCGCAGGTATATATGAAGGAGGAAGAAAGAACAGGTGTTGATATAGTGCTTAAGGACGGCAATTTGCTGACAAATGTATTCAACCGGATAATCAGATCCTGTTTCTATGCAGCTCAAACTTACTTTAACGGCAGGATTCCGAAAGGATGTGTTAGCGAGGATATAAGGAAACTGATTGAGGAAAAGGTCCTGGAATATGAATTGCATATGTATAATCATGAGTTCCACAGAATTTCCTATGTACTTGATGATTTAATCCGGGAAGTAAACAAATATTGGGCGGGCCGGATTCGTATAGCCGATACGAATAACGATGAGGCTCTGCGCAAGCAGACTCTGATTGACTGTTTCTATGCCTGCAAGGTTATAGCAATTCTGGTGCATCCTATAGCTCCTTCAGGCTGCGAGATGTTCAGGGAATATCTGAATATTGATGAAAATCTGTGGAACTGGGAGCATATCTTTGAGCCTATAGAATTCTACACCGGCGATTTGGATAAGCATGAGATGAAATACCTTGAGCCCAGGGTGGATTTCTTCGAGAAGCTGGAATGGCAGTATGAGAAGCAATAGATGTATTATATATAGAAATAATTAAATCAATTCAGTTAAATATAAGAATCAGATATTAAATAATACTCTGAAAATAGCCCTGTTTGGTATTGATTTAGATACCTGGACAGGGCTAATATTACTATGAGCTGCACAGGTTTAATCCTAGAGTGATAACCGTATTTTATTATCAAAATATTGGAGTAATGTGTACAGTTTAGCTATATTCATTTTTTGCATTGAATAATGGATTTCGATATTATATATAATTTGTAAAATCAGGACTTTACCAACTTGTCTTACATACATTAGCAGGTTACCTATTATAGTATTTGCTATATAAAGGCTAGTGAAATATAAATATATATGAAGGAAAACTGCGATTGGTGCGGGATTGGTTTGAATATAATAAGCTAAATCCGGAAAATTAAACTTAAAGCCTATAAACTTTATTTACCTTTTTATGAGTAATTTTATTTGCAGAGAAGATTTAAACTGCATTAAAACAAGAGAAACAATAAACACATTATTTATATCAATATCCATATAGGAGAGAAAAATGTCAAGAAATGCGGTTGATTATTTTGAAAACACAATAATTCCATTAATTCAGGCATATTTTCCGGATCTTTTACCTGAGATGGATATAATGCTGTTGGGTTCCGTCGGCTTAGGAATTGATGATGAGATTTCAGATATCGAGGCGGCCATATATTTGGAGGATTCAATATGGAAAGCACATGGCAAGGGCCTGCAGCTATTGTTGAATGATTGCCTCGCCAGGACGAATAAATGGAAGAGTAAAGGCTCTATATTATGCGTTCATCCCGTTTCATGGCTCCTGGATGGACATTCCAATAAATTCCTATTAAATAATGATAATTATATTGATAATTTGCCTTGGGAAAAAGTATCTTTTGAAACCTTATTTACAATTCAGAATAATAAAATAATCCTAAGCAACAAAGGGATATTGAAAGCTTTAAGGGAAAAAACTGTTACCGACAAATATCCCCAAAAATTATGGAAAAAGATGTTGATTACTAATTTAAAAGAGCTTATAAATGGAGAATTTTTCGAACTAAAAAAGGATGTTTATCGGAATCTAACAGCTGAAGCTATAATTATATATGGAATTATACTAGAAAGGATTTATCATGTTGCCTTTTTAATTTCACATGAATATTATCCATGGCGAACACATCTGGATTGGGCATTCAGAAAATTGCCTGTTTCAGGGACAGAACTGGGCCGTTACATAGATAAGCTGTTAGTAATCGATAATTGGAACGAAAGACTCGGCATGATAAACACAATAATAGAGTTTTACAAAAGCTACATTACAAATAATAAAATAGTTCCGGAAATAGATTTATATAGTGACGATAATGAATTAATATGGGCGGAAAGACTTTCTGCATGGAATAATCCTGAATGGAGAAATTATATCAAAGAAAAAGAAAAAGATGCTGTAGAAAATGGTTACAATGCAGATCAGTTCTGGGTATTTAGCTTATGGAGCTAACAGATGGGGTCCAGGGATTAGCTGCCTGGAGTCTCATTTTAGTATACTATTATTTCGTTAAACATAGGTTTTGCGAATAGTTGAATCTTAGAAATCATAGCACTACCCTTGCTTATATACAAGTGATATACTCCTGTTCAAAAGGTTTACACAACACATCAGTGATGGCTTATACAAGGATAATCTTTTTTCCTCAACCTCCCCAAATTCATGTGTAAATTCTGGCATTATATGATAACCGGTTTCCTCTAGAGTTTCTCTAATGAGAGTCTGAAAATCATCTTTCCATTCATTTTGTCCACCTCCTGGAAACTTAATTTCTCCAAAGTCTGATTGAATTAGCAGAAGTCTTCACAAAATTTCCTCCAAAGATTCAAATAAAATATATCATTGTTTTATATTATATCGTTTTATTTGCGGTTGCCACCAATTGTGAAAAATACTTAAGCTTCCCCTGCGAATCTCTTCATATGATGAAGCCGACATTATTTCATACCTGTAATTGATTAAGACTTTTTGCTCTTTTTCGTAATCCGGCCTTTCATAAATAAGTTCATTATATTTATACATACTTATCTCCCTTCATATCTAAGTTGCTCGCCTTCTTTTATCTCTTCATAAATTTAGCTATACGAACAGATGTTCGTATAGCTAAATTATAGTACAATAGTTAATATATGTCAAATAGAATTATTTAGTTATACATCACTTTATTTAGCCCAATCCCAATCTTTAAAAATTAACCAGCTTTTTTCACCGTCAGTGTAGGTCAACTCTCCGAGTGTGGCACCCTTGAAGCGTCCGTAGAAATCGGCAGGCAGAGAAAAGGCATCTGAAATTGATCTATACTTGTCATAACTGCAGTCTCCAGTTATTGGGTCAATATAATAAGCCATTTCCGAATTTCCCTGCTCGGAGTAACTATAAAGCTGTATGAGAGTTCCGTCTTCCTTAACCCTGACAGCAGCACCTTCGCTGCCTTGGATTTGTGTCGTCCCAACCGCTTATCCAATATCGACGGCCAGAGTGATTTTTTCAGCGTTCAAATCATAGACAAACAGGCCAAAATAGCCATGGAAGATCAATTTACTATCATCGATATAATCCGGAATTACTTCCACGCCGACACTCATATCCGGAGTAAGATGTGGTAGCTCAAGAATTGGCTTCTGTTCTTCTTCCCACCATGGAGAAATAGTGTTTTTAAGATTTTTCCTGTTTATTTCATACAATTCCATAGCCGCTGCGGTAAACTTGTTGCCATATTTATCAAGCATCTCGGGCGTAGCGTAATTTGATTCTATTTCATCGGTATATGTAACACAGATAGGCTGCCATATCTCTTCCATATCTTTCGTATAACGGCATTCCAGCAAGAGGTAAGGCTGCCCCATACTGCTCCACTCTGTCAACCAGCCGTCTTCCATTTGCATTCCACCTGCGAGAACCACTTTGTCTGCATTCTCCGGTTTTAGACGGTATTCCAGAAGCCATAATTCGATGCTCATGGTCTCGGATGCAGTACCGGTATTCATACTGATCATTTTTGTAATTTTGGCATCGGCAATATTATAGCCAAGGCTATTGCAATACTCTATCTGCTCGCTCACATAATCAATGGCGTAATCCCTGACCGGCTGAGGGACATCGCCAACCATATCCCAGCGAATGCCATTAGAATAAGTAATTAATTCCGCATCATCAAATTTGCTTTGCCGCTCCAGTTTAAACAGCATATCAATATAGCGGTTATCCTTGCTGTAATCATGCCCTGTCGCTAATAGCACATTCCCGTTCTTAAGCTGAATAACCAGATAAAAATATTCACTATCAGGTATATCGGCGCGATAAATCAGCTTCGTTTTGCTGATTGCTTCAGAAAAATTATATTTGCGTGTCGGACTGAATAGTGACATCAACTCTTCCTTGCTGATTTCATAACGGTATAAATCACCTTGGTTTTTCCATTCTTCATCGTCGGTTTCTTTTATGTAAAGCCTTAAATTGGGCGAAATGCTATATTGAGGTACATTATCCAGGGTATAAAGAAAGGAAGACAATGAAGGTTTCTGGTAGAGAATTTCCTTAACACGATAAGTTGATCCTGTAAATGATGACGAGGACTTTGGATTTGTTGCCAATCCTATTGTAATTGCCGCCGCAATAATAATTGACAGAAATATAACCCAGAATCCGGGCTTCTTATAGTTTAATACATTTTTAATTCTCCTTTTTACATTCCCTTCTCCAAAAGCAAGCGGACTTCCATTTAGGATATGCCTTCCTGTGGCAAGAGATAATAATGAATCGGCATATGATTTTTTTATGTCTTCTTTTATTAATTTCAGAACTTTCTCATCACAGGACAGTTCCATATCCGTACCCATCAACATAAATGCAATCCACACCAGTGGATTGAACCAATGTATAGTTACTATCAAAAAAGCCAATATTTTTATTAGATTGTCCTTTCTTTGTATATGGGTCTGCTCATGCAACAGGATAAAGCTTCTTTCCCCACTGTCAAGTCCAAAGGGTAAATAAATTTTTGGCCTTATTATTCCAAATACAAATGGTGTTTTCAGATTATCGGCTTCATAAATATTATTCTCTACCAGCCTAGCTGCTTTCAGCTGTCGTTTTATTAGCAAAACGGAAATGAGGCTGTAGGCAAGTAAAACTATTATGCCTGTAAACCAGACATAGGGTCCTGTTTTCATAACTGCCTGTAAAATAAGCTGCAGCTGATTTGCACTTGTGCTTACAACCGGTGTGGGAAGGGATCGGCTCATATATGAAGTTGCTGTTTTGATTTCACTGTAAATCTGGGGACTTTGCTGATATACTATATCTCCAGGTATTTGAACGATATTTGTATTGCGTGGCATAAGACTGAAGATACTTTCAAAGGAAAATGGAATTACAAGACGAAAGGCAACAACACCCCATAAGGCATAGGATATGACTTTTGGAGCTTTTCTGAGCAAGAGCCTGACTAATATCACAAAAAGAATTACATAGCTTGCTCTAAGGCTCATATTTAAAACTGTAAGAAATATTTCATTCATTGTAAACCTCCATTTCCGGTATAGAAAAATGCTTTTCACAATTTCTCAAACAAGCACGGTGCACGTAAAGATTCCTTCTCCAAATCATAACACATGTATATTTTCAGTGGTAAAGATTATCTTACATAACCTGAATACTTACGACATTCTTGTAATAAAAAGGTTCTTATATCCAAATTTTGATATCTGCGATTTTCATTAATTAGATTTATATTCATCTATTAATCGCTTCAGTTCTTCAGCCTGTTGTTTACTTAATTTTTTACCCCGAACAAAAGCCGTTAAAAATTTCGGCAAAGACCCACCAAAGGTATCCTCAACAAAACGTATACTTTGCTTTGAATAATAGTCATCCTTACTGACAAGAGATGAAACTACTGCATTTTCATTTTTAAAAATGCCCTTCTCACATAGCTTTTTTAACACAGTATATGTTGTGGACTTTTTCCAGTTCATTTCTATCTCGCAGAGCTTTACAAGATCGCCTGAACCTATCGGTTCATTTGCCCATATTAATTCAGCGAACTTTTCTTCACTTTCTGTAAGCTTATAATCTTTCATGATAACTGATTCCTCCATGTTGCCGAGAGTTAAAAATTTTCAATTTGTTATAAAAGTTCATTTATTCGATAATAAATGG
Source organism: Clostridiales bacterium (assembly GCA_012512855.1). Taxonomy (GTDB): domain Bacteria; phylum Bacillota; class Clostridia; order Lachnospirales; family Lachnospiraceae; genus Mobilitalea. Next base: position 13,271 of record JAAZDK010000022.1, read on the forward strand.
TCTATAAGTTACCGACCAATGATTAGTTTATACCTTATAGACCAAAATGTCAATAGTGTTTATATTTATAAATATAAAAATTATATAAATACTTTTAAAACTTTCTGATTCATCTTTATCAGCAATGCATATTAGAGATGTTGACTTAAAATGTTTATAACTAAATTCTGTTACTAAATCCAGATGCCTGGGTATTCCGGTTCTTCCTTTGAAGGCAGCTTCGTATTTTGAGCATTTCCATGTTTCGACTGCAGCTAGGATACTTATATCACTGCTTCCAGCTGCGATCATAACTATGGTTTTCAAGCTCCAGGTGACAGTTGCTCTCATACTCATAATGACCAAACTGGTATTGTAATACCGCTTTATAATGTTTCAATATTAAGACGCTATAAATGCTGTGACATTTTATACTCAAGAATTTTAAGTCCATATATCCATAGTGCTGCTGACTTATAGAAGTTAGTGCTTTTACAGAGAAATAGGAAGCAACGTTTCAATTTCTCAGTAATATAAAAAGCAACTACCAAATATCGAAGGAGCTAATGATATGAAAAGAATCATAAGCTTATTAATGCTTATTTTAATTACTACTTTTCTCTGTTCCTGTAATAAAGGCGAAAAGTCTATAAATGAGCCTGATTATTCTGCTTTTGCCCGCAGGCAAAGTGCCGACTCAAGATTATCCGTTGATGCAGACAGCAAAAGCAATACAATTGAAATTCCAAGTATTACGTATACTCCAGATATTACATTCGAACCTATTTCACAAGAACTATATATGTAATCTGTCTACAGGAAAGTTAGACATTTACCAAGCTATATTAGAAGGTGAAAGTATTAAAAGTATAAAATTTTTTTAGTCTAAAGGCTCTATTTACGGATAGAAAAAGTATATATGCAATTACAGAAGAAGATGGCCATGATAGATTAGTAGAAGTGATTCTTACACAGAAAGAAAGTTTTTTTGGGAAAAAGATTTTTGAAATTAAGGAAATGGGCAAATGAAAAAATAAAGTACACAATTATCAAAAATAGATAGTTAGTTTGCTATTTATTGACATATTCCATATTATGGGGTACACTATATTTTACCAAATCAAGCAAGGAGGTGGATAAAAAAGTAAGATAACATAACTCATTTTTTAGACTTTCTAACACTTATGAGAAATATAAATAAAAGTACCGTTTTGATATATATTAACTATTTATGATTAGGAGGTTATTTATGGTCTGTCATGATGCCAATAATGGAACTACATATTACGTAAATTATGGAAACGACAATTATATATATGACCTTAAAGACGGGATCAGCACACTGCTAATCGATATGGAGGCGATATGTCTACAACTGCTGAATAATGAGCTATATTTCGTGGCTATTAGAATTTTCACATGTAATTTATCAACAGGAGAAATAAAGTATTATGACTATCAGCTGGTTGATTTTGGTTCAGGAAATCATATACAAGCTTTATTTACTGATGGTAAAAATGTATATGTAGTTATGCAAACATATGGTCAAGATAGATTATAAGAAATATTTTTCACAAAGGATCCATTTTTCGGTCGTGATATTTTTGAAATTAAGGAGATGGGCAAATGAAAAAAATATATTTACTTATGTGCATATGCTTTATATGCGTATTAGCATTTTTCGCTAATGCCTGCAGTAACACGGAGACTGATGATGGAAATGTTGACTCAGTTGATGATTATTATCAATATACTATAAATGACACCATATTTTCATACGATGCTGATGAGGATAAAGTTTATTATGTGACAGCTGAATATAATACGTCTGTTGGTGCAAACGGGCTTGAAAGCAAAGCTCTATCAAGATATATTCTTAATGTCATGAACCTTGACGGAGTTCTTGAAAATAGTTATACAGTTCCTATAGGATTCAGAATATTATGTGTTTCCGGCGGACGAATATTTTATATAGCTGATAATTTGTTTGATGAGGTTAATGATTTCTTTTTTTATGAATTTGACAAGGATGCTAACAAAGCTGTACTACTGGGTTCTTCCAGCAATTATAATGAAATTAATA
>JAAZDK010000205.1 GCA_012512855.1 Clostridiales bacterium
ATTATATGCTATTTATCTTGCAGTATATTTATTATTGCATCGACAGCCAGCAGATATCCCTGCAGGCCCAATCCCGCAATTTGTCCGGTGCAAACAGGGGCGGTCACAGATTTATGCCTGAACTCTTCTCTCGCATGGACATTGGAGATATGTACCTCAATCTTGGGCACATCAATACTGGCAAGAGCATCCCTTATGGCATAGCTGTAATGGGTATAAGCACCTGGATTGATAATTATGCCATCAACCTTGTCATTATAAGCCTTTTGTAACCGGTCAATTATCTCACCCTCACAATTGCTCTGGAAGGTTTCAATTACTATACCGGCCTGCTTAGCCTTTTCCTCCAGCAGTCCCAGCAGATATTTATAATCCTTTGCTCCATATACAGATTTTTCCCTTATACCAAGGAAGTTCAAATTCGGCCCGTTGACAACTAATATTCTCATTCAATCCTCCTTACCTGCTATGGCGGTCCATTCCTCAATAATTTCCGCCACAATCTCATTTACAGTTTTATCATCTGTTTCAATAATTTTATGGGCTGCTTTTTCGTAAATGGGTATTCTTACAGTCAGCAGCCTGTCCACCCTCTGCTCAAAATCCTCTCCCTTAAGCAGCGGCCTTGTTCTGTCACCCCTTAAGCGCTTGATGGTTGTTTTTTTGGATGCCTTCAGATATACAACATAGCCCAGCTCTCTTAGAAGCTGCATATTTTTCTCCCTCAGAGGCATACCTCCTCCGGTGGATAGCACGGCATAATCCAGGCTTGTCTGCATTTCCTCCAGCAGTTTGCTTTCCAGATCCCTGAAATATTCCTCGCCGTAGCTGTCAAATATCCTGCTTATAGTCTGCCCGGCCTTATTCTCAATCAGCCGGTCGCTGTCACAAAATTTATAGGACAGCCTTTTTGCCAGCAGCTCTCCGACACTGCTTTTGCCGCTGCCCATAAAGCCTATGAGTACAATATTATGCTTCATCAAAACGATATCCTTTCATTCAGTGATTAAAGCATTTTTTCATTTGCAGTATTTCATTAACAGCACAATTCATTTCAAGCTTCATTAATCAACAGCTGAAATTTTATAATCCCTCTGATAATGCAATAATGATCTTATTTTATCTTACCCTTTGCAAGATCTCTGCGATAGAAATAGAGGACAATTCTTTCCAGCTTGCGTTTGAATACTATCTGAATTTCCTCTTTGGGACCAATGGGCTTGACCAGATATGTCAGCATACCTATTTTATTGGCACCGTAAACATCGGTAAACAGCTGATCGCCGACAAATACGGTATTGTCCACTCTGGTTCCCATAAGCTCAACTGCCTTATAATAGCTTTTTTTGGAAGGCTTGTTGGCTTTAAATATATAATTGGTATTTATCCGGCTGTTAAAACGGCTTACCCTTTCATCGCTGTTGTTTGATATCAGGCAGGTCTGAAAGCCAATCTGCTTCAGCCTTTCAAACAACCTTACCGCCTTTTCATTGGCATCCGCCCCATGCTCCACAAGGGTGTTGTCAATATCAAACAAGATTCCCCGATAGCCCTCCCTGTAAAGGCCCTCATAATCTATATCGTAAGCTGAGTCAGCCGTCCTCTTAGGATAAAATCTGGCAAGCAGCATCTATCTTCTCCCATCCATGATAATAATAGCTAAATTGTATCAACTGCTCATTTCTGCTAAGCATTCAGCAGAGCAGGCTTTGCAGGCGGCTCAATTTCCGGAATGAACACTTTCTGCAAAGCCAAAAGTAAATTTCGGTTAAGAAAGATTATGAAAATATCTTACAGTTCATATTATGATTGTTGTGAATTATGGTTCATGAGCTCTGATAAATGCAGCAGGCCTATTTTTTTCTGCTAACTATCTTAATCAAATCCTCATTGATTACATTTGAATTGCCATCCACCATGGCGAAATTCATAAGCTTATAGCTCCATACAGCCCTGCCGATGCCATATTCAATAAGAAGGCTGCAGAAATCCTCATGCCAGCGAAGCCTGCTGTCCATATCGGCTGTATCTATAACACCGTATTCTCCGCAATAAAGGGTTACCCTGCGCTCCTTAGCAAATTCCAGGGCAGGTGTAAGAGCCTCCCTCAGATAATCCTTGCCCATATTTTCGCTGATCTGGTAGCGGCTTCTGAAGCCTTCTGACAGCTGCATATACCTGCTGTAGTCCTCAGGACCAACAGGATATGATATCTTAAAATTCAACTCGCTCATAGCACTTTCCCAGCTTGCACCCTGATGGGTAAACAGATGAGGCAGATAATAATGGAAGGTATATACTATCCTGTCGTCATCTATATAGTCCAGCTCCTTCAGAGTATTCACGCTGTTATAAAAGTTGCCGCCGATAATGATAATCCTGTTTTTATCAACCTCACGAATAGCCTCAACAGCCCTTCTGCTCAGGACATTCCATCTGTCGGAATTTGGTTCAACTATTTCATTCAGCAGCTCAAAAACCACATTATCGCCATATTTGCTGTAACGTTTGGCAAAGGTCCTCCAAAGGTTGATAAAGCGCTCCTGAAGGACGCTATCCTCAAACAATTTATTACTTTCAAGAGAATGGAAGGCATAACCTGGTGCTTTATGAAGATCCAGTATGATGTTCAGCCCATACTCCCTGCACCACTGTATACAGCTGTCAATATAGGAAAAGCCCTCCTCGCTGTATTCAAACGGCTTGTCATCATCCTCAAGGATATTATAATCAATCGGCAGTCTTACATGATCCATACCCCAGCCGGCTATCTGTCTGATATCCTCTTTGATGATAAAGCTGTCGAAATGCTCCTTCCCTTTGTCCCAATACTGCGAAATCCAGCCTCCCAGATTAACTCCTGCATTAAAACCTGTAAAATTTGTCATGATATGATCCCCCTTGTTTATATATTGATAATACTTATCCCCATTTATAGAAATTTGTCTGCTTTAAAAACTTCCCCAATTTACTCCTGAGCTATATCCGCAGTGCAATGCGGGCACTTTAACGCCTGCTGATGGATATCCGACTGGCAGTAAGGACATTTTTTTGTTGCAGGCGCTGCCACAGGTTCTGGCTTTCTAAGCTTGTTAATCCAGCGCACAATCAAAAAAACCACAAAGGACATTATCAGGAAGTTAAAAACTCCTGATAAAAACAATCCGTAATTGATTGTAGCTGCAGCATCGGCTTTGGCCTGCTCCAGAGTATCATAGGATTTACCGTTTAAGGCAATGAACCAGTCGGTAAAATTGATATTCTTTGTTACAAGGCTGAATATCGGCATTATAATATCATTTACAAGCGAATTGACTATGGAATTGAAGGCCCCGCCTATGATAATACCGACAGCCAGATCAATCATATTGCCTTTAAGCGCGAACTTTTTAAATTCCTTTAACATACCTACTCCTTCTTTTTTATATTTCTCCAAATTTTCCCCACTAAGCTTGTCCTCAAGTTTTTCCTTAAGCATAAAAATCAACCTCTTTTACTATACCTCATTTTATTGTGCCAAATTTAATCTATTCAAATACATGTCCGTTATCAATTCTTTTGGCATAGACTGCGCAGTCATAATAGCTGCCATCCCGCCTTTTGCCGGCCTTTAGCTCCAGCTTTACAAATTCCATACCGACCTTTTGCATCACCCTGCCTGATGCGACATTATGTGTGTCATGCTTGGCTATAATCATTCGGTAGCCAACCTCATAGAACAAAAAATGCATAACAGCCCTTAAGGCCTCCGTCATTATACCCCGATTCCAGTATGGTCTGCCGATACAGTAGCCTACTTCACAGGATTTTATCGAATCATTGCTAATCTCTACACTGATTGAGCCAATTACAGTATTTGCCCCCTTCAGTTCAATCGCCCAGACATAGCTGCTGTTGTAGGTATAGCTGCTTACCCAGGCTGAAACACGCCTGTAGCAGGGACCGGGATCAGTATAAGGGCCCCAGGACAAATACCTGCATACCTCCGGATCGCTTGCCCAGTTATTAAACATATCCTGGGCATCCTCAAGCCTGAATTTTCTGAGTTTAAGCCTTATGGTTTCAATAGTAACTGTTCCTATATGCTTCAAATCAGATTTTGATATCATAAAACTCCGTCGGCACAAATAAAATGCCTGATAAACACTCTTATGAAATTTCTATACACGGACATTCTATGATATTCATATTTTCTTAAGCTTAAGATTTAACCATATATTTATATTTCTTAAGCTTAAAGCTTATATTTATAATCTCTTAAGGCTTAATCTGATTTTATATTTTTACACTTCAGGCTTAAGATAATATATACATTCTCTTAAGCACAAGGCTTTACCTGATATTTATACCTTCTTAAGCTTAAGGCCTAACAACAACTCCGTTTACCTCAACCTGATCGGTAATTTCAATTACCAGGCACTTGCGGCCGTCAATAATCTGGGTCGATACCAGATCAGCGCTTTCAGGATTTACCTTTATTACTATATCAGGCATTTTCACCTCAAACGCCTTTGTACTTGTAATATTCGCAGCCATCAGGACAGTATTTTCGCCTGCCGTCATCTCATATTTTTCATCAAAGCTCTGAAGCTTCTCATCATCCACACCGCTGCTGGCAAAGATATTTTTAATTTCCGTCTTGTCGAGAACAAGCGGCTCTCCTGTTTCCTTTTGCTTATGCTCCTTTTGTACCTCATTCAGCTTTTCATGAATGTTCTTTACCAGCTTGTATTCGCATTCTTCTCCAAGCGTTTCCACAATCAGGGTCTGAAAAACCTCCTTCTGGCCCTTTGCAGATATGGGTGCCTGGCAGCCGAACATCTGGCTTATAAAATCCTCATGCAGCTTCTCCGGCTCCTTTGCATAATAGAGCATGCTATGTATATCGGTGCTCCTGTCATTAAAGGCAGGGAATAAAAAGCCGTTTTCCGGCATGCTCACCACCCAGTCCTGGATTCGCTTCTCTATCTGATTGGTTTCAGCGTTATAGCAAAGGCCGGGCTTTGACAGCTTTACCGGACAGATTGAACAAAGTATGTATCTGTATACCTCCTCGGAGGCATCATCCAGAATAAGCCTGTCACTGGTTTTTCCCGGTACATCATAAGCAGCATAAATGATAAGTATCAGATAATTGCCGACATAATCATAGTAGTTGATAATTCTTTCATAAAATTCATCCAGCAGAGCCTCATCCTTAAGCTCGCTGTCCCGAAGCCTGAGAAAAAACTCCTGCGGTCCTCCGTTGAACTCCGTCTCTGTCGGGAATTCCATATTTATCAGGTTTTTGCCCAGAGTTCCTGACAAGGTCTTCTTGAATATCTCAAAATATTTGAAAGTTTCCTCCTCTGGCATACCCAGGAAGGTTTCCGTAAATTTGGTCTTTACCGTCTTTTCCCCGTCCACATAACAGCCGCTGACCTTGGTTATCGAGCAGTTGTCATGCTTGAACTGTTTTCTTATCTCCAAAACCTCACTGTTAATCATAACGTCTCCTTTATCTTTAAATTTCTATGTCAACTGGCGAAAGATTTTCTATATCAACTAACGCAATATAGTGCTTATCAATACTTATCAACGAATATCCCTGAAAAATACCGGTATTCCAATTCCGGCATATGCTGGTCAGGAACAAAAGCAGGCTTATTAAATCAGAACTTATCCAAAACAGGTTATAAATTAGATAATGTGAAAAAATAACAGGCTGATTATTCAAATACAGTCTATCACGATGAAAATCTTTTTTCAAGAATTCCTGTTTATTTCGCTATGACCCACACATAAATCCAATCACGTGATATTATCTTCCTAAATAGCTTCATCACCAGCCTTAAATAGACTGCAAATAATCCTGTGCTTCAATATGCTTATCATTATAAAGGGGACACATCTTTATCAAGATTATGACGTCGATGTGTCCCCTTATCCTATATAGCCTAATCCTAACCCTAATACCAATCCGCATTAGCTTAAGCTAGCGGCCGGCTCTGTTTTTTTCCTGATATCCTTCCAACTGTTATCCTTCCAACCGGCCTTGCTCTTCCATTAATCCAGCTCTTAATCGGCTTCTGCTTCATCAATTCTATCCCCTAGACTTCAAGAGGCTTAAGCAACTCCTGCTTCATCAATTCTATCCCCTCGTCTTCAAGAGACTTAAGCTGCTCCTACTTTCTCAATTCAATACCCTCGTCTTCAAGAAGCTTAAGCAGCTCATCCACCATAGCCTGAACCTCAGCAAGCTCCAGGGTTCTGTCCTTGGAGATGAACTCAAAGCGTACTGTCACGCTCTTCTTGCCGGGCAGCAGCTTTTCATCCTCGAATACATCCACAGGATAATATTTCTGCAGATATTCACATTTATACTCGCTGATATATGAGGCTATATGCTCATAGCGCAGATTCTTGTCTACCAACAGGCTCAGGTCAATTGTAACTCCCGGATACCTGGATACCTCGTTGAATACAACAGGCTCTGCTGCCAGCTTCTCCATATTCTCGATATCTATTTCCGCAAATGCTATGTTCAGCTTTTTGTCAATCCTGTTCTTAATTCTTGGATTGATTACAGAGAAGAAGCCAATCTCAACATCCTTAAGCCAAATGCTTGCACAGTTTACCGGATGAACATAATTATATTTTGCCAGCTCCTCCTTAATTTCAAATCTGGGAGCTATATTTTTAACAGAGCGCATTGTTTGCTCAATTATTTCCTTGCATTTGAAGTACACTTCTCTTTCAGTCATCCTCTTGCTGGCAATTACTATGCCCAGACGCTTGCGCTCATTGCATAAGCCGTCCTCCCTGTAGCCTTCAACAACACGGCCGATTTCAAACATGCCCATCTCAGACTCGCTGTCGGCATTCCTGGCCACAAAGCCCAGCAGGGTAGGGATCATGGTAGAACGAATCGTATCATTCTCAGCCGTAATAGAGTTAATTATGCGCACATTAGGCTCTGTTACTATGCCCAGCTCCTTGTTAAGCTTGCTGTCATACCAGATATAGCTGTGGACCTCATTCATGGCATAACGCTCAGCCAGGAGCTGTTTGATACGGTATTCGTTGCTCTGTGCAATGTTATGGCGTACAGGTATCAGCAGGCTTTTTACGGAGTAGACATCGAAGTTGTCATATCCGTAGATACGGGTAATCTCTTCAATAATATCGGCTTTGATTGTCACATCCTTGGTGGCTCTCCAGCTGGGAACCACTACGCTGAAGGCATCAGCCTTGCGGCTTACCTCAAAGCCGAGCAGAGTCAGGGTCTCCTCTATCTGGTCTGAGGAAATATCTATACCTGTGCATTTATCCACATAGGCCTTGTCAAAATCAATTTTTATTTTATCAAAGCGTTTTGCATAGCAATCCGTTAAGGCGCTTGTCACCTTCACAGCCGGATCAATTTCAACCAGCAGCTTAAGGAAACGCTTGATTGCGGGAACAGTAAGCTCAGGATCGAGGCTTTTTTCATATCTTGCACTGGCATCTGTACGAAGACCCAGACGGGTTGATGACTTACGGATGCTTGTGGCATCAAAATTGGCTGATTCCAGCAGCAATGAGTCCGTTTCATCCGTTATCTCTGTAAGCTCGCCACCCATAATACCTGCGATGGCAACAGGCTCCTTCTCATCACAGATAAGCAGGGTCTCAGAATCAACCCTTCTGTCATGGCCATCCAGAGTCCTGAAGCTGATGGTTTCAGGATATGTCTTTACCCTGATTTTGGACACCTTTTTGTTATCAAAGGCATGCATCGGCTGCCCAAGCTCCAGCATCAGATAGTTGGTTAAATCGGCCAGCAAATTAATGGGTCTCATGCCGCAGTAGGTAAGACGGATTTTCATGTTTATCGGTGATTTCTTTACCTTAATATCGGATACGGTGATGCAGCTGTATCTGAAGCATTTTTCAGCATCCTCTATTTTGACATCAACCTTGGCCAGATTGTCAAACTGTTCGGTATTATATAAATCCAACGGCTTAAGCGGCCTCTTTGTCAATACGGATATTTCTCTTGCAATACCATAATGGCCCCACAGATCGGGACGGTTGGTAAGAGACTTGTTGTCCACCTCAAATATCGTGTCCTCCAGCTGCATGAAGCTCTTAATATCTGTTCCCAACGGATAGATATCATCCAGCAGCATTACTCCCGAATGGTCATCACTTATACCCAATTCCTTCTCGGAGCAGCACATACCACGGCTGATTTCCCCTGCAATCTTTGTTTCCTTAATTTCAAGGTCGCCAACCTGACCGCCCGGCTTGGCAAAGGGCACTACTGCACCCACGAAAATATTGGGAGCGCCGCAGACACAATCAACAATTTCAGTACCTATATCAACCTTTACAAGATGAAGCTTTTTGGAACCGGGATGCTCCCTGATTTCAACTATCTTCCCTACAACAACATCTCTGATGTTTTTGCCGTATTCATATATATCCTCCACCTCTGCGCAGGAGAGGGTAAACCTATCAATCAATTCCCTAAGGTTAATTCCGCTCAAATCGGTAAATTCCGATATCCAGTTCATTGAAATTAACATAGCTACCTCCTAACTGCCGCTTTTATTAATCCGATACCTAAGCGGCTGTATTTTTTGATTATTTGATTATTTATTTGATTTTTAAATTAATTTTATTTCCAACTTAATTATTGATTTACCATATTAATGTAAAAGCATTCTGCAAGCTATCTGTACACTCTTCCTAATCAGCAGGCCGTAACCGCTCCTGCCTGGTAACAGATCAGCTTAATTATCAGGCCTTTATTTATATACAAGCTTATATACAGCTTATATTGTAAACTGTCTCAGCTGCTTTAAATTGCCGCTGTTAAAGACTCTGATATCCTTTATGTTGTACTTCATCATAGCCAGTCTGGTAAGTCCAAGGCCAAAGGCAAAGCCTGTATATTTATCCGGATCTATGCCGCCCATACGAAGGACATTCGGATGTATCATGCCGCAGGGCAGAAGCTCCAGCCAACCCGAATGCTTACAGGTAGGACAACCGCTGCCGCCGCATATCAGACAGTTGATATCCAGCTCAAAGCCCGGCTCCACAAAGGGGAAGAAGCCCGGTCTTAAGCGAACCTTTACATCCCTCTGGAACACCTCGGTCAGCAATACCTTCATGAAGTAAATAAGGTTTGATATGGAAATGTCCTCACCAATCATCATACCCTCCATCTGGAAGAAGGTATTTTCATGACTGGCGTCTATGCTTTCATTTCTGAAGCATCTGCCGGGGAAGAGAGCCTTAAGGTATTCGCCCGGCTTAGGTGCGCCGTATTTTCTCATGATGGCATTCTGAGCTGCCGAAGTATGGGTCTTAAGAAGCTGGCCGTTCTCCAGGTAATAGGTGTCTGTCATATCTCTGGCAGGATGGTTTTTTGGAATATTAACAGCCTCAAAGTTGTTGTACTCGGTCTGCACCTCAAGTCCATCCTCTATAATAAAGCCCATAGTCTTAAAGATATCCTCAATCTGCTTCTGGACAATGGTAATAGGATGAAGAGAGCCCAGTGGCTTATCCGACGGAATGGAAAAATCATATCTGGGTGCATTATTTATTTCCTTAAGGTACTCCTGCTCCTCGATCTTTTTCTGGTATTCGACAATAGCCTCTTCAATCTCATTTTTCAGAACATTCACCTGCATACCGAAGGTTTTTTTGTCCTCCGCACTCAGATCCCTCAGGCCCTTTAGGGCATCGGTAACCAGGCCCTTCTTGCCAAGAAAGGCTACACGAACCCTTTCCAGCTCGTCCTTTGACTCAACCCTGTTCAGCTCTTCATTAAACTGCTGCTTTATTTTTTCCAGATTCTCAAACATATTCAATCCTCCTATAAATTGTTCTTCATTAAAGAGTGTAAATGTCGCAAAATCAGGCACCTGCTCCATATCCTGCCGTTAGCTGTTAAAGTTTTAAACTAAAAAAGCTTTCGTCACACAAAGGGACGAAAGCATCGTGGTACCACCCAAATTCAAGCCTGCTCCGGCAAGCTCCTCTACAGTTATAACGGTACTGATCCGGCCATTCTTTTACAGGCTGGCATCTGCCTTACCCGTATCTTAATGGCAACTCCGGTGCCGAACTTCGCTATATATCTGAACCCTGAATCTGCTCTCAGCCGGTGACAGATTCTCTCTGTCGGGAAAATATACGCTACTGCATTCACCTTCACAGTTTTTGTCTATTAACATTTAACACCTTTCATTTTAGCGTTTATCATTTCTAAATATATTAATCCACCAATTAGCTAATGTCAAGAGCAAAAAGCAGAATATGACATCAAATTTCTGTTGTATATTTATGCATATTATACTATTATTTATTCGTTTTGATATCTAAAATCTTGCATTATGTCAAATCTTATGGTAGAATGTACAAGGTTTAAAACAGAAGGAGTGATGCCCATGTCAAAATACGATGTTATAATAATTGGTGCAGGTCCATCCGGGATATTTTGCGCCTATGAATTAATCAACAGGAATAAAAATCTGAAAATTCTGATGGTAGAAAAAGGCAGACCGATAGAGAAAAGAGTGTGCCCCAAGAGAAAAACCAATCAATGCATCGGATGTCAGCCATGCTCAATTACCACCGGCTTTGCCGGAGCAGGAGCCTTCTCTGATGGGAAGCTTTCCTTATCTCCCGATGTCGGAGGCAATTTGCCGGAGATTTTGGGCTATGACAGGGCAATGGAGCTCATTAAGGAATCAGATGAAATCTATCTTAAATTCGGAGCGGATAAAAACGTCTACGGCGTTGACAAGGAGACAGAGATACGCGAAATCAGAAGACGGGCAATCACTGCCAACCTTAAGCTTATAGAATGTCCGATACGCCATCTCGGAACAGAGGAAGGCTACAAGATTTATACCCGCCTTCAGAAGCATCTGTTATCCTCAGGTATAGAAATGATATTTAATACCATGGTAACTGATATTATTATTGAAAATGGCAAGGCAAAAGGAGTTGTAACCTCAGGCGGCGATACCTTCTATGCAGATGAGATTGTGGCAGGTGTTGGCCGTGAGGGCTCCGACTGGTTTTCCCAGATCTGCAAGGAGCATGGTATTGAAACTAAGGTGGGAACTGTAGATATCGGTGTCCGTGTGGAAGTCCGCAATGAGGTTATGGAGTTCTTAAACACTAACCTTTATGAAGCAAAGCTTGTTTATTATACACCTACCTTTGATGACAAGGTACGTACCTTCTGTACCAACCCTTCCGGTGAGGTGGCTACCGAATATTATGAGAACAATCTTGCGGTTGTTAACGGCCATGCCTATAAATCGCAGGAATTTAAAACCGACAACACCAACTTTGCAATTCTTGTCTCCAAAAACTTTACAAAGCCCTTCAAGACTCCTATTGAATACGGCAAGCATATAGCCCAGCTCAGTAATATGCTTTGCGGAGGCAGAATTCTGGTACAGAC
>JAAZDK010000206.1 GCA_012512855.1 Clostridiales bacterium
ATTTGCTTTTCAGTTTGGTATTTACTTTAATTCCTGATATGCTTTTAATCTGTCAAATCAAGTAGTATAAAGCCTGCCAATATAAATATTATTATCGTCTGCTGAAACCCGTCTTTTACCTACGTTTATATACTCGTTTTTTTGTCATAAACTAAGCTTGGATTATTAGGCAACTAGTGGTAGAATTATATAGTGACCGGGCAAAGGAGGTAATATAAGACAGGTATACATATATAACAGGTGTTTAGGAAAAATAATAATTGCACAGGACAAACAGGATATAGCGGATATATTAATTTTGAGCTGTAGGAATGGCTAATCACAATAATATGTAAGACTGTATATCAAAAAATTTATCGAATATGGAGAAAGGAAATGTTAAGCATGAAAAAGGAATGGTCTTTGGATGAGCTGTACAGGGGATATGATGATCCGAAATATAAAGAGGATAAAGAAAATCTCGCCAGGCTGATTAAGGAGCTGACGGATTTTAGCAGCAAGCTGGCGCACAGCAGTGATAAGGAAAAAAGTCTGCTGGAGGTCATAGACAATATGGAGCGCTTCCAGCTTCTTGCCGAAAGGCTGGGCAGCTTTGTATACCTGAAGCAGTCGGTTAATACTACCGACAGCGAGACGGCCAATGAAATTAATTATTATGAAAAGCAGGTAAGTATGATATCAAAGCCCATGGCAATGATGAAAAAATTTATTGCCGGTATCGACAGGCTGGAAGAGTATATAGGCAAGTACCCCAAGCTTAAGGAATATGAGTTTATACTTAAGGAGATACAGGAAGAGTCAAAATATCTTTTAAGCGACGATGTTGAGGAGGTTATTGCAAAGCTGAATATTTCGGCAGGCTCAGCCTGGGGCAATATGCAAAGCTATCTGACATCCACTCTGGAGGTGGAGTACAAGGACAGCATCATCACCTTGTCGGAGGTCCGCAACAAGGCATATGATGAGGATGCTACTGTTCGCAGGGAGGCATTTGCGGCAGAGCTGGCAGCTCTTGAGAAAATCAAGGATGCCATCAGCTTTTCACTAAACAACATAAAAACGCAGGTAAATACAATATGTGAAATGAGAGGATATGAGTCTCCGTTAGATATGACACTGATACAGTCACGCATGAAGCGAGAGACTCTGGATGCAATGCTTGAGGCAATGCGCCAGTATCTGCCGGCTTTCCACAGATACCTCAAACATAAGGCTAAGCTTTTGGGTCATGAGAGCGGCTTGCCCTGGTATGATTTGTTCGCTCCTGTTGGAGAAAGCAATAAAAAGTTTACGCCTGAGGAGGCGAGGGATTATCTGGTTTCTCATTTCGAAGGCTTTTCTGATGAGCTTGCTGCTATGATTGCAGAGGCCTTTGACAATGCCTGGATTGATTTTTATCCCCGGAAGGGCAAGGTGGGTGGAGCATTTTGCAGCAATCTTCCCTTTATTAAGCAAAGCCGCATACTCACTAACTTTACAGGTACCCTGAACGATGTGGTTACCCTTGCTCATGAGCTGGGGCATGCCTACCATGGAATGAATATACAGGATCACCTTCCGCTCAATTATGATTACAGCATGCCTGTAGCTGAAACAGCCTCCACCTTTAATGAAGCCCTGATAATGGAAGCAATTGTTAATGAGAGCGAGGGCAAGGACAAGATTGCCCTGATTGAAAGCCAGCTTCAGGATGCAACCCAGATAATATGCGATATATATTCAAGATTCCTCTTTGAATCCGAGGTTTTTGAAAAATGCAAAAACAGCTTCCTTTTTGCCGATGAGCTGAAGGAAATTATGCTTTCAGCTCAAAGAGTCGCTTATGGTGACGGGCTGGATCCAAACTGGCTGCACCCTTATATGTGGGTTTTGAAGAGCCATTATTATTCGGAAAGCCTGAGCTTCTACAACTTCCCCTATGCCTTCGGAGGCTTGTTTGCCAGGGGCTTGTATGCTAAGTTTAAGGAAGAGGGAAAGGCCTTTGTTCCAAAATATAAAGCATTACTGAAGGCTACAACGGTAATGTCTGTAGAGGATGCAGCAAAGCAGGCCGAAATAGATATCACCAATCCGGACTTCTGGAAAAGCAGCTTAAGGACTATTGAAGAAATGATAGATCAATTCATAAGCCTGACAAAATAGTTGATTAGATAGCCTTTAAGCCGGGCAATATGAAATGATTGATTAATAATTTTTAACTGGATTTAATAAAATTTATAGGATAAGGGCCGGCTAACACGCCGGCCTTTTACTATTCCCATTTTATTATTTTTTAAATATTTTTCCGAATCATTTTAATGAATAATAAGAAGGACAAGGTATAAAAAAGCTCTATCCTTAGTGATATGATTGGTTCTGACAAATTAGTTAAAAATGAAAAAGCAGGCAAATATAATATCACATAAATAATTAAATAGTACAGATAATAACTATTGGATAACAGTCATATAAAGCTGAGCGTCCATCCGTCAGAATATTTACCTGACATATCATGCCTGATGTGGTTGTTTGCTTTATTGGTCGCTTTTTCAGGATTATGGATTGATACAATAAAGGATAAGTAAAGCCTTCCGCGCATAAGGAGGAGTGATTCTATGGACCTGATGAATGAGAACTTACAGCTGCCTGAAGGACTTGGCTTCCGTCTGGCGCTTGACATGAGAGCTATGACTAATTATGCAAACCTTCCAAGAGATAAAAGGGAAAGGCTGGTTAATTACATCCAAAGCTCGACATCGGGAGAGGATGCAGAAAGACGGGTATCCGAGGTGGTCAACAGTCTTCAAAGCGGGAATAATATTGATTCCTTCAGTTAGTATGTTAGATCTGAGAGCTATCCTTTTGAATATTATGCATTGAATACTATTCAAATGAAAAACCTGGTTATGCAGACAGGCGGTTGTGCAGACCTCATATAAGTATGCACAACCGCCTATTGTCTATCTTTCTTTGCCCATGAAGAATAAGGCCAGGGTTCCCGGACCTGAATGGGCACCGATTGTGGGGCAGATGTAATTTATCAAAAATTTGTCTATTCCAAAGCGCTCCTTAATCATATCGGCCAGTAAGGAAGCTTCCTCTTCGCAGTCACCATGGCTGATGAAAACAATATCATTTTCAATCCCACTGTCCCTTATGCGCTCCTGCATCTGGTCAACAAGGTTTGTTATGGCTTTTTTTCTGCCCCTTACATTCACAAGAGGGATTAAACGGCCTTCATTATTAACATGTAGCACAGGCTTGACATTTATAAGGCTGCCAATTATTGCTGAGGTTTTGGATACCCTGCCGCCCCGGTGGAGATGGTGCAGATCATCTACGGTGAACATATGGCAAATTTTAAGCTTATTGGCTTCCAGCCATTCTTTGACCTCATCAATATTTTTTCCCTGAGCCTTCAGCTGTGCCGCCTTATGGACAAGAAGGCCTTCACCCATAGAGGCACAAAGGGAATCCACTATTATAATTTTTGCATCGGGGCGTTCCTCAAGCAATTCCCTTGCCACTGCCTCTGTCACCGAGCAGCTTCCGCTTAGGGCGGATGAAAATGCAATATGGAGAATATCGAAGCCGGCATCCAGCAGGCGGGTAAAGGTATTTTTTACAATGTCAGGGTTGGCTGCCATGGTTGTAGGCATGGCGCCTCCTCGCATTATATTGTAAAAGCTTTTTGGATCAAGCCTGTTGTCATCTCCGTAGACTGTGCCGTTCAGATTATAATAGATCGGAATAAGGCCAATTTTGTGCTGATTTAAATAATCCTCGGGCAAATCGCAGGTTGTATCGGTTGTTATTATATATTGCTTCATATTATTATCACTACCCCCTCATGAATGTATTGGTTTATATCAAGTAGTTTTTAAAACGATATATCACATTATACCACGCAACACATGTCGCTTTCAATACCAAGATTCTATTAATATCTATTATTTCCTAATATTAGAATTGCAAAAAATGCTTTTCTTATGCATATACATATGGTATAATGACAAAAAGTTAATAGAGGCTAAGGAGGCTAGAGTATGAAGCGTATAAAGACTTTAAATACAAGGAATTTAAAGGATACCATGAAAAAGGGCGGATGTGGCGAATGCCAGACCTCTTGCCAGTCAGCATGCAAGACATCCTGCACGGTTGGTAATCAGAGCTGTGAAAATAAATAGCTAATCCATACATATAAGCTTGTAGTTTTGCATTAATATGAACTGACAAACATTAAGGTGTCTTGGAGCTAGGCTTGGGACACCTTACATTTTATGGGGCTGCCTTAAAATGTATCCGTTGCGGGAGAATATTTTAAGACAGTCCTATTCCTTGCATTAATTAAGGGAGGATATAAATGGTTCATCAATATAAAAATAACGGATACAATATCGTGTTGGATGTTAACAGCGGCATGGTTCATGTGGTAGACGATTTGGCCTATGATATTATAGCTATCTACGAGAACTCATCAAGGGAAGATATCGTGGCTGCTATGGTGGAAAAATATTCCAGGCCTGAGAATTACTCTGCCATTATGGATGAAAGTGAGGCAAAAGCCGATACGCAGCCCGATAAGGACAGACTGCTTGCTGAAATAAATGCAACCATTGATGATATCGAGCAGCTGGTTAAGGAAGGCAGCTTGTTTTCAAAGGATATATATGAGGATTACATTAAGGAATTTAAGAACCGTTCCACGGTTGTTAAGGCCTTGTGCCTCCATATAGCCCATGACTGCAACCTTGCCTGCAAGTATTGCTTTGCAGAGGAAGGGGAATATAAAGGCCGCCGTGCTTTGATGAGCTACGAGGTAGGCAAGCAGGCGCTGGATTTCCTGGTGGCCTCCTCAGGCAACAGAAGAAACCTTGAGGTGGATTTCTTTGGCGGAGAACCGCTTATGAATTTTGATGTGGTTAAGGACTTAGTGGCATATGGCAGGCAGCTTGAGAAGCAGCATAATAAAAAATTCCGCTTTACCCTGACTACAAACGGGATACTGCTGAATGATGAGATTATGGAGTTTTTGAACAAGGAAATAAGCAATGTGGTTTTAAGCCTTGACGGACGCAGGGAGGTTAACGATTTTATGCGTCCCTGCAGAAACAACAAGGGCAGCTATGACCTCATTGTTGATAAGTTTATAAAGCTGGCGCAGTCTCGTAATCAGACCAATTATTATGTAAGAGGTACATTTACCCATCATAATCTGGACTTTTGTGAGGACGTAAAGCATCTGGCGGATCTGGGCTTTAAGCAGATCTCCGTTGAGCCTGTGGTGGCTCCGGAAAGCGAAGGCTATGCCATTAAGGAAGAAGACCTTCCGCTGCTTTTTGATGAATATGATAAGCTGGCAAGGCTTATGATTGAGCGCAGGAAAGAAAAAAGAGCCTTTAACTTCTTCCATTTCATGATTGATTTGTCCGGTGGCCCCTGCGTGGCCAAGCGCTTGTCCGGCTGCGGCTCCGGCACCGAATATCTGGCTGTAACTCCATGGGGAGATTTGTACCCCTGCCATCAGTTTGTAGGGCAGGAGGAGTTTTTGATGGGCAATGTCTTTGAGGGGATTAAAAATACCGCCTTACGGGATGAGTTTTTGGCCTGCAATGTATACAGCAAGGAGAAATGCAGAGGCTGCTTTGCAAAATTTTATTGCAGTGGAGGCTGTGCTGCAAATTCATTTAACTTTACAGGCAATATTAACGATACATATGATATAGGCTGCGAGCTACAGAGAAAGCGGGTTGAATGCGCAATCATGCTTAAGGCGGCGGATGGAGAAGAGTTCGATGGAGAACTGGGTACTGATCAATAAGCGGGCTGATTTTGAGCAGATTATGAAGGAATGCGGTGTAAGTGCCGTTTTGGCAAGGTGCCTTGCAAACAAGGGGCTTACAGGCATAGAGCAGATAAAAGGCTATTTAAATCCCAGCCTTGAGGGGCAGCATGATCCCTTTATGCTGGCGGATATGCAGAAGGCCTGCGATCTTATTTGGAATAAGATAAAGGAAGGCAAAAGCATTCGCATCATCGGGGATTATGATGTAGACGGGGTTGTGGCTACCTATATACTCTACCGTACCTTGCTGCGGCTGGGAGCCAGAGTCAGCTATGACATACCCGACCGGATAAATGACGGCTACGGAATCAATGTCAGAATTGTTGAAGCTGCATATAATGACCAGATAGATACTATATTGACCTGTGACAATGGAATAGCCGCTATTGAACAGATAGAGAAGGCAAAGCAGTACAATATGACTGTGATAGTAACCGACCATCACAGCCTGGCAAAATCAGAGGATGGGAGCCTGATACTACCTCCTGCCGATGCCATTATCAATCCCCAGAGGCCTGACTGCAGCTATCCCTTTAAAGGCCTGTGCGGGGCGGCGGTGGCATACAAGCTGAGTATGGCATTGCTGAAAAAGCAGCCTGATACAGACGCGGATGACTTTATCCGGGAGCTGGTGTCCTTTGTAGCAATTGCAACAGTATGTGATGTAATGGATCTGGTTGGAGAAAACAGGATTTTTGTCAGGCATGGTCTGGAATTATTAAAAGCCACAAAAAACCGAGGGCTGCTTGCTTTGATGGATGCAGCAGGACTTGCCGGGGCAAGGCTGACTAGCTTCCACCTGGGCTATATAATCGGACCCTGCCTTAATGCATCGGGAAGACTTGATACGGCTAAAATGGGGCTTGGCCTTTTGCTGGAGGAGAAGGCGGACGAGGCGGCACGCCTTGCGGCCGAGCTTGTTGAGCTTAATAATAAAAGAAAAAGCATGACCCAGAAAAATGTGGAGAAAGCGCTTGCCCTGATAGAGGGCAGCAGTCTAAAGGATGACAAAATACTGGTTGTTTATCTTGAGGATTGCCATGAGAGCATAGCCGGCATAATAGCAGGAAGGATAAGGGAAAAATATAACAGGCCGACGATTATCCTTACAGATGCCCATGACTGTGTAAAGGGCTCCGGCAGATCAATTGAGCAGTATAATATGATTGAGGAGCTGCAAAAGCACAGGCATCTCTTCCTGAAGCTGGGAGGGCATCCTATGGCGGCAGGCATGTCACTGCAAAAGGAAAACATAGAGCAGCTGCGCAGCCTGCTTAATGGAACTACAAGCCTGACGGAACAGATGCTAATACCGAAGGTTGCCATAGATGTTCATTTGCCCATAGCTTATGTGTCCGAAGCCTTAGTTAAGGAGCTTGAGATTATGGAGCCCTTTGGCAAGGGCAATGAAAGGCCGCTGTTTGCTGAAAAAAATCTAAAAATAAGATCAGCCATAATTGTCGGCAACAATGCAGGTGTTAAGCTGAGGCTGTCAGATATAAACGGCAGAAGCATAGAGGCGGTATATTTTGGTGATCCTGCTCTGTTTTTTAAACGGATAGAAGACTGCTTTGGAGCAGAGGAGCTAAGAAGGCTGCAAACCGGCAGAAGCAGTAATGCCACAATCTCGATTACATATTATCCGAATGTAAATGAATATAACGGCTTCAGAAATCTGCAGCTGAATATTCAGAATTATAAATTTCAGCTATAGTGAAATGTATCGGGAGGCTGTACTTATTAAAAAGGATATAAGGTTCAAGCAAAGTTCAAAATAGTATAAAAAGACGCAAAAAAAGCTAAATTTAGCACTTTTTTATAGTGCTTTTCTTAAAAAATCTTTACGAACCGGGAAATTTGGGCTATAATAAGCATTTATAAAGATAAATGATAAATGATAAATACTATCAATAAATAGATTAAGATAAACGAGTTGCTGCCATATGAAGGCGGTATGGAGGGTAGAATATGAAAAGTATAGAGGATTATATAAGAAGTATTCCGGATTTTCCTGAACCGGGTATTATTTTCCGTGACATTACAAGCGTATTGCAGGATAAGGACGGCTTAAGACTGGCGATAGACAAGCTGCAGGAAAAGCTGTCGGATGTGGATTTTGATATAATAGTAGGGCCGGAATCCAGAGGCTTTATTTTTGGTGTTCCGATTGCCTATAATATGAATAAGGCATTTGTTCCGGTAAGGAAAAAGGGAAAGCTGCCGTGTGAAACCGTATCAATGGATTATGAGCTGGAGTATGGCCAGGCAACCATAGAAATACACAAGGATGCAATTAAGCCTGGGCAAAGGGTGGTTATTATCGATGATCTCATTGCCACCGGAGGAACCATTGAGGCTATAACCAAGCTTGTAGAGATGCTTGGTGGTGAAGTGGTCAAAATAATATTTTTAATTGAGCTTGAAGGCCTGAAGGGAAGAGAAAGGCTTATGGGCTATGATGTAGATGCTGTTATAAAATATGAGGGTAAATAGTTAATTCAACTTAAAATTCGTCGAAACCCAGCTGATTCATAAAAGCAAATTGATATAAGCAAGAGCTGTTTTTTATTGGAAATGGTAATCAGTTTAAAAGTAGGTGGTGATATCGTGGAGGATAATCGTGAAATAACTGGCAGTGCCATAATAAGCGAACCAGGCAGCAAGTATGAGGATTTTGCTTCGCCCGAGGAGCTGTATAAGGCATTGATCGACAAGGTTAGGAGCTATCATCCTTCAGCTGATATCTCCATGATTGAAAAGGCTTATCGTATTGCGGATGAGGCTCACAAAAACCAGCGCAGAAAATCGGGAGAACCCTATATCATTCATCCCTTATGTGTGGCAAATATACTGGCTGAGCTTGAGCTGGACAAGGAAAGCATAGTGGCCGGCATTCTTCATGATGTTGTCGAGGATACTGTTATGACAACAGACCAGATATCCGAGCTGTTTTCCGATGAAATCGCCCTGCTGGTGGATGGTGTCACCAAGCTCACCCAGTTGAATATGGACAAGATTGAATACCAGGCCGAGAACTTAAGAAAGATGTTTCTTGCCATGGCCAAGGATATCCGTGTTATCCTAATCAAGCTTGCCGACCGGCTCCATAACATGCGTACCTTAAAATACATGGATCCTGAAAAGCAGAAGGAGAAGGCAAGGGAGACCATGGATATCTATGCCCCTATTGCCCACCGTCTGGGTATCAGCAAGATTAAGGTGGAGCTGGATGATCTGTCATTGAAGTATCTTGAGCCTGAGGTATATAAGGATTTGGCGGAAAAGATAGCCACCAAGAAAAGTGAGCGGCAGGCCTATATAGACAGCATTGTACAGGATGTAAAGCGGCATATTGACGATTCGGGTATCCAGGCCAAAATAGATGGCCGGATAAAGCATTTCTTCAGTATTTACAAGAAGATGGTCAACCAGAGCAAAACAATCGATCAGATATATGATCTCTTTGCCGTCCGGATTATCGTGGATACCGTCAAGGACTGCTATGCCGCCCTCGGTGTAATTCATGAAATGTATAAGCCCATACCGGGCCGCTTCAAGGATTATATAGCGATGCCGAAGCCAAACATGTACCAGTCGCTCCATACTACCCTGATTGGTCCCAAGGGAGCACCCTTTGAGATACAGATCAGGACCTTTGACATGCACCGTACCGCCGAATACGGTATAGCAGCCCACTGGAAATATAAGGAGGGTCAGGATGGCAAGAGCGGCACTGCCAATTCCGAGGAGGAAAAGCTGGCCTGGCTGAGACAGGTTCTGGAATGGCAGCGGGACATGTCAGACAACAAGGAATTTTTGAGTCTGATTAAGAATGATTTTGACCTCTTTTCAGACAATGTATATGCATTTACGCCTACCGGCGATGTCAAGACCCTGCCGGCTGGCTCAAATACAATAGATTTTGCCTACAGCATCCATAGTGCAGTCGGCAATAAAATGGTTGGTGCCAGGGTAAACGGCAAGCTGGTTCCGATTGATTATGTCATTCAAAACGGTGACAGGGTGGAGATAATTACCTCCCAGAATTCAAAGGGTCCCAGCCGGGACTGGCTAAGCATAGTAAAAAGCACCCAGGCAAAGAATAAGATCAACCAGTGGTTCAAGTCGCAGAGAAAAGAAGATAATATAGTAAAAGGTAAAGAATTGCTCAGCGCCTACTGCAAAGCCAAGTCCATTGTCCTCAGTGACCTTCTTAAGCCTGAATTTACAGCGGCTGTTATGCGCAAATACGGCTTCAAGGACTGGGATAGTGTACTTGCAGCCATAGGACATGGCGGCCTTAAGGAAGGGCAGATAGTTAACAAGCTGCTGGAGGAATACAGGAAGAAAAATAAAAAGGAAATCACAGACGAGAATGTGCTTGAAGCCATATCCGATACCAGGGAAAGAGTCCCCCAGAAGAGCTCAAAGAGCGGTATTGTGGTTGAAGGCATACACGACGTGGCGGTAAGATTTTCCAGATGCTGTTCTCCTGTGCCCGGTGACGAAATCGTAGGCTTTGTAACCAGAGGACGCGGTGTATCAATTCACAGGACGGATTGCATCAATATAATCAATCTGCCGGAGGATGATCGGGCAAGGCTGATTAATGCCGAGTGGAATGTCACCGATGGAAAAGCCCCTCAAGGAGTATATACTGCAGAGATTAAGATTTATGCCAACAACAGGACGGGCGTACTGGTAGATGTATCCAAGGTGCTTACAGAAAATAAGATTGATGTTACCAGTATGAATGTAAGGACCAGCAAGCAGGGTACGGCTACAATCAGCGTCGGCTTTGGAATAAGCAGTAAGGAACAGCTTAATGAAATAATAGCCAAGATTCGCAATATAGAAAGCGTTCTGGATATAGAGCGAACCGCAGGCTAGACCGGAGAAATTTTCTTGAGGACTGATGAACTATGAGTAATATGAAAATAAACACCCTGGTTGTGGGTGTAGTAAGGACCAACTGCTATGTAGTTGGCAACAGTTACACAAATGAAGCCATTGTCATAGATCCCGGAGACAA
>JAAZDK010000207.1 GCA_012512855.1 Clostridiales bacterium
ACACCTACAGACGGCTCTATTACATAAGGTACATAACGCTTACCCTTTTCATCGTCAAAATAACTCATATCTTCCCTGGAAACATTCTGATGCTGGGTCAGGTCATAGTCTGTACGATCAGCAATACCCCACAATTCTCCCCAGCCGAAGGGGAAGAGGAATTCTATGTCGGTTGTTGCCTTGCTGTAGAAGGCCAGCTCCTCCTTTTCATGATCCCTGATGCGGAGCTCTTCATCCTTAAGACCCAGAGTCTTTAACCAATCTATACAGAACTGGCGCCAGTAGGCAAACCATTCAAGATCCGTATCCGGCTCACAGAAGAACTCCAGCTCCATCTGCTCGAATTCCCTTGTACGGAAAATAAAGTTGCCGGGGGTAATCTCATTGCGGAAGGACTTACCGATCTGACCAATTCCGAAAGGAATCTTTTTTCTTGATGTTCTTTGAACATTCTTAAAGTTAACAAAAATGCCCTGGGCAGTTTCAGGTCTCAAATATACGATGTTTTTTGTATCCTCAGTAACACCCTGGAAGGTTTTGAACATCAGATTGAACTGACGAATTTCAGTAAAATTATGCTTGCCGCAGGATGGACAGGGAATTTTGTGCTCGTCGATATACTTTTTCATCTCCTCGTGTGACCATGCGTCAACAGAACCCTCTATAGCGATTCCGTTTTCCCTGTTATAGTCCTCAATAATCTTGTCCGCCCTGAAGCGCTCATGACATTCCCTGCAGTCTGTCAGGGGATCGGAAAAGCCTGCGAGATGTCCGGAAGCCACCCATGTCTGTGGATTCATCAAAATGGCGCAGTCTACACCTACATTGTAGGGGCTCTCCTGTACGAACTTCTGCCACCAGGCCTTCTTAATGTTGCTCTTTAACTCTACTCCCAGATTACCATAATCCCAGGTATTGGCCAGGCCACCGTAGATTTCGGAGCCCGGATAAACAAAGCCTCTATTCTTTGCCAATGCAACGATCTTATCCATTGTCTTTTCCATACGTTCATCCTCACATCTCTTATATATTATGTAAAAATTGCGTTCCGGCTACTTTAATATTGCCGTCGCAATTTGCTGTTCATCATTTGAAAACAACCACCGTCATTTGATCACCAGCCGATGATACCTTGTCGTTTTCCAGCAATTTTGCATTCTCGGAAATATATTTAACCTTGCCTTCCACTATTATTTCATAAGGCTCATTCAAAACCAGTACCTTATAGCCGGTCGTTTGGATGACCTCCTTAGTACCTGTGACGGTTTCGTTGGATGCATTTTTAAGGGTGGCAGGAAGCGCCAGCTTCAGGTTTTCAATACCGCTGTTAAAATATGCTGCAGCTACCTTGTTGAATGCCGTATATTGATCCATGCCTGAATAGGTCATCAGCATGATTACCTTGTTGTCCTTCTGCTTAACCTCATCAAGCTTAACCTTGCCATCTCCTACTTTCTTATTATATGCGTCAATTTCTTTTGAAACAAAATCCTTCAGTTCATTAACATTATAGTAGGGTTTGTCAAAACCCTCCACTATAGCCACCTGAAGTTCTCAGTTTGCTTTGGCCAATATGGTGTTTACCGTGATATCTTCTGCATTTAAGCTCTTTTCACTACTGCTGCAGGCGGTAAATGCCAGCAGACCTAAAAGTAATAACGCATTCAACAACAATTTTATCATACTAATGTCCATGCCTTCCTTCACACAAAAACTTTTAAATCTGATAAAAGCTTATATTGCTGTATTTTTCTTGCAAAGTGGACTCATATCATTTTAACCTGTAAGCTTGCATTTGTCAAATCTGACTTTGCTGCATTATTATATGATTGGAGAAATGCCATCCAGCATGGCAAGCGACTTGAATTCATGATCGGTAAAGGTGGTCAGATAACTGCCGATACAGTATTTAAGCTGCTCCAGAACCTGTGGGGAAACAGTAAAGCTATACAGCCTTTCACTTTCCCTGGCTATTATGTACTGCATCGCATACAGGGTTGATGTATTTAGCAGGGTTCCCCCTCTGTCCTGCGCCGAACAATCCCGGCAGAGAATACCCCGATTTGCAGGACTGAAATAAAAGCCTGCAGCTGCGTTTTCATCCTGCTGTGTAGCCATACGGCCGCATTTTACACATTCAAACACCTGTGGTGCCTCTCCGCTTAATG
>JAAZDK010000208.1 GCA_012512855.1 Clostridiales bacterium
ATCCTGGCAGGGGATGGATTGCTTAATTATGCCTTTGAAACAGCACTTACGGCTTTTGATGCAGCCGCCGGAATAAGCTGGCCTGAAAAGTATCAGTACTTTGAAAGAATAGCCAGAGCTGTCCGCATATTGGCAAACAAGGCCGGGATATATGGTATGATTGGCGGACAGGTAATAGATGTTGAGGGCTTTGAAAAGGGCATTGAGCGTGAGCGTCTGGATCATATGTACAGGCTTAAGACCGGCGCATTAATTGAGGCTTCCATGATGATAGGGGCTACTCTTGCCGGGGCAAGCGAGGAGGAAATCAGAGTAATTGAGCAAATAGCAGGCGATATAGGCCTTGCCTTTCAGATCAGGGATGACATCCTTGATCTTGTCAGCTCGCAGGAGACGCTGGGAAAGCCTGTTAAAAGTGATTTGAAGAATGATAAGGTAACCTATGTCTCAATTATGAGTCCGGAGGAAGCGGAAGCCGAGGTACTTAAGATATCACAAAGAGCGGTGGATAATTACCACAGGCTTGCTTACAGGAATGATTTTCTGGAAGAGCTGATAATGAAGCTGGTTTACAGAGAAAAATGATGGCTGGCGCATTTTGTTATGAAGAATGCGTCTTAATCTGATGCCTTATTGTGAAAATTTGAGGTGATATGGTGCCAAATATATTAGACAGGATAAATAAAGAAAATGACATTAAACAGATAAAGGCTCAGGATTATGACAGACTTGCCCAGGAAATACGTGAGCTTTTGATAAAAACAGTAAGCAAAAACGGCGGGCATCTGGCATCCAATCTCGGGGCTGTTGAGCTGACCATGGCTCTTCATCTGTTTCTAACCTTTCCGGAGGATAAGCTGGTATGGGATGTTGGACATCAGACATACACCCATAAGCTTTTAACAGGCCGTAAGGATATGTTTGGGTCCTTAAGGCAGCTAAACGGCCTAAGCGGCTTCCCAAGATGGGAGGAGTCGCCCTGTGACCTTTTTGATACAGGGCACAGCTCGACCGCCATATCAGAGGCATTAGGCCTTGTAAAGGCGCGGGATTTAAAGGGAGAAAAGAGCAGGATCGTATCGGTTGTCGGAGACGGGGCCTTAACCGGTGGTTTGGCCTTTGAGGCATTAAACAATGCCGGAAGACTGAAGAGCAATTTAATAATAGTGCTGAATGACAATAATATGTCCATATCGGAAAATGTCGGCGGGCTGGCAAATTACCTAGCCAAGCTCAGGACCAGCGCAGGATACACAGGCTTTAAGGAGAACATGGAAAACACCTTAAATCAGCTGCCAGGAGTAGGCAAGGCGCTTGTCGAAAAGCTGAAGAGATCCAAGGACGCCATCAAATATTTCATGCTGCCAAGCATGTTTTTTGAGGATATGGGCCTTACTTATATAGGACCGATAGACGGTCACAATATTTATCAGATGCTGGAGGCCTTCAAGGCAGCAGCCAGGGCAAGAAAGGCTGTAGTGGTGCATGTATTGACCCGAAAGGGCAAGGGATATTATCCTGCCGAAAAGTATCCCATGAGATTTCACGGGGTTGAGCCCTTTAATATATCCAATGGGCAGCCCTCGGCAAGGAAAAAGGATAACTCCTATACTAAGGTATTCTCTGATGCTATCCTGAAGCTGGCAAAGGAGGATGAAAGGGTAGTCGCCATCACGGCAGCCATGCCTAACGGAACCGGTCTGTCGGAATTTAAGAAGCAATTTCCCGACCGCTTCTTTGATGTGGGTATAGCCGAGCAGCATGCGGTATCATTTGCCGCCGGACTTGCCAGAGGCGGTTATAAGCCGGTGGTTGCCATTTATTCAACCTTTTTGCAGAGGGCATATGACCAGATACTGCATGATGTCTGCATAAACAATCTTCCGGTGGTGTTTGCCATTGACCGTGCCGGTATCACGGGCAAGGACGGCAAGACCCATCATGGAGTATTTGATATATCATTTTTGTCCCATATACCGAATTTGATGCTGATGGCACCCAAAAACAGGTATGAGCTGGAGGGTATGCTCAGGTTTGCGCTGGATTCTGGCAGGCCGGCTGCCATCAGATATGCCAAGGCGGAGGCCTTCAGCGGACTTGGCGAATATAATGCCCCTATAGAGCATGGAAAGAGCGAGCTGATCTACAGCGGCTCCGAAGTGGCAATAATAGCGGTAGGAAATATGGTAAGGACCGCCCTGGAGGTGGCGGACCGACTTGAGGCTGAGGGAAGGAAAATCACCCTGGTAAATGCCAGGTTTATCTCCCCTATAGACAAGGAGATGATAGAGACCCTTGCGGCAAGCCACCGCCTGATTATTACACTTGAGGAAAATGTAAAAAGCGGAGGCTTCGGACAGAAGGTGGCAGATTTTCTGCTGGAGACAGGCCGGCAGGTTAAATTTATAAATATTTCAGCACCCG
>JAAZDK010000209.1 GCA_012512855.1 Clostridiales bacterium
CACACTAACCACGGAGTCGGTAAATCACACTGTAAAGCTTAACCAGGAATAAGATGGGTCTGTCTACTCGAGTCCCATATGAATCATATCCTTTCTGTATTTATAGTAGAATTTTGATTAGTTTAATAAAATATATATATATTCATTAATATTAATACCAATTAATATCAGCCGGCATCCTCCGGTCTATCTGGGGCAGCCCGGCTTCTGCTCGTTTAGTGAGGCTAATCCAGCCATGTAAATATGTAGGGATAATATAACAAATACTTTAATTAATAAAATGCCACTATCACAGTATAAAAATACACTTTATGATAGTGACACTCATTATAGCATTATGATTTTTTTTATGCAAGAATTTTATTTATATTTTTAAATTTAATTTTCTGTCTTTTACTTCCCCCTGATGTCTGCTGTTAGGTAACATCCTTTATATCCCTAAGCTATATCCCTATGCCTTTATGCCCTTGATATCCTCGTCAAAGCCCGAATCAAATAGCCTCCCCAAAAGCTCCATGGCCTGTTTTTCATCCGGTCCGTCGCAAATTAGCTCCACCTCGTCCCCATACCTGACCAGGGCAGAAAGTACGCCCAGCACGCTTTTTGCATTAACGCTCTTATTACCTGCCTTTAGGGTTATATTTGACTTGAATTCTATCGAATGGCTGCACAAAACGGTAGCAGGCCTCAGATGCAAACCATCCGGATGCGTGATTATAAATTTTTTACTAAGCATACAACACCTTCCCATCAAGGGCTAAGATAAACCGGAATCTTGACCGGAGCGGCCAATTTTACGTTCTCGGCATCTTCTATCTTTTCAATCTGGAGGTTTACCTCAAAGCTGCCGTATGTATAATGATAAAGGTCGATATATGGAGTTACTGATTTTGCTGTAACTCGCTCAAGCTCCGAGCCCGGGCCCGACAGCTCCAGGATTATCGGGCCGGTGCTTTGAACTTTTACCGTTAATGACGGTTTGTTTTTTATTATAATGTCATCAGGCCTTATGGTAATTCTCTTTGACTCGGCCTTCTCTATTGTTATATTGATAAACGCCGTGTCATCCTCCTCAACTATAATTAAGTCATCATCCAGATAATCACTCAGATTGATCTCCTTTTTAATATCGCTGTTTACCCCGTCAATATTCTCGGTTACGGTAAGGCTGTCAATCTTGTCAATAATCTCAGCTTTGCCTGCAATCTCTATCTCCTTAGGGCCATATTCTATATTGGTCATATAGTAATCATCGGCAGGCGTCCCTTCGGTTGTCACAAGCACATCAATAATTTTTGTCGGATATATCTCTATAGTTATGGGTACCGTCTCCTGGCTAAAGGTCAGATGGGATTTATCAATCTCCACGCCTTCCTCATCTACCACCTTTACATATTCATTTGTCTTTATTATTCCCGCCTGGGCCTCGTCGGTGACATCAACCTCCGCTATAATCTCCTTAATTCTCTCGATCTTGCTTTTAGGTCCCGAAACCGTCACAAGAGTATTGGAGGTTTTTTTGGCTACATAGAAGCCGTCGGCCGGCTCTCCCTTTACCCTGACCTTTACCAGCTCCCGCTTTTCCACTACCTCTTCCCTGGTAATAGTCATTACCTGCTGGGACATTTTCTTGATAATAACCTCATCTTCATATCCGGGACAGCTAATGTTTATCGTGATAGTGTCCATATCGGTAACCTTGGACAAATCGGCCGTGGCAACAAAATTGGATTCCTTCAGGTTATCGGCAATTGAGCGTCTGGCTAGAATGGTTATGTCGATTTTATCGCCATCTTTTACCTGGTAATCCTGGTTCTTTGATTTTATAGCCTGCTCATTAAGCCTCTTGACCGGTATGTCACGGAAGTCCTTCACCGTCAAAGGATCCTCTATATTGTTGATTACCAGCCATAATATTGCGGCAAGAATAACAGCAAGTATTTTAATGCCGATATTCCTGGTCAAGATCTCTTTCATTCCTTATTCTTCCCTTCCATAATCTGAGTCGTCTGACCTCTGCACTTTTACCCTGCAGATCAGTCAGCTTGGAGCGAAGATATTCAGAATCTATATTGCGAATCAGCTTTCCGCTCCTGGCTATCGATACCTTACCTGTCTCCTCCGAAACAATAATTGTCATGCAGTCGGATATTTCGCTGATACCTATGCCTGCACGATGTCTGGTTCCAAGCTCCTTGCTAATCTGCATGTTGTCCGATACCGGAAGTATGCAGGTGGCTGCCGCCAGCCTGTTGCCTCGTATAATTACAGCCCCGTCATGTAAAGGAGTGTTATGCTCAAATATATTTATCAGAAGCTCGCTGCTTACCAAACTGTCTAAAGCTATGCCTGTTCTTTCATATTCGCTTAAGGATACTTCATTCTCCATTACAATAAGCGCACCTGTTTTTGCTTTCGCCAGCTCAAATACCGCTCTTACTATTTCATTCAGGGTATGATCTGAAAACCTCTCCTTTTCCTTCGTATCATCAAAGGTAATAATCGATTTCAATATATTTTTTTGTCCCAGCTGCTCCAGCGCCTTGCGGAATTCCGGCTGGAATATGATTACGATTGCGATTATACCGACATTAATGGTATTTCTGATTATCCAAAGGATTACATTCAAACGGAAAATATATGCAAACAGCCAGAATACCATTATAACCGTAAGCCCTTTTACCAATGACCATGCCCTGGTGGTTTTTATCCATTTAATCACATGGTATATTAAAAAAGCCAGAATACAGTTTTCCATTATATCGGTAATATTGATCTTTGGTATTATAAGATACTGGTTAATAATATCTCTTATCGCATCCACCGGCCTTCTCCCCTAACGAAATTTAACTGGCATCAATTATCATCATCATTATCCAAATCTATATCATAATCAAAGCTGTCTTTTAGATCATTATTATGCCTGTTGTCGAATTTTGACATCCCCCTGACGGCATTTTTTACATTAATATGCTTAACCTTCATCTGAGGAGTTGTAACTGTCATCTTGGGAATAGCCTTTACATAGTAATAGTATACATCATCCTCAAACTGCACATGCTCAACACCGGAATAATCCAGTGTCAGCTGGAAAAACTGAACTATAAACACAATAAGGGCCGATACTATAGTGCCAAGTATCATTGCCAATATCTGTTCAGCCTTGTCAAGTATCAGATCGCTGATCAAAAAGCCTAAAATACTGGTAAGGGCTCCTGCTCCAATAGCAATCTCAAAGGCATAATCAACTCTCATTCTTCTGACATAGTAAACAACTATAAGCATCAAGGCAAATATGACAATACTCATAATCATCTGCTTATTGCCAATAACATTGTCAATAATATTGGTATACAGCTGCAGTATATCATCAACGGATTTATTCACCTGCACGCTGATTGCCGAATTAATCACCTGGAAAACATAATATACCAGCACGCCACAGGCGGTGGGAACGACAGCCATCGGAGTCGATATGATACCCAGCAGCAGCGGAATGGTATAAGGAATTTTCAAGTAATACAAAATAGGTATAGCAAGTATTATATAACCCAGGTTGGGTGTAAAGCGGGCATAAAGAAAATATATAATCATCAGGAAAACCAATACTACAGCCGAAATAATTGGCGAAATGAAAAAGACGTGAACTAATGCCAGCAAAGCCGCCACCAGAACCATCACCGCAGAGGGCGTAAATGCGCACAGCAGTGAAAGCGCCAGGACGACCGGCAGGGTCTTTAGGCGGGCATCATATCCTAATTCCTTGTTAATTGTAACTATGGTAACAAGTGCAAAAAGAAATTTAACAACAGGGATAATATATATATCATATCTATGATAGAAATTCTTTACCTGCTCCCTGAAAACCAACAATGACATCATGCTGTTACTCCTCCTCAAACTTTAGTCTTACGCCGACTCATCGCTGTACATTTTCTCCAGCCGCTTCAAGAGCTTGTAATACCGTCCAAGCTTTTTTCTTGAAATATCATATTTTCTTGAATATATAACGATAGAGGACAGACCGTAGATGGCAACGATTATTATATAAAAGCCCAACACATACAGGCCGATGGTCTTATAATCCAGCTTCACTGCATTCTTTATAAGATATTCGGACTTATACAGCATGATTAATGCCAATATCAGCACATATCCGATGGTTGCGGCTATTATGGACTTTATCACCTGATACCTGACATAATCAGTTTTATAATATTTGCTGAGTCTTATATCCTCCTTGCCTGTCTTGCTCTCATACAGCGCAAGCTTGGTCATCAGCCTGATTTTATCATTGTTTAACATAGCTTCCTCCATATCGGGGTTAAGGATAATGCATAAAAAATTCCTGATAGTACTACTGTAAATATAATCAGTTTTATTATAACATATACAAAAGCTAATTTCGAGGATTATTTTTTCCGCAATAAAATCACCGTTCAGCAGATTTATTTAGCATATAATTTTACATAATTTTTTGGCATCAACAAAAGCACTGCCTTTATTATAGTATAGTTTCATCCTGCAGAAAATCGGTAATTACTTAATATTATTAACATTATTTGCGCATCCATTTTTAGATGTACTGCAGGCTATACTTTTGTATTGTTTAACAAAAAGTTAAGCTGCTCTTGCTTCCCGGATGCAGCCGACTAACACAATATTGACATGCGCTCAGATGCATGTTATCTTCGGTTTAACCCTTGTAAACCCTGTTTTGCTAAAGGAGGCTTTATGAAGCAGGTACATAAAAGCGAATTATATGAAAATATCACACATATGACGGCATCCGCTCCATATTCTATCTACCATGTTGAGATTCCTTTGGAGGTTGAACCCGCCTTATATCTGCATTGGCACAATGAAATGGAGTTTTTTATGCTTTTGGAGGGTAAGCTTTGCTTTCATATAGAAAACCAAAGCTATATAGTTCATGCCGGTGAAGGCATTTTTATTCCCCCAAAATTATTGCATCATGCCGTCAACACAGGTTCGCTTCCTGTAGTTTTCAGGGCTTTTGTATTTTCCTCTGATATTATTTTTTCATCCTTTGACACACGCCCCTATCAAAGCTATATTCTCCCGGTCATGCACAATAATCTGTCCTGCGCAGCAGTTTTACGCAGTAGCGTCGACTGGCAAAAGGATATTCTCATTAATCTGCAGCGTATTTTTTCAGCTGAAAAAACAAATGAGCTTTATATCCGCGGTTTATCCTTCCTAATATGGGACCGGCTTTATCATCACCACATATCCAGGCTTGAAAGCAGAAAAGCCCTCCCTGCACTTGCGGATCAGCTTTCCGGAGTGATTACCTATCTTCATGACAATTACAGTAAAAGCCTTAGCTTGGGTGAGCTGGCGGCCCTGGTTCCATTGAGTGAGGCTCAGTTTTGCCGTTCCTTCAAGCTTCTTACAGGAATGCCACCCTTTCAATACCTGATACGATACCGTATACTTCAAAGCTGTAATGAGCTAATCAGTACCAATAAGAAAATAACTGATATTGCCATCTCCAATGGATTTAACAATATCAGCTACTATAACCGCGCCTTTCTTCAGCTTATGCATATGACCCCGTCCGAATACCGTAAGAAGCATATAGCATCCTCTTCGTTTCAGGGTATCAAAAAGAACATGCAGGATCCCGGAACATAATACCATACAATCCCACAACAATAGCCAATCTCATACCATAAGCAAATCTATATTCTGTATTTCATTACTGTTATATCTTTAATTGTAGATTTTCACCAAGTATAATATCCTTAAAGAAATCGAAGCGGCCAACAGGAAGCAATGTTTCAATTACCTTCAACAACCATGTTAACGCATGGAACAGCAGAGGTATGTATCTTGGATACAACTGGTCATATCAGGTTATGGCCGTGGAAGGTTATCAGAGCAGCGGATATGCTAATTTGACGGTATGGTAACTATTGCATGATAACATTAAAGCCAGATATCGACTAGTTATATTCGGCCATATAATTAGTCTGTAACCGTAAACCCAGTCAACCTGCATACTGTTTGATTTTTATATATCATTGCCTGTATTGGAGGAATGCAAATGAGAAAAATTTTTCTCTTTCTACTATTGCTGTATATTATTAGCATAAGCGGATGTTCACGGAATATTACAGATACTGCAAACAATACTGATGAAATTGTTAATGAACTAATTCTTGTAGAGGGTGGGTCATTTGTTAATACGCATTCCAAATATTATGGAAAGGATATTATAATTGAGGATTTCTATATCAGCAAATATGAAATTACCGGATATGAATGGAAACAGATAATGGGTGATAACCCTTCAGAATTTAAAGGAGACAATTTGCCTGTAGAATCGGTAAGCTGGTACGATGCAATTGAATATTGCAATAAAAGAAGCATTAAGGAGGGCCTGGAGCCATATTACAATATTGACAAGGAATCAAAGGATCCCAACAATATCAGTGAATTCGATGATATTAAATGGACGGTGACAATTAATGAAAATGCCAACGGCTACCGTTTGCCCACAGAAGCGGAATGGGAGTATGCGGCGAGCGGAGGTCAAAAAAGCAAAAACTTCAAATACAGCGGCGGCAATAATCCGGATGATGTAGGCTGGTATTGGAGAAATTCCGGTGATAAATATCTGTCAGGCGACTGGAGCTGGCCAATGATTGAAGCCAACAACAACAAAACACAGCCGGTGGGCTCCATGGAGCCAAACGAGCTGGGACTTTATGATATATCAGGCAATGTAAGGGAATGGTGCTGGGACTGGTATATAGATACGGAAAATGAATTCGGTGGCTTTTTCAGAATATGGAAGGGTGGCGGTTGGATTGGTGACGACAAATGCCTTGAAATATCCTATCAGGGCAAATTTGAAGCCAGTGGCAAGGGAGCCGATACAGGCTTGCGCGTATGCCGCAGCAAGTAATTATCCGCTTCAGCGGATATCCTAAAAAAGCTGCTGACA
>JAAZDK010000210.1 GCA_012512855.1 Clostridiales bacterium
AATAGAAATGCATTTAAGAAAGATGAGGGTGAAAGCGTTGGGTAAAAGAAAGAGACCTGAAAGCAGCAGTGGTGGTAATGCCCCGTGGCTTAATACCTTTGCGGATTTGATGAATTTGCTGCTTTGCTTCTTCGTAATGCTTTTTGCCTATTCGGATTTGAGTGAGGAGAAGTTTGAGGCCTTATCAATGTCTATGGCAAATTCAATAGGAATCCTGGAAGCCGGTGGTTCTTCCGTAGGACAGGAGCAATTAATTTCATCAGGTATGTCACAGCTCAACAATTTGAGCAAGATGTTCGATTCTGTTGGTAAAAGAGTCCATGGAACCAGAGATCCTGAGGCATCACTTAAGGCAGGCGATAATTTTAAGGAAGAAGGCAGTAAGGACAATGTCCTTAAGGGAAACCAGGGTGTTACGGGGGACAAGATTACTGAAGGAACTGATGCTTCCGGCAGCGACGGAAGCAATATCGGTGGAAAAAACGACAGCCAGGATAAGGAAATAGGGCTGGATGAGGCCATAGAAAGGCTTCAGGAGGAAAAGAAGAAGCTTACAGGCGAGATGTATGACCAGGTATCGGATTTAAGGGAGCTTTATAATCTGACCGGTGATACGGAGCTTAAGATGGATCCCCAGTACCAGTACGTACAGCTTGAACTCAAAGGTTCGGTTCTGTACGATTCAGGTTCTGCAGATATCAGAAAGGAAGCAGAGCCTGTATTAAAAAAGATAGGCAAGCTGCTTAAGAGGTTTGAAGGATATGAAATAGAAATTGTTGGACATACCGACAATGTCCCTATGGTCAGCGGCGCTTTCAAGGACAATAATTGGCTTTCAACCGCCAGAGCGCTGAATGCGGCCCAGTTTCTGATAGACAACTGTGATTTGGATCCTGCTCATCTCAAGTATTCAGGCAGAGGAGAATATGAGCCAATAAGCAGCAATGCTACCAGTGAAGGCAGGGCAAAAAACAGAAGAATAGAGATTAAAATTTATAATAAATACAGCAGCAGATAAATATGAAAAATACAGCGGATGGTAATTCTGACCTTAACATGGTTTTAAAATATTACCAGATTATTGCATATGGCATTAAGGGTGATGTCACTGATGCAAAGGACGGAGGGTAAATATGAAGAAAAACATTCTGACTATTATAATATTGGCTATTGTTTTGATTAATGCTATTCTTACAGGAGTTTTGATATTTGTAATAGTTCCGGCCTCCAACAAAACCACCAGGCTGGTAAACAAGGTGGCACAGGTAATTGAGCTGGAGCTTGAGGAGACCGATAAGGATAAGGAAATATCTGTAGCGGATCTGGTTACCTATAAGCTGGATGATGAGCTTACGGTAAATCTGAAAAAGAGTAGCGACGGCCAGACACATTATGCACTTGTTCCGGTGTCATTGTCTATGAACAGCAAGCATCCTGATTATGAGATATATAAGGATAAAATGGGTGATTATGAGGGAGTAATTAAGGAAATTATAGCTGATGAGATACAAAAACACACCAATGATGAGGTTCTTGACAAGAAAAATGAGATCAAGAATGCGGTCCTTACCAGACTACATGAGTATTTTAAATCCGATTTTATAAGCAATGTTAATTTTGGGAACATGGTGGTATCTTAAAGGCGCAAATTGTAGTATAAGCAAGAATTATGGTGATTTTATTCTGACTTTATGCTATCATTTAGATAGCATTTCAGGGAGGTAGTTTAAATGGGAGATATCTTATCCCAACACGAGATAGATAATCTTCTGGCTGCATTGTCAAGTGGTGAACTGGATGCGGATGATTATAAAGAACCATCTGAAAAACAGGTTAAAAACTATGATTTTGCCAGACCATCGAAGTTCTCAAAAGAGCATCTTAGAACACTGAACATCATCTTTGAGCATTATGCAAGATTACTGTCCACAAACCTTCCGGCGTATCTTAGAAAGAATGTTCAAGTTGAAGTTGTTAACTCTGAAGCAGTGCAATATTCAGAATTTACTAATGCACTTTCTAATCCGGTTTTATTGGGGATAGTTGACTTTGCCCCTTTAGAGGGCAATATCATAATTGAGTTATCAAATAATCTCGGATATGCAATAATTGACAGGTTATTGGGTGGTGGCGGTTATCCCCTTGAAAAGGTCAGGGACTTTACGGAAATAGAACACTCTATAATCGAGCGTATATTTAACATATGCTGTGTTTTACTTCGGGAGCCCTGGGCGAATGTTATACAGCTGCAGCCAAGACTCTTGAGGATAGAGACCAATTCACAATTTGCACAGATTATATCCCCAAGCGAAATGATATCCATCATTACCCTAAAGCTGAGGATAGGAAATATTGATGGAATGATGAATATATGCCTGCCTTATGTATGCCTGGAGCAGGTTATCGATAAATTGAATACAAAGTACTGGTATTCGACTATGAAGTCGAGTGAGGACAAGTCTTACAAGGACATAATAGAGATAGGAATTGGCAAGGTAAAGGTGCCTATCCGGGCCGTATTGGGAAGAAGTACAATATCAGTCAATGATTTTATGAATATGCAGGTAGGCGATATCATTAAGCTGAATACCAAGGTAGATGATGATTTGGCTGTTTTTGTAGGCAATATATATAAATTTACCGCTCTTCCGGGTGCTTCCTCAGGTTCCTATGCGGTAAAGATTTCATCAATTGTCAGAGGAGAGGAGTAACGGTATATGGATGGTATGCTGTCACAAGAAGAGATCAATGCCTTGTTGAATGGTATAGGAATGGATGATTATAATGCTGATTCAGCAAGCGACACTTTGACCGATGCTGAAAAGGATGCAATCGGTGAGATATCCAATATCAGCATGGGAACTGCAGCGACAACGCTGTTTTCTTTGGTAAACCAGCGAGTGGTCATAACTACTCCGGTTGTTGAATACGCAACATGGAAAGATATTGTTAATATCTATGACAAGCCGTGTGTTTTCATCCAGATTTATTACAAGGAAGGTCTGGATGGCAACAATATATTGATACTTAAGGAAAAAGATGTAAAGATTATAGCTGACCTTATGATGGGCGGAGATGGAACGAATATAGATGGTGAGCTTTCCGAGTTCCATCTGTCTGCCATCAGTGAAGCAATGAATCAGATGATGGGTTCAGCGGCTACATCAATCTCGTCAATGCTTGAAAAGAAGGTTAGCATTACACCACCAATAGCATCAGTAGTTGACCTTGATGAGCATGTCAGTGGTGAGAATATAGCGGATTTCCTGCGTGGCAGCTTTGTTAAGGTATCCTTCCGTATGGAGATAGGAGATCTTGGTGATAGCGTATTAATGCAGCTATATCCGTTTGATTTTGCCAGAAACCTGTATAGTCAGTTTGTCAAGGCGACGAAGATGGAACCGGGGACTCCGTCAGGCTCAGGCAAGCAGGCAGCATCCGGTCAGACCGGCAAAGCCGTTCAGCAGACTACAGGTATGCCAAATCAGGCAGCGCCTTTTGGCCAGATGCAGCAGCCAGCTATGCAACAGCCATATATGCAGCAGCAGTATTATAATCCTTATCAGCAGCCTGCAGCAGGGCAGTATTCACCGCCTCCGATGCAGGATGTGAAGGTTCAGCCGGTTCAATTTGCACCCTTCAGCCAGGTAATGGCTCCTGCAATGCAGCCGGAAAATATAGATTTGCTGATGGATGTGCCGCTTGAGGTGACAGTTGAACTCGGAAGAACCAGCAAATCCATTAAGGAGATACTGGATTTCTCACCGGGAACCATAATAGAGCTGAACCGGCTTGCGGGTGAACCGATTGATATTCTGGTTAACGGCAAGTTTGTGGCAAAAGGCGAGGTGGTTGTCGTAGAGGAAAACTTCTGTATCCGTGTTACCGAGATCATAAAACAAAAACAAGCAAATTAGTGAGTTTCAGAAAGTATCATAAAATTACATGAATAGTGAGGGAGAAGAAGATGGCAAAGAATGTTCTGATTTGTGATGATGCTGCTTTTATGAGAATGATGATAAAGGATATTCTGGTTAAGAATGGCTACAACATTGTGGGTGAAGCGGAGAATGGCTATAAAGCAATTGATAAATATATTGAAACAAAACCCGATCTGGTTATGATGGATATCACAATGCCTGATATGGATGGTATTCAGGCTTTGAAGAAGATAAAAGCCCTGGACCCCAATGCAAATGTAATTATGTGCTCGGCTATGGGACAGCAGGCTATGGTTATTGAATCAATCCAGTCAGGAGCAAAGGATTTTATTGTGAAACCATTCCAGCATGACAGGGTGCTTGAGGCAGTTAAGAAAGTGATTGGTTAGTTTAGCCATGAAGGATAAAGCGTTGGTTATATTACAGGCAATAGTCGACAAGATAAATAAGATTACTCCTGAGCCTGAAGCAGATGTGACACAGTCTGTTGTGTCTTCAAGAAGTACCTGGGACAGCTTCATCCAGCTAGCCGGTCTGATTATCCTGCTGCTTCTGATTTTGGCTGCTACCTATTTTACAACCCGCTTTATTGGCAATATAAAGCTTGGTCAAATGAAGAACAGCAACTTTAAGCTGATTGATGCTTACAGGATAAGTCCGGGCAAGATTATCCAGATAGTCAAGATAGGCAACAAGTATATTGTACTGGCAATATGCAAGGATACGATCAATTACATTACAGAGCTGGATGAAGAGCATATAATATTCAGGGAGTATCAAAGCAGGGAGAAGCTCTCTTTTGAAGCACTTCTTTCTAAAATCAGAAACAACAGGTAAAGGTTGGTTAGGATGAACGTACATGGAAACAGACGTACAATATGCAATATGGTGCTGATTATTGTTATTGCGGTGCTGATAATGGCATTTGCGGATGCAAAGCCGGCATATGCGGCCGAGGTGGGTGTTCCGGCTGTTGAAGATACCGGAAGTACCCAGGGTGTCAGAGGGGCATTAGGACCTCTTGAGTTTTCACTCAATACCGGCGAGGACGAGAAGGGACTGGCCTCAACACTGCAGATGCTTATGGTGCTCACAGTAATAAGCCTGGCTCCATCAATACTGATAATGGTAACCTCATTTACCAGAATCATTGTTGTACTGCATTTTGTCAGGTCGGCACTGGGAACCCAAACAACTCCGCCTAACCAGGTACTGATTGGACTGGCGCTGTTTATAACAATGTTTATTATGTCACCTGTAATAACCAAAGTGAATAATGAGGCAATAAAACCCTTATCTGCCGGTGAAATAACTCAGGAGGAAGCATGGCAGGCAGGCATTGCGCCTATAAGAACCTTCATGCTTGAACAGATGGATGATGCCAAGGATTTAAAGCTTTTTCTTGATATTGCCGGCATCAGCGAAGTGAAAACTCCTGATGATATACCTATTACAGTGGTAATACCTGCATTTTTGATAAGTGAGCTGAGAAAGGCATTTATAATCGGATTTTTGATTTATATACCTTTTATTATTATAGATATGGTGGTTGCATCAACCCTTATGTCAATGGGTATGATGATGCTGCCACCTACCATGATTTCCATGCCGTTCAAGATTTTACTTTTTATAATAGCAGATGGATGGAATCTGATTATCGGGCAGCTTGTCAAAACATTTTATTAGAGTAGCATAAGTGTCATTAGCAGATATGTATGATAAAAAAGCATAAGGAATGGAGTTATAGATGAATGATGTAGTAATTATTGATATTGCCAGAAGGGCCTTATATATTGTGTTGAAAACCGCTGCTCCGATGCTGCTGGCATCCTTGCTGGTGGGCTTGATTATAAGCATACTGCAGACTGTGACCAGCATACAGGAGCAAACCCTCACATTTGTACCAAAGCTGATTGCAGTTTTTCTGGTAATAATGCTGTTTGGCGGTTGGATTTTTAATTCCCTCAGGGAATACACGGTGGAGTTATTTTCCAACTTTAGCTATTATCTGAAGAGCTTATGACCTTTTCAATTGTTCAATTTGAAGTTTTTTTCCTGATACTTGTGAGGATAAGCGGTTTTATGTTCACAGCCCCTTTTTTTTCTTTGCACAATGTTCCAAGAAAAGTAAAGGCAGGACTGGCGCTTTATATGACTGCAATCCTGTTTTATTCAACCTCTTATACTCCTCCTGCTTATACCGGTGTAATTGGGTTTTCACTGCTGGTGGCAATTGAAACACTGGCAGGAGCCATAATGGGGTTTTTTGCGAATATTGCTTATCAGATACTCTCATTTGCCGGTCAGATGATAGATATGGATATAGGCTTTTCAATGGTAAGCCAATTTGACCCGGCCACTAACCTTCAGACAACAATAACAGCCAATTTCTATGGGTATCTGGTGCTTTTAACCATGATGGTTACCGGATTGTACAGATATTTTATCAGGGCAATTATCGATTCCTTCAAAATTATTGAGTTGAGTAAGGTACAGATAAATACCCGGCTTTATCTGCTGATGGGGGAATTTCTTGCGGATTATTTTATTATTGCCTTTAGGATAATCATTCCTGTATTTGCATCAATACTGGTTGTCAATACAATACTGGCTATCCTTTCAAAGATGGCTCCGCAAATGAATATGTTTGTTATTGGTATACAGCTTAAGGTATTTGTAGGGCTTTTGATTTTGTTTCTTATTATAGAAATGGTTCCGTCTGTTGCGGATTTTATTTTCAAAGAAATGTCGAAAATGCTTAAGGGAGCTATTAATATGTTGCATTGAG
The DNA here is from genome assembly GCA_012512855.1 of Clostridiales bacterium. GTDB lineage: Bacteria > Bacillota > Clostridia > Lachnospirales > Lachnospiraceae > Mobilitalea. The sequence goes on from JAAZDK010000210.1 coordinate 6,730, forward strand.
GTTGGAACAGATGATTAAATATGAGCAATTGGATTTGAATAATTTGCGCCTGTCATACAAGCTGCAGTTTTTTGCAGACGGTCCTGAAAAGACGGAGGAACCGACAGCCAAGAAGCTGCGGGATGCAAGAAAAGAGGGACAGGTTGCAAAAAGCATGGAGCTGATAACAGCCTCAGGACTGGCGACCCTGTTCATTGTTTTAAAGGTGTTTACCGGGTATTTCGGTAACAGGTTTATTGATACCTTCAAAAAGTATTATCAGATTATAGACAAGTATGCAAACAGTGGTTTTTCGACAGCAAATGCCGAGGGTATATTGGGGGATGGAATAAAGATTATACTTATTACGTGTTTGCCTGTGTTTGCTGCAGGAATGCTGGTATCATTTGTTGTTGTGCTTTTTCAGGTTAAATGGATGATAACCCCCAAATTACTCACACCCAAGCTTTCAAAGATTAGCGTAATAAACGGGTTTAAAAGAATCTTTTCAAAGGAAAAGATCGTTAATTTGGTTATTGAGCTTATAAAAATTGCAGTAATCTGCATCATTGCCTACAACACTCTCAAAAAGGAATGGAAGAGTCTGTTTTTGCTGTATGATATGGATTTGCAGCCTGCAATTATACTGGTTGGAAATTTAATCATTGATCTGGGACTAAAGATAAGCCTGATATTTTTGGTAATCGGATTAGGTGATTTTTTATATCAGAAAATTAAATTCAAAAAGGAAATGATGATGACCAAGGAAGAGATTAAGAAGGAAATGAAGGAGGATATGGGAGATCCTCTTGTCAAGAGCAGAATTCGGTCAAAGATGCGTGAGGTATCAATGAGAAGAATGATGCAAAGCCTGCCTAAGGCCGATGTGGTCATCACCAATCCTACCCATCTTGCCGCTGCCATCAAGTATGAAAGGGATGTTGATGCGGCGCCTGTATTGATTGCAAAAGGAGCAGATTATCTGGCGGAGAAGATAAAGCAGATTGCCAAGGATAATGACGTGCCGATTGTTGAAAATAAGCCGCTGGCCAGAATGCTGTATTATAATGTGGAAATAGGCGACCAGATCCCTCAGGAGCTCTATCAGATGACGGCAGAGGTTCTGGCCTATGTCTACAGCCTGAAGAACAAGGTAATACAGTAGTTTTGAGTCTGACTCAGGCATGTGGGTATATAGCGTATTTATTTATACATTTGGAGGAGTGGAATGAAAAGAAATGATCTTGTTGTAGGCTTATTTATACTGTCAGCTATCATTTTTCTGATAATACCCATGAACTCCACGATGCTGGATATTCTGCTGGCTTTAAATATATCAGTTTCAATGGTAGTTTTGTTTAATGCCATATTTGCCAAGGAAGTACTGAGTCTGTCGGCATTTCCTTCAATAATTCTTTTCACCACCATATTCAGAATTTCCTTGAATGTATCTAGTACAAGACTTATTTTGAGCTCAGGAAGCCCCGGTAACGTAGTTTCCACCTTTGGTGAATTCGTCGGCGGAGGCAATCTTGTAATAGGTATAATTATATTTATTGTACTTACATTAGTGCAATTTCTTGTAATCAACAAGGGTTCGGATCGTGTTTCCGAGGTTAGCGCCAGGTTCACCCTGGATGCCATGCCGGGTAAGCAAATGGCAATAGACGCCGATCTTAACGCCGGAATTATTGATGATGCGGAAGCAAAAAGACGACGTGAGAAAATATATGAAGAGTCTACCTTCTTCGGCTCAATGGATGGTGCTACCAAATACGTTAAGGGAGATGCGGTAGCAGGTCTGATTATTACAGTAATTAATCTGGTAGGCGGAACAATCATGGGAATGACCTCGCTTGGCTATACCGATGCCATGGAGGCATTTAAACATTTTGCCATACTTACTATCGGTGATGGTTTGGCAAGCCAGATTCCATCACTGATGGTATCACTGGCAACAGGTATTCTGGTAACCAAGGCCTCCAAGGAGGCGGAGCTGGGCGATCTGGTAGTAAAGCAGCTATTCTCCATACCCAAGGTTTTATACATGGTTGGCGGAAGCATGATGATAATGGGCTTGGTAACACCGCTTAACACCTTTCTCTTTCTGGCCTATGGAGCTATATTTCTGGTAAGTGGAAAAACCATAGAGGGCAAGATTGAGGAGGCTGAGATAGAGACCGAGGTTTCTGAGGAGGAGGCCAGTGCCAACGAAATCAGAAAACCGGAAAATGTTGTTTCACTACTGCAGGTTGACCCGATACTGCTGGAGGTAGGATATGGCTTGATTCCACTGGCAGATGCCAGTCAGGGCGGCGATTTACTGGATCGTATAGTATTGATAAGAAGACAGATAGCCCTGGAACTGGGCTGTGTTGTTCCAACAATCCGAATAAGGGACAGCATTCAGCTAAATCCCAACCAATATGTAATTGTTATTAAGGGTGTCCAGGTAAGTGAGGGAGAAATCCTGTTTGACCACTACATGGCAATGAATCCCGGCTATGTTGAGGAGGAAATAACAGGTATACCGACATTTGAGCCTTCCTTCCATAATCCAGCCGTCTGGATTACCGAAGCCCAGCGTGAAAGGGCGGAATCCCTCGGCTATACGGTGGTTGACCCGCCGTCAATCATTGCGACCCATTTGACTGAGGTAATACGGCAGCATATTCATGAGATTTTAACCAGACAGGATGTACAGAATCTTATCAACAACATTCAGGAATCCCACCCTGTTTTGGTATCGGAGTTAATTCCGAAGCTGCTTAATATTGGCGAGGTTCAGAAGGTACTCCAGAATTTGCTAAGGGAGGGTATCTCGATAAGGGATTTGGTTACTATTCTTGAAACTCTGGCTGATTATGCGCCAACCACCCGGGATACCGATGTACTTACCGAATATGTAAGACAGAGCCTTAAGAGGGCTATATCCAACAAATATTTTCCTGCTAACGAAATTACCAGCGTTATAACCCTGGATCCCAAGGTTGAACAGGAAATCATGGGTTCTGTCAAACAGTCGGAGCAGGGCTCATATCTTGCACTTGATCCTGAGATTACCAGAAGAGTTATGGAATCCCTGCAAAACGAGCTTAGCAAGCTGCAGGAGCTGGGCAAGGAGCCTATTATAATAACTTCACCTATAGTACGTATGTATTTTAAACGTCTTACACAGGATTATTTTAGGGATTTGGTCGTTGTGTCCTATAATGAAATAGAATCAAATGTTGAATTACAGTCTGTAGGGATGGTGACGGTATAGTGATTATCAAAAAATATCAGGCGAGAACGGAAACGGAAGCTATCATGCTGGCTAATGAAGAGCTTGGCAAGGATGCTATAGTAATGAACATTAAAACGATTTCACCGAAGGGAATCTATAAGCTGTTTAAAAAGCCGCTGGTTGAGGTTACGGCTGCGGTGGATGAAAATGTCAGCTACAGATCAGACAAGCTAAAAGCATTATCCCAGATACAGGCACAAAGAGCCAGACGCGATGAAACGGAACAGGAGGAAACCTACGAGAGGCTTCAGGAGCAACCGCATAATCTGACGGCACCGTCGGCAATTGAGCAAAAGCTCAATAGTTTACAAAGTCTTATAGAAAAGCAAATTACAGGCAAGGAAAAGGATGATAATAAAGCTATGGATGGGGCTGAACCTGAAGGAAACAAAAATCTTTCTTATCTTCAGCTGATTTATAAGCAGCTGATCAACAGTGATGTTGATGAAAAGTATGCCAATGCCTTATTGTCGGAAATAGATTTTAGCCTTAAGAAGGAATTGTCAATGGACAACCTTCTGGCAAGTGTATATCAGAAGATAGTTCTGAAGCTGGGGCAGCCAAAGCTGATTACGGTTGACGAAAGAAGACCCAAGTTTATAATCTTTATCGGACCTACAGGTGTGGGGAAAACCACTACTATAGCCAAGATTGCATCTAAATTCAAGATAAAGGACAAATGCAATATTGCATTTCTGACGGCGGATACCTACAGAATTGCGGCAGTAGAGCAGCTGAGGACATATGCTAATATTCTTGGAGTACCCTTGAGTGTGGTATATTCCAGCGAGGAAATGAAGCAGGCAGCTGCTGATTTTACAGATTTTGATCTTGTTTTTGTGGATACGGCGGGTAGGTCTCACCGCAACAAGGAGCAGAGAGATGATCTTGAGGCTCTTATTAATGCCATACCTGAGGAAGACAGGGAGATTTATCTGGTACTCAGCGCTACAACCAAGTATCTGGATTTGATAAAAATAACCGAAGTATATAAGGATATAACTGACTACAGCATTATATTCACGAAGCTTGATGAAACCTCAACTATCGGCAATATATTCAATATCAGGATGCTGACCCAGGCTCCCTTGTCATATGCGACCTATGGACAGAATGTTCCGGACGATATTTCAAAGATTGATACACAAAGCATTGCAAAGCAGTTGCTCAGAGGCCAATAGGCATTTGACTGGTGAGCTATGCCTGCTATAACTGAGCTTTGGCTTGACAGAAAATATGTTACAGACTATGAAAGGCATGATGGATTTATGGATCAGGCTGAAAGATTAAGAAAAATGGTAAGTGAGCAGACAACGCCAAGAAGGATTTCCAGAGTGATCACTGTAACCAGTGGAAAGGGTGGAGTCGGCAAATCCAATATTTCGGTGAACCTGGCTATCGCCCTTAGCAGGCTTGGAAATAGAGTTATTATATTTGATGCGGATTTTGGCCTTGCAAATGTTGAGGTTATGCTGGGGATCAGACCAGGATATAACCTGGCTGATTTAATGTTTAAAGGCAAATCCCTGTCGGATATAATTACCGTTGGCCCTGAAAATATTGGCTTTATATCAGGTGGTTCAGGTATTCAGGAGTTGACAAACCTTACAAGGGATCAGATTATCTATTTAATACAGAAGCTTGTTGAGCTTGACGAAAAAGCAGATATTATAATTATTGATACAGGTGCAGGTATTTCAGATTCCGTAATGGAATTTATTGCGGCAAGCACTGAGGTGCTTTTGGTGGCAACACCGGAGCCTACTTCCCTTACTGACGCCTATGCTCTTTTGAAGGCCTTAAATCGCAGAACAGACATTTCGGTGCAGGATATGGTAATCAAGATGGTGGCTAACCGGGTTGACAGCCAGGAGGAGGGCAAGGAGCTGTACAATAAGCTGAATCTGGTGGTCAGCAAATTTCTTGATATTAAACTGGATTTTTTGGGAGCGGTTATAAAAGATGACTGTGTATCAAAAGCTGTGATGAAGCAAAAGCCTGCGATAATTTTATATCCGAATTCACAGTTTGCAAAATCGGTAAGTGCATTTGCAGACGTATTATGTAACAATAAACAGGAAAATCAACCTGAAAAAAAGGGTATTGCACAATTGTTTACAAATCTTCTTCGTTCCAGAATAAAGAAATAGACCAGGTGGTGTAATAATGCTAAATGACATAATATTAATCGGTGATAAGATTGACATCAGGCCGTTGGATCATGAAGGTAAGCCGATGTATGGAACCAGGCCTTATGCAAGTATGCTGGTTAACATTGAGGATGAAGAGACGATACATATAACTGCGCCAATTATTCAAAACAAGGTAGTATTATTGCACACAGGCAGGGAGTATCATTTGACCTTTTATACGGAAACAGGCTTGTTCCAATGCAAATGTACTTCAATAAGCCATTATAAGGACAATAAAACGGTAGTTTTGAAGATAAAGCTTACTTCAAAGATTGTAAAGCTGCAGCGGAGGCAATATTATCGGCTTGAGTGCATTCATGACGTAAAATACAGGTTTTTAACAGAAAATGATGATAAGATACCGATAAATTATGATAAAATCGAGCAAAATAACGAAAAAGTCGAGCATAATTGGACAAAAGGTGCTATAATAGATATAAGCGGGGGAGGTGCCAGATTAAACTCCTCAATTCACCACCAAAAGGGTGATAAAATCCGAATAAAGCTTGACCTGGTTATCGGCAACAAGCTGCATCAGATGGAGCTGGATGCGGAAGTACTTGCTTCAAGCAGAGTGGATAACCGCAACGATCTTTACGAGCATAGGGTACAGTTTTCCAACATCAGCAAAAAAGACAGAGAGTATTTAATTAGGTATATTTTTGAACAGGACAGGCTAAGAAGAAAGAATGAAAAGGCTGATTTGTAATAACGGCTGAAATCGTTAATTGGGAGAATAGCAGGGAGAGAGAATTCGGTATCCATGAAGAAAAATATTTTAATAGTTGACGATTCCGCTCTTATGAGAAGGGTTTTGACTGATATAATCAACTCAGATGAACGCTTCAATGTTATAGCGATGGCTGCAAACGGTTTTGAAGGCTTGAACATACTTGTAGACAAGGATAAGAAAATAGATCTGGTTTTGCTGGATATCAATATGCCCAAGATGAACGGACTTGAGATGCTGGAGGTTATGCAGAAGCTTGAGATAAGGGCAAAGGTGATTATAGTCAGTACAATAGCAACTGCAGATGCCAAGGAAACGATCAAAGCCCTTGAGCTTGGCGCATATGATTTTGTGACAAAGCCTGACAGCTATTTAGGAATTAAGGACAATAAATTTGCAGAAAAACTGTTAGATTGCCTGGCAAAGGCAACCGGATGCGAAAGGCTGGCACCTAAGGGCAAGACAACAGAAAAGCTTGATGTAGTAAAAGTGGTTCAGGAAATTCTTAACCGACCCAGAGCTGTCAAGGAAACACCGAAGGAGGTAGCAAGACAGACTACTGCCAAAAGCAGCGGCAAGCTGGTGGCTATAGCATGCTCCACCGGGGGCCCCAAGGCGCTTCATACAGTAATACCTAAACTGCCAAGGAATCTGGATGCGGCTGTTTTGATAGTTCAGCATATGCCGGAGGGCTTTACAAAATCTTTGGCAGACAGGCTGAATGAAATCAGCAAGCTGACTGTCAAGGAGGCGGAGGATGGAGAACCCTTGTGTAAGGGCACGGTATATATTGCCAAGGGCGGCAGCCAGATGAGAGTGAAAAAAGCACCGGAAGGCCGTTATGTCATATCAATCAGCGAAGAACCGGCGCGTAATGGCTTGCTTCCATGTGCAGACATAATGTATGAATCATTGGTGGATACCGATTTTGATGTGACCTGTGTAGTACTGACAGGTATGGGAGCGGATGGTACGGCCGGAATTTCGCAGCTATATAGAAAGAAAAATATATATGTGATTGCACAGAATGAAGAAACCAGTATCGTATACGGTATGCCCAAGGTAATAAAGGAGGCAGGACTGGTGAACGAGGTTGCAGCACTAGAGGATATTTCTGATGCCATCATAAGAAACGTGGGGGTGCAATAAATGGATGTAAGCCAATATCTGGATATTTTTATTGATGAAACCAAGGAACATTTGCAAAATCTTAATGAGCATCTTTTGGTTCTTGAGAGGGAGCCTGAGAATGAGAGTACTATTAATGAGATATTCCGTGCTGCCCATTCCCTGAAAGGAATGTCGGCTACGATGGGATTCACCAGAATGCAGCGCCTGACCCATGACATGGAAAATGTCCTGTCTGAGATCCGCAATGGAAAAATGAAGGTTTCATCCGATTTGGTGGATATCCTGTTTAAGGGTCTGGATGCACTTGAGGCATATCTGGCAAATATACAGGCAACATCCTCAGAAGGTGAGGAGGATAATGAGGAAATTATAAATGCGCTAAATAATATCCTGAAGGGCAAAAAGGCAGAGACTGCCACACCTGCAGAAGCAGTTAAAGCAGAAGCAACTAAAGTTGAAGCAACTAAAGTTGAAGCAACTAAAGTTGCTGGCAGAAAGGAAAATGTGCAGCAGGCTGAAGCTGCAGGAGATAGCTCCAAGATGAAATTTAAGACTATTAGGCTGGAGGAGCATGAAAAGAAGGCAATCGTAAAAGCCGGCATGATGGATTTGAATGTAATCGGTGTCACGATCTATCTGGTGGAGACCTGCATGCTTAAGGGAGCCAGAGCCTTCATGATAAACCGTGCAATTGAGGAGCATGGAGAGATAATCAAGCTGTTCCCCAGTGCCCAGGATCTTGAGGATGAGAAATACGATTTCGATTACTCTGCATTTATAATCACAAAGGAAAGCCCTGAAGTGATTGTCGATGCTATAATGAAGGTTTCGGAGGTAAAGGAAGCAGTTGCCGATTATATCAAATTAAGCGACGACGACATTGCCAGCAATACCGAAGCCATAAAGAAGGAAGAGGCTACAGCCCAGATCAAGCTCTTTACAGATACAGGCAATGCCAAGCAGGGACAAGCCGCTGCACAAAAGACCACCGCAAAGCAGTTAACCAACAGATCGGTTCGTGTTGACATAGACAAGCTTGACGTGCTTATGAATCTTGTAAGCGAGCTTATTATTGCAAAGAATGGACTGGTTTCAAGAAGCTCGGAGATATTGGAGCTGCAGGATGCGGCTTTTCGTGAGCATATCGAGTACCTTGAGCGGGTGACAACCAATATCCATGAAGCTGTCATGAAGACAAGAATGGTGCCGATAGAAAGCGTTGTCAACCGTTTCCCGCGTATGATAAGGGATTTGTCGAAGCAGCTTAATAAGGAAATGGAATTATATATGACCGGTGAGGATACGGAGCTGGACAGAACGGTTATTGATGAAATTGGTGATCCTCTTATGCATTTGCTAAGAAATGCAGCCGATCATGGTCTTGAGCCTGCCGAGGAGAGAAAAAGGCTGGGCAAGAATCCGGTCGGTTCTATATATCTGAATGCTTATCAGGATGGTAACAGCGTTGTTATAGAGGTTAAGGATGATGGCGGCGGAATTAATATTGAAAAAATTAAGAAGGTTGCCATACAGAGAGGAGTTATAACAGAGGAACAGGCCCAGCGAATGGAGGATAAGGATGTAATCGACATCCTCTTTAGACCCAGCTTTTCAACTTCGGATAAGGTTACCGAGGTATCAGGCCGGGGAGTTGGTCTGGATGTGGTAAAGACCAAGATTGAATCTCTGGGCGGTGAAATTGAAGCCAGGAGCAAGATGGGTGAGGGTTCAAGCTTTATCATACGCTTGCCTCTTACACTGGCAATTATCCAGTCTCTGATGGTGGTAATCGGAGGAGAAAAATATGCCCTCCCGCTTGGCAATATACAAAGCATCGAAGAGATCGGCAAGGACGAGATAAAAACCATACAGGGCAAGGAAGTAATCAATCTCAGAGGCAATGTAATTCCAATTATACGGCTTGGAAATATATTGGAATGCGCAAGTGGCGAGCAGCCCAAAGATCTGCTGATTATAATCGTCAAGAAGGGATCAAGACTGGCAGGCATGGTGGTGGATGAGCTGATTGGCCAGCTGGAAATAGTATACAAATCAATAGGCAAATATATTAAGGGCCATAAGATCATCAGCGGCGCGACAATACTTGGTAACGGTGAGATTGCATTAATTCTTGATGTCAATTCACTGGTATAGAGAGCGGGGTGGAAAAATGGCAGCATCAAATTTGAAGCAATATATCATAGTTTATTTAAACTCAAAGAAATATGGCATCAACATTAAATATATTGACAGCATTATCTTTATGCAGAAAATCACCAGAGTACCGGGAGCCCAGGATTATTTTATGGGTGTAATCAATCTGCGCGGTGAGGTGGTACCTGTCATGAGCCTGAAAAAAAGGCTTGGCCTGCCGGATGAAGAATATGGCTCCAAAGCCCGTATAATCATCATCAGGCCTGAGCCGCAGGCGGCATGTGTAGGACTTGTTGTGGATCAGGTAAAGGAAGTAATTACATTGGAAGCGGACAGCATTGAAAAGATGAGCTATGACGAGAGTGATGAGAAGGCTCAGTTTAATGCCGGTATTGGCAAGGTTGAGGATGATTTGATAGACCTGCTTAATATTTCGGCGATTACCCGCACATAAAAAGTTACATTCAGACTGTTGAGTATAGGTCAAAGGTTGAGTGAGAGGTGCAAAGTGGATTCCCGGATTGATTTGAACAAGATTAACAGTATTCAATATGATGTATTGAAAGAAATAGGTAATATAGGTGCAGGAAATGCCACGACTGCTCTGAGCCAGATGATCAACAAAAGAGTCAACATGAAGGTTCCAAAGGTTGATCTCCTTGAATTCAAGGAACTGTCAGATATTGTAGGAGGAGCAGAGAAACCGGTGGTGGGCATATTATTTACGCTGGATGGCAATATTAACGGTATGATGATGTTCATGATGGATCTTGATGCATCCAGACACCTGGTGAATTTGCTGCTTGGCGGGGCATATGTGTCCGAAACGGGCGAGTTCTCTGAGATGGAGAAAAGCGCACTTAATGAAATTGGCAATATTATTGCCGGAGCATATCTGTCGTCGCTTTCTGCACTTACTAATTTGACAATAACCTCCAGTATTCCGTATATGGCAATTGATATGGCGGGGGCAATACTTAGTGTCCCGGCTATAGAGTTTGGTAAAATAGGCGATAAGGCTCTGCTGATAGAAACAGAATTTGGAGACGAAATAAGAGCAGTAAATGGCTACTTCATATTGATTCCTACCATCGAGTCATACTATGCAATTTTAACATCATTGGGATTATAAGGTGAATTCATGAACGAACTAATAAAGGTTGGAATGGCAGATCTTAATGTATGTTGCCCGCCGAAGGGACTAACTACACTGGGTCTTGGATCATGTGTTGGTATTGTCCTCTATGACCCGGTCAGCAAAGTGGCAGGTATGGCACACATCATGCTGCCTGACAGTACCAAGATAGTAAACAATGAGAATAAGGCAAAATTTGCAGATACCGGAATTGATATGATGATAAGTAATATGAAGAAGCTTGGTGCAAATACAAACAGGCTTATTGCCAAAATAGCCGGTGGAGCCCAGATGTTCTCATTTTCAAATAATATAGAAATGATGCGGATAGGCGATCGTAATGTGGAAGCAACAAAATTGAAGCTTGCACAGCTTGGAATACCTATTGTTGCTGAAGATACCGGGGCCAATTACGGAAGAACGATAGAATTTTACCCTGAAACAGGTGTACTTAAGGTAAAAAGTGTGGGAAGGCCTGAAAAATTATTATAAATCTTATATAATCTATCAGAAGTTCAGACATATGGAGGTAATCCAGTTGCGTGAAAGATATATTCCGCCCTTTATTATGCTTTTGGCAGGTGCAATAGCCAGTATTTACAATATTGTAAATAAGACGGAGGTTTTAACAGCGCTTAAGACGCTGCTAATCGTCCTGATAATATTTTATATTATCGGATTGATCGTAAAGGCTATATATTTGCACGCTGTTGTAAAGGCTGCCAAAAAGAATAAGGATGGGCAGGACGAAAGCAAAACAGAAGGCAGCCCTGAAGGCGGCGAGAGTACTCAAGCCGGTACCGGCAAAGATCAGAAACAGGATGGCATACAAGCCGGAAAGGCCTAATATATATACCTGCATGATATCAGAAAATGTACGGAGGAGCTATGAATAACGATAACAAGCAAAAGCTCTGGGAAGAGTATTCAAAAAAAAGAACACCTCAGCTTCAGGAGAAGATAATAATTGAATACGCCGGACTAGTTAAGCTGGTAGCAGGCCGACTAAGCATGTATTTAGGCAATAATGTAGAATATGATGATCTTGTAGGTTATGGTACCTTTGGCTTGATTGACGCCATAGATAAATATGATTATACTAAAGGGGTTAAGTTTGAAACATATGCTTCTCTTAGAATAAGGGGAGCAATTCTTGATCAAATTCGCAAGATGGACTGGATACCAAGAAGTGTTCGTCAAAAGCAGAGAAAAATTGAGCAGGCATATAAGAACCTGGAACAGCGATATGGAAGGACAGCAAGTGATGAGGAATTGGCCGACGAGCTGGATATAACTGTAGATGAGCTGGAAAGCTGGCAAAATCAGACCAAGATAACAAATATCATATCATTAGACGAGTTTTTGGAACAAGGAACTGAAGGCAAGGTGGAGCACAGCCTGACATCAGAATACAGCCAGCCCGACAGGATACTGGAAAAAAACGAGCTTAAGGAATTGATCATTCAGTCATTGGAAACACTGACAGAGAAGGAAAAGAAGGTTATTATCCTGTACTATTATGAGGAATTGACATTGAAGGAAATCAGCAGAATTCTGGAAGTATCTGAATCACGCATCTCACAGCTGCATACAAAGGCATTGCAAAAAATGAAAGCTAAGCTGGGAAAATATATTCAGCTTTTTTCAGGAATATAAATTGATTACCTTAGGACATTTGGCTGTTGTTAGTGCTTTTTCTAAAATGTTAATGGGGGTTAATTCATATGGATAAAAATTCATATTTTGAGCTGTTCAGCAAAAATGACGGAACATATATACGGATTTATGAAGCGGAAGGTAATGGTGATCTTCTGCTATATGAGGAAATTAGCGACTATTTGGTGGAACACAATATTTTTGACTTTGATAAAATTGCCATAGGTAAGGCACTTACAAGTCTTACAGGAGTTGCTGAGGTCAGGATTAGCGGTCTGAACATACAAGCTATTGAAGAGCATATGAGGGTAGAGATAGCTTCTGACCGTAGCTATGCGATAGCCAGGTTTTATCCTCCTGTCAATGGCGGAAGATTGCTGACAAGAGAGGACATAATCGATGAACTGGTACGCCATGGAGTGAAATACGGAGTAGATGAGGATGCAATCAAGGATTTTCTGCAAAACAGAAGATACTGTACAGACTATAAGCTGGCCAAGGCCTTGATGCCACAGGAGGGTAAGGATGCGCATATTACATATCATTTTAATACAGACCTTACACTGAAGCCTAAAAGAAACGAGGACGGCTCTGTGGATTTCCATCAGCTGGATATGATAAGCAGTTGCAAAAAAGGAGATATACTGGCAACACTAACACCTGCGGACTATGGAAAGCCTGGAATTGATGTATGTGGCAATGTCATCAAGCCAGCCAAGGTTTCAAGCAAGACCCTGCGATATGGCAATAACATCCATCTTTCGGAGGACGGCCTGCAGCTGATTTCAGATGTTGATGGCCATGTAACTCTGGTGAACGGCAAGGTGTTCGTATCCGACACCTTTGAGGTGAAGGCTGACGTTGATTCATCAACCGGTGATATTACCTATGAGGGCAATGTTGTAGTCCGGGGCAATGTAATTACAGGCTTTGCTATCAGGGCAAAGGGAGATATCGTAGTAAACGGTGTGGTAGAAGGTGCCTATATAGAGGCTGGCGGGCAAATCGTCCTCAAGCGTGGTATGCAGGGAATGAACAAAGGAATACTTAAGGCCGGAAGCAATATTATTACCAAGTTTCTGGAAAATGCCGAGGTTATAGCCGGAGGCTACATATCCACCGAATCCATACTGCACAGCAAGGTATCTGCAAAGGGAGATATCATTGTAGGGGGAAAAAGAGGCTTTGTAACCGGCGGAGAAATCAGATCAGGCACATTGATATCAGTAAAAACAGCAGGTTCCCAGATGGGTACCGCAACTCTTCTTGAGGTGGGTATAGATCCTAATATCGTTGAAGAATTCCGTGAGATTGAGAAAAAGCTTGCAGCTGTGATGGCTGAAAAGGAAAAGCTGTCACAGAACTTCATTACCTTCCGCAAGAAATTGGAGCAGGGAGCTCAGGTAACTGAGGAAAGAATGAAATTTCTCAGGCAAATGACACAGTCCAATATCTTGCTGGATACTCAGATAAAGGAACTAAGAAAACGCTATGAGGAGCTAAGACTTGAGATGGATTCCAACACATCAGGCTCCATTGTAGTATCGGATGTTGTATATCCGGGTACCAAGATAGTTATATCAAATGTAATATATTATGTCAGGGAAAAAATACACCACAGTAAATTTGTACGGGATCGGGCCGACATTAAGATTCTTCCTCTGTAGTAGCCGACCACTCGGGCATGACGATTTATTTTGGTACTGGGTAAGGTAACATAGTCTTGTCATAGGGAGGTTTATAAGATGACTTTTAATCCTATTGATATTATAAGGACCCAGGAAGCGGCTCAGATCAAGCATATGCAAAATCAAAGAACACAGTATATGCAGGATCAGTTCGGTAAAAATTTTCAGCAGATAATCGAGCATGAGAAGCGTAAACCTACAGAGCTTACCAAGACTGAGAACAATGAATACAGATATGACGCCAAGGAAAAGGGAAATAATCAGTATCATGGTGACACAGGAGGAAAGAAGGAAAAGAAAAAAGAAAAGGAGAGGCCCAAAAACAGAAAGGATCCCGGTGAAGGCAGACTGGATGTACTTATATAAATATTTTTAGAATGGAATTATATCTTCAGAATGGATAGGAGATAATATGAATCCGATAGTAATTACGCTAATTGTTATAGCCATTCTGACAATTATAATAAGCTTCTTTATTGCGGACAAAAATACCGGCAAGCCGGAAAACATCGACCTGGCTGCGGTTTTGGAGGATAATCTTACCGATGAAAGCAAAAAGCTTATAAGAGAAAAGACGGAAGCTGTTTTATCCGACATAAGTGAAGAAATTATAGTCCGGACGGATGATGCTCTGGATAAACTTTCCAATGAAAAAATTATGGCTGTCAATGATTTTTCTGAGCAGATATTGGAGAAGATAAGAAGAAATCATGAAGAAGTAGTATTCCTTTACAGTATGCTTGAGGAAAAGGAAAAGGAGCTGAAGGCGACTGTAAAGGAAATTGATTTGTCTAAAAAGAAAATGCAGTCAATGCATGAGATGAAGTCAAAGGAAGGCAGCCATACTAATCAGGCTGATGTTGTCAATGCTGAAAAGGAAGGAACCGTTGCAGCTATGGAACATACAGACAGGCAACGGGCTGACACAAAAACAGATGCGGATGTATCCGGCTCCGAAGGCAACGCAGAAAGGATAAATAACCGGCAGATACTTGAGCTGTATTCGCAGGGCAAGTCGGTTCTTGAAATATCCAAGATGCTTGGACTCGGTCAGGGCGAGGTCAAGCTGGTTATTGACTTATACAAGGGAAAAAAGTAATTGAAAGGCTTGGTACGGTAAGATGAAACTGAAGTATTACTTGAGAGGAACCGGAGTAGGAATAATACTGACAGCTATTGTATTCAGCTTTGCTAATCCCAGGCAAGAGCTCAGCGACGAGGAAATAATCAGAAGGGCAGCAAGTCTGGGAATGGTTATGAAGGATGACGAGGGAACATCGCTGGATAAGCTTATTGATGAAATAAAGCCCAGTGCTCCTGCGGAGGCAGCCACTCCTGCACAGTCGGCCGCAGGTACAGACAGCAAGGTTACAGAGCCGGCAGTAACAGTCACCCCTGATGAAAATACACAGCCTGAAGATGTAGATGATGCAAATAAGAACGATGAAGAGGATAGCTTGCCGCAGCCTGATCAGAATAATGATGCTGGCGAAGATATGCCATCGGAGGAAGAAGCACAGGCTGAAGAAATCAGCTTTACCATTGAAAGGGGAATGTCATCAAAAGCTGTGGCAAGGCTTCTTGAAGAGAAGGGGCTGATTGATGATGCGGGCAACTTCAATGATTATATAGTTGCCCAGGGAAAAGCTGCTGTAATTAGAACCGGAAGCTATAGCCTGCCTAAGGGCTCCAGCTACCGGGAGATAATGAATGCAATAAGTAAATAAAGGCTGAATAATTTACAGTGAATATATAAAATAGCCAAATTAAAAAGCAATCAACAAAAGCAAATAATAACAAAAAAAGTACTTGCTAAACTATAAATTGTTATGATATAATACCGAAGTCATATTATACACGCATATTGATTCCGAAAGGGGTGCCGGAGACGGCTCTGGAGGGATGTGATATATGCGAAAGAATAACCAAATGGAGGTAAATTATGAGCGTAATTTCAATGAAACAGCTTTTGGAAGCTGGCGTACATTTTGGTCATCAGACCAGAAGATGGAACCCCAAGATGGCGGAGTACATCTACACAGAGAGAAACGGAATCTATATTATCGACCTTCAGAAATCTGTAGTTAAGGTTGATGAGGCCTATGCAGCAATCAAGAATGTAGTTGCAGAAGGCGGTACCGTATTGTTTGTTGGTACAAAGAAGCAGGCACAGGATGCTGTTAAGACAGAAGCTGAGCGCTGCGGTATGTACTATGTTAATGAAAGATGGCTTGGTGGTATGCTGACCAACTTCAAAACCATCAAGAGCAGAATTGAAAGATTAAGGGAAATTGAAAGAATGTCCGAGGACGGTACCTTTGATGTTCTTCCCAAGAAAGAGGTTATTAAGCTTAAGAAGGAATGGGAGAAGCTTGAGAAGAACCTTGGCGGAATCAAGAACATGAAGAAGCTTCCGGACATCATTTTCGTAGTAGATCCCAAGAAGGAAAGAATCTGCGTACAGGAAGCACATACACTGGGTATACCGTTAGTAGGAATTGCCGATACTAACTGTGATCCGGATGAGCTTGATTATGTAATTCCGGGTAATGACGATGCAATCAGAGCTGTTAAGCTTATTGTATCCAAGATGGCAGATGCTGTTATCGAAGCTAATCAGGGTGTTCAGTTAACTGATACAAGCGAAACTGAGTCAGAGGCTGCAGCAGAAGCAGCTGAGGCAGATAGCGTGGAAGAGCTTGCTGAATAATTCCCTTAAGCCATAAATTGTTAAGTTAAATAACCCGTATGAATGGAGGAGCATTATGGAAGTTACTGCCAAGATGGTAAAGGATTTAAGAGAAATGACAGGTGCCGGCATGATGGACTGTAAAAAGGCCCTTGCCGAAACCGATGGAGATATGGAGAAAGCAGTTGAGTACCTTAGAAAAAAGGGACTTGCCGCAGCTGAGAAGAAGGCCGGCAGAATCGCTGCTGAAGGTATTGTAGATATCAAAGTAAGCGATGACAGAAAGGTAGCTGCCATCGTTGAGGTTAACAGCGAGACAGACTTTGTTGCCAAGAATGAAAAGTTCAGGGAGTATGTTGCAGCAGTTGTTGCCCAGGTGGCAAATTCATCTGCAAATAGCCTTGAGGAGTTCCTTGATGAGAAGTGGGAGCAGGATCCCAGCATGACAGTTAAGGAAAAGCTGGCATCAATGATCGCTGTTATCGGCGAGAACATGAACATCAGACGCTTTGAAAGAATAGTTGAGAATAACGGCTTTGTTATGTCATATATACATGGCGGCGGCAAGATCGGTGTTCTTGTTGATGTTGAATGCTCTGTAGTTAATGATGAGACTCTGGAGGCTGCCAAGAATGTGGCATTGCAGATAGCTGCTCTCAGCCCTAAGTATATCAGCCTGTCAGATGTACCTGCTGATTATATCGAGCATGAAAAGAGCATAATACTCGAGCAGGTTAAGAATGATCCTGCCAATGCCAAGAAGCCTGAGAACATCCTTGAGAAGATGATTGAGGGTCGTCTCAACAAGCAGCTTAAGGAGATCTGCCTTCTTGATCAGGAATACGTTAAGGACAACGAGTTTACAGTTGGCAAGTATCTGGAGAGCGTATCAAAGCAGATTGGTGCTCCTTTGACAATCAAGCGTATCGTTCGCTATGAGACTGGTGAAGGTCTTGAAAAGAGACAGGACAACTTCGCTGAAGAAGTAGCTAAGCAAATGGGAAATTAGTTTAAGACTAGGAATCCATTTCAATTAAATACTGTGCAGATATAAGCCTGTAATTCCGTAATAATGGGGTTACAGGCTTTTTTATAGGCTC
>JAAZDK010000211.1 GCA_012512855.1 Clostridiales bacterium
ACTATCCGTATCTCTTTCAGCAACCCATCATTAATCTATCTATCTCTTCCTTTTCCGGCATAGCACAAAGAGCTCCTTTTCTCGTGGTGATGAGCGCAGCAGCCGCATTGGAGAAGGCCAGCATCTGCCTTAGCTGCTCCTTTGTCATGTTATAGAAATCATGCTCCAGGATGTAGCTTAAGGCGCTTCCGCAGAATGTATCACCAGCTCCCGTTGTCTCAATTGCCTTAACCCGGTAGCCACCATGCTCCACGCAGATATCATTATAGTAAGCCCGGCTTCCGTCCTTTCCGAGTGTTAATAAAATCAGCGGAATTCGGTATTTTTCCTGCAGGCAGCGAATACCCTCATCATAATCCTCTTTACCCGTAACAAACTGAATTTCGTTATCCGATATTTTGAGGATATCGCAGAACTGAAAGCCATATTCCATCTGCTCCCTGGCAAGCTCAAGAAAGCTCCATAAAGGGGGTCGCAGGTTTGGATCAAAGGATATTAAAAGCCCATTCTCTCTGGCAATATCTATGGCCTTTTTTGTAGCCTGTCGTACTCCTTCATGCGTCATGGACAGGGTACCAAAGTGGAAAATACGGGCATTTGCGTTAAGCTCAGGATCTATCTCCTCCTCCGTCAGCATCATATCGGCTCCCGGATTTCTATAGAAGGTAAAATCACGATCACCATCCGGTAAGGTATGGACAAATGCCAGTGTCGTATTCACCGTTTCATCGGTCAACAGATGTGAGGTATCAATCCCAAGCTCCTTCAATGTCTTCTTCAGCTGTATACCGAACTGATCCTTTCCGACCTTTCCGAGAAAGGCTGTCTTCTTTCCAAGCTTGTTCAGCATAGCAAGCACATTGCAGGGAGCGCCGCCAGGACATGCCTCAAAGAGTCTGTTCCCCTGTTGGCTCAGCCCATCTGCTGTAAAATCAATTAAAAGCTCACCCATTGCCACTACATCAAACCGCTTCTCCATATTGCTCATTCTCCTTATATCATGCTGCATTATTAGGGCTGCTGCATATGTAAATTATTTCACGCAGCAACCCATTTTATCATTATATATCATCCGCATCAATAAGAACTTTTATCGTGATCTCACAATGAATGTAACAATAAGCATCAGGGCATTTGCATATGGGATCCAGCTCGCTCATAAGCCACAAAACCATAACAAATGTATGAGTCAGCTTATTATTTACCGAATGCTTATTATTCACGGAATTTAATAGGCACATAAAGATTCATTTGATTATAGCCTAGCCCTTGTTTAATTTCTTCAATTGGATAAATCATGTGTCCCATGCTTGCCCTGTCTTTGTCAATAATAAAATTGGTGCCTTCAAGCCACTTCTCAATTTTTCTCATCACCTTAGCGTTACTTTCGCCATCGCCGTCAACAGTTACTGCAACAGCATACAGACCGCCCGGAAATTCGATAATCCTATAGGGACAGGTATCAGATTCTGTTACTTCATCCTTGACTGCCCAAATCCATTCGACTTTATCGTCCTTCCCACATAGAAAATCCGGACAGTCAAAAATCACTGGTTTGAACAAATGGTTGTGGTCTTCCTGCCAAGGCTCGAAATCGCCTCCAAAAAGCTCTTCGAATGTTACGAGCCCCGATGTCACGGCTCTGAATTTCGGTATTTTAACAATCATTATGTCCGGAATCTTATTATCCAGCTTTTCTGTAACTTCCAGCAATCGATTTACTGTCGAAGGATTACCTCTGTAATCCACATTAACAATCTGTGTTTCTATCTCTTTAGCCTTTTCATATAGCATTTTTATGTCGGTTTCTTTACTGAAATCAACCTGTTCAATGATTCTGATGAAGTCTAATACAATTTCTTTCAGTTCGTGCAGTAATGATATTTCCTCGTCAATAGAGGTAACCTTTTTTCCGAGTACCTCTAACACAACTTCAGAGCCGGATGTATTAAAATTCGCTGAATATCCTTTATGCTTATGTTAAGCTTACGTAATATTAAAATTTGTTCAAGCCGCCTTACGGCCTTTTCGTCATACATCCTGTAAGAGTAATCGCTGCTGCGTATGCTTGTCAGAAGACCCATATCCTCGTAATAG
>JAAZDK010000212.1 GCA_012512855.1 Clostridiales bacterium
GGAGACAGCAGCTTAGCACAGGAGGATACTACATATGAAGATATATCTGATAAGGCATGGACAGACGGACTGGAATCTGGAAGGAAGGTTTCAGGGCAGGGAGGATATAATGCTTAATGCCACAGGATTAGCTCAGGCAAGAGAATGCGGACAGGCTCTGGCAGGAGAGAAATTTAAGGCGGTTATAACAAGTCCGCTTATAAGAGCAAGAAAAACGGCAGAGATTATTGCTGAAATTGTTCAGGCTGAGGATTTTATTGTGGATGAGGCCATTACCGAACGGGATTTTAAATCCGTATCCGGTATGACCCGGGAGGAGAGGGAGGCCTATTATGCTTCCGGTGGAATAGATGATAAGGAGCCCTTTGAGGACTTATGCAATCGTATGATTGACGGTATCAAAAAATACAGACTCAGCTATTACAACAATAACATAATCATGGTATCCCACGGAGCTTCAATAAACAGTGTCCTTTCGGTACTTAGCGGGGGCGAAACAGGTACAGGTAAGCTTTGGCTGAAAAACACCTGCATTAATATAATCGATTGTGACAGAGAGGGAAATCTTAAGCTGGAGCATGTAAATCTGAGTGCAAAGGAGTATATGGCTTTGAAAAGAGTAACGCCGGGCAGCTAGTGCCCGGTGTTTTGTTATGGAAATTGCGCAGCAAGCGAAATTAATTTACATGAAAGGAACAGAGGTCGAAGTAAATTAAAAAATGCGAAAGATATGAAACAGAAAGTGAAACGATATTCACAGAAATGAAGCAGAAAGCAAGAAATGAAACACAAATGAAACAGAAATCCAATTCTTCTTGTTGACAAAAAAGGTAAAATATACTATAATAATTTTTTGTTGGTTTGGCCCGTAATAAATCACTGATAATTATTTAGTACCGCTTGGCAAGATATTTGCTTCAAATATTACTACCAGGAGGATATCATGATTAAAGTAGAACACATCTGCAAGACCTACAAGGTCAGTCGTCGTAACGCGGGCTTTTCTGAAGCTTTCAAAGCATTTTTCCACAGACAGTACGAATATATCCATGCGCTTGATGACATTTCCTTTACGATTGATGATGGAGAGATGGTTGGATATATCGGACCCAATGGGGCGGGTAAAAGCAGCACCATAAAGATTATGAGCGGCATTCTTACCCCTGATAAGGGCAGCTGTATTATTGACGGAAGAATTCCCTGGAAGGATCGGAAGGCTCATGTCAGCCAAATAGGCGTTGTATTCGGTCAGCGTTCCCAACTATGGTGGGATGTTCCCGTAATTGATTCATTTGAGCTGCTAAAGGATATATACAGAATTCCGGATCAGCAGTATAAAAAAAATCTTGACGAGCTTGCTTCTTTGCTGGATCTGGGACAGATTATGCGTACACCTGCAAGGCAATTGTCTCTCGGACAAAGGATGCGCTGTGAGATAGCCGCGTCCTTGCTGCACAGTCCGAGAATTCTTTTTCTTGATGAGCCTACAATAGGCCTGGATGCGGTTTCCAAGATAGCTGTGAGGGATTTTATACTTGAGCTGAATAAAAAGCATGGGACAACCGTTATTCTTACTACCCATGATATGCAGGATATTGAGACCCTGACCAGGCGAATTATACTTATCGGAAGGGGAAGGATTTTGCTGGACGGAAGCTTGGAGGACATAAAAAAGCAGGCCTCTGGCAATAAAAGGCTGACGGTGGAATACAGGGGTGAAGATATTGCCTTGTGTGACGGTATGACAGTTCACTCCAGCAGCAAAAACATTATTACATTTGATATTGATGTTAACAGGCTGCCGGTATCGGATGCCGTCAGCTTCATATCAAATCAGGTGGAGATTAAGGACATTTCTGTTGAAGGGGTTTCCATAGATGAACTGGTGGCCCAGCTGTACAAAAAATACAGGATATGACTTGTCTAAAGCTTCCTTTAGTGCATTTCTTTGAACTTGAATATGAGGAGGTGTTTAAGCTGTGCTAATCAGTGTTAAGGCTGGCCGCTTTCAGAAATACATAACTTTTTTCAGAATGAGATTTATAGGCGGCCTGCAGTATCGGGCGGCTGCACTTGCAGGAGTGGTGACCCAGTTTGCCTGGGGGAGCTTGGAGCTGCTGGTATATCGGGCCCTGTATGAGATGAGTCCGGAAGCTTTTCCAATGTCTATTAAGGAGCTGTCGGCGTATATCTGGCTCCGACAGGCTCTGTTAACCCTCTTTATGCCCTGGTACTATGATAATGATATATTTGCCTCCATTAGGGATGGCAGTATAGCCTATGAATTAAGCAGACCCGTCAATATTTATTATATGTGGTTTACCAGAGCTATGGCCGGAAGGCTGTCCAGAATGATTTTGCGCTGTTTGCCGATTGTAGTTGTGGCTGTATTCGTTCCTGAGCCATACGGCTTGCGCCTGCCAAAAGACGTATTCTGCGCCCTCTGCTTTCTTGTGACAGCTTTTGTGGGGTTAGTTGTTGTAGTGGCCTTTAGTATGCTGATATATATATCGGCATTTTATACGGTTTCAACTGACGGATTAAGATATTTGTTTTCACCTGTGATAGAGTTTATGGCAGGAAGTTTAATCCCCATCCCCTTTATGCCGGAGGGGGTAAAGCGGATAGTTGAAATTCTTCCCTTTGCTTCAATGCAGGATATTCCCTTGCGGGTTTATTCGGGTAATATGGCAGGAAGAGAGCTGCTAATCAAAGCAGGTCTTCAGCTGTTTTGGGCTGTGGCCCTTATAATAATTGGCAGGCTCTGGGTGCATTTTGCTATTAAAAGAGTAGTAGTGCAGGGTGGCTGAGGAGGTGCTTCTATGAGACTGTACGTAAAATTTTTAGGATTGCATCTTAAGGCGGCTCTCCAATATAAGCTGTCATTTGCCTTATCGGTCCTATCCCAGATTCTTGTGTCATTTAACACCCTGCTGGGTATTCTCTTTATCTTCAACAGATTTCACAGGATTAAGACATATAGCTTAAGCGAGGTGTTGCTCTGCTTTTCAATTATATTAATGCCATATGCGCTTGCCGAGGTTATTATGCGAGGCTTTGATACCTTTGCAAGCACAATAGGAAATGGTGAGTTTGACAGGATATTGCTTCGTCCGAGAGGCGTTCTGCTGCAGGTAGTATGCAATAAGGTGGGCTTAAATAGATTTGGCAGATTGCCGCAGGCTGTTCTAATGCTGGCATATGGGATCGCCAAATCGGGAATTGTCTGGGACAGACTAAAGATAATTGCCCTGATATTAATGATATTTGGAGGCTTTATAGTATTTTGCTGTATCTTTGTCATATATGCAAGCCTCTGCTTTTTTACTCTTGAGGGGCTTGAATTTGTAAATGTACTGACGGACGGTGCCAAGGAGCATGGAAAATATCCTCTGGATGTATATGGCAGGAGGGTGGTTAAGTTCTGCACCTATATAGTGCCCTACAGCCTCTTCCAGTATTATCCCTTCCTTTATCTGACCGGAAGGACCGATACGGCATGGTATGTATTCCTTCCCTTGCTTACATCAGGCTTTATTGTACCCTGCCTCCTTTTATGGAGATATGGATTAAGGCATTATAAATCAACAGGTTCGTGATGGTAAAGAAAAAAGCAGAAAAGAGGATTTAATGCGGGGAAGATAAAAAAATAAGTTGTCAGAAGAATCTGACAACTTATTGCTGTTTCTTGGCACAACTACAGTATATAGCTTAACACATTTCAAATAAAAAGTCTAGTAAAAATTTTTTTGTTATGTAAGATCAATATCAGACAGAAGCCGCGGCTGTCAGTTACACTTAATAGCCTGAAAGGAGAATTAACATGAGCAAGCCTGATTTTTGGCCAGAGCAAGAGGCAATAATGCAGCCAATGGAGCAGCAAGGCCGGCAGCAGAAGGATTTGGCCGCTGACAGATTGATAGAGGAAAAGCATCTTGAGGAATGTATAAAGGTAATCCAAAGCAATATTGACAGCTATGAGCAAAAGTACAGAATAATCAGCGCAGAAACTAAGGAGATGTATGACAATTACAGGTCGGACAATCCTGAGCTGCATAATGAACTGTCGGTAGGGCTTGATATGAAAAGCATGCTGGAACGGATTCTAAGCAGAAACATGATGGCTGTAAAAAAGCCCTATTTTGGCCGCATTGATTATCAGGAAACAGACAGCGGCGACAGCTTTTGCCTGTATATCGGCAAGCAGGGTGGATGGAAAGGCAAAGGCCGCTTCCGGAAAAAATAAAAACAGCAAGCCTGATGATATTGAACAGATTGAGGAGGAATTTGAAAGCATTTTATTTACAAAGGGGGTTATGGTGCTTCCGATATATATGACAAAGGGCCTGGAGTTTGATGCGGTAATACTCTGGAATCCGGATGATGAAAGCTACCCGGTAAATGATGCGGATGCAAAGCTTTTATATGTAGCGGTTACGCGAGCCCTCCATGAGCTGTATATTCTATACAAAGGAAAGCTCTCCGGTCTGCTGGAATAAAACCAACCCGCTGAAATAATATATTGTATCAATATTATATATAATTCATAAAATTTAATTATTATTGCTATTGACAAGATGTGCAGTTATTAATATAATAGAAAAGTACTTTGCAAATGGGATCTTAGCTCAGCTGGGAGAGCATCTGCCTTACAAGCAGGGGGTCATAGGTTCGAGCCCTATAGGTCCCATTTATACTAAAGTATTTTTCTGTGGCGAAGTAGCTCAGTTGGCGAGAGCATGCGGTTCATACCCGCAGTGTCGGCGGTTCAAATCCGTCCTTCGCTATTAATAATCTGAACAAACCCGCATAAACCAGGTGTTTATGCGGGTTTGCTGTTTTATACAGGATAAAATGCTAGAATGGCTTTCTTATTTGTAAGCCATATTGTATAATGTAAGAGGTCATAATAAGCTGGTATACTAATCCTGACCGAATATCTGTGTATACAGGATGAGGCAGCGATTATAGGACAGTAGTGATTATGATTAACGAATAAGCAAGTGCCTCATGCTTTGGTATATTTTAATTTGATATTTGCAAAACAAAAGGTACTGGTTAATACAAAAATGAAAGGTACGGGTTAATATATGAGAATTGGTTCAGGCTATGATGTTCATAGATTGGCAGAAGACAGGGAGCTGATCCTTGGCGGAGTTAAAATTCCTTATGAAAAGGGGCTGCTGGGACACTCGGATGCTGACGTGCTGGTACATGCCATAATGGATGCTTTGCTGGGAGCTGCTGCCCTTGGGGATATTGGAAGGCATTTTCCGGATACCGATCCTGCGTACAAGGGTGCGTCAAGCATAGAATTATTAAAAAGGGTAAAAGGGCTGATAGAGGATAAGCTATACCTTATAGAAAATATCGATGCAACAATAATAGCACAAAAGCCCAAGCTTGCCCCCTATATACCGGAAATGGTAAAGAATATAGCACAGGCTCTTGAAATAGAGGAGGACAGGGTGAATGTCAAGGCCACCACGGAGGAAGGCCTGGGCTTTACCGGAGAAGGGCTGGGTATAGCAGCAAATGCAGTTTGCCTGCTGGATGAGATGATGAATCATCAGTTTGATGTTACGCCAAGGACGGCGGCGGATGCTGCCTGCTACGGCTGCAATGGCTGCTTAAAAAAAAGGTAAAGCATACCTGTGGCAGTGTTTATTTAGGCAATATGCTATTGGCTGTTTATTTAGGCAATCCTGTTTATTTAGGCAATCCGCTATTGACAAAATTGTCAATGATGCATAGAATAAGCATATATAATGAAATATAAATTATGGAATAAAGCTATGAACGGAAGAGTAGCCCATAGCATAGTAACAGAGAGAGAATGTCACCGGCTGAAAGCATTCTTTACGACGATATGGGTGAAGTGCATCCGGGAGCTGGTCCGGTGAGACGCCTAGTTTAGCCGGGCACGGTCACAGCCGTTACCTGTTTGAGATATATGCCTGTATTATATATCTGAAGAACATAATCGGGCATATAATTAGAGTGGAACCGCGTATTAACCGCCTCTAAATGCTAGAGGCGGTTTTTTAATGTACATATTTATATACATAAGCCTTTTTGGCTTATGCAAGGCGGCAAAGGCCGGATTTGCCAAACAGGGCATAACAGGCAAGCGTCCGGGTTTATAGTTTGCCTTTAAGCCATAGCCGGCCAGACAGGCCTAATGCATTCAACATACATAAAGCTAAGTATAGTCACAAACATAAGGCTTAAGTATACCCAGGCACAGATGTTTTTAATATTGCTGACCTGATGCAAATCGTTCGGCTTATAAGAAAGGTTAGGTGATTGTATGGGTTTAATTAAATATATTAAGGAAGAGATGCAGATAATAAAGGAACGGGACCCTGCGATAAAGACCCCTCTTGAGGTCTTTCTCTACCCAAGCTTTAAGGCAATAATCCGTTACAGGATTGCCCACTGGCTTTATAAAAGGAAGCGCTATTTCCTGGCCAGATGGATTTCCCAAAGAGCAGTCAGAAAAACCGGAATTGAGATACATCCGGGGGCTACAATAGGGAAGGGCCTGTTCATAGATCATGGTCATGGAGTCGTTATTGGTGAAACAGCCATAATCGGTGACAATGTAACCCTCTATCAGGGAGTTACCCTGGGAGGAACAGGCAAGGAGAAGGGAAAAAGGCATCCGACCATAGGAAATAATGTTATGATAAGCGCCGGAGCAAAGGTGCTGGGTTCATTTACAATCGGAGAAAATTCCAAAATAGGAGCCGGCTCTGTGGTGCTGCAGGAGGTGCCGCCCAATTCGACTGTGGTGGGTGTTCCGGGAAAAGTCGTTAAGCAAAACAATGTGAGAATACCCAGGGAAGACCTGGATCAGGTACATTTGCCGGACCCGGTGCAAAAAGAGATAAACAGCCTCAGAGAAGAGAACAGCTGTATAAAAAACGAGCTGAAGGAGCTGTATAGCAGACTGGAGCAGATAGAAAGGAAATTGAACGAAAAAGAAAAGATAGCGGAGGAAGAGCAATGAAAATTTACAATACCCTTACTAAGAAAAAGGAAGATTTTATACCCATTGAGGAAGGAAAGGTCCGAATGTATGTGTGCGGACCAACAGTCTATGATTATATCCATATAGGCAATGCAAGGCCGGCCATTATATTTGACGCTGTAAGAAGATATTTTGAATACAAGGGCTATGAGGTTAACTATGTCAGCAATTTTACCGATGTGGATGACAAAATAATTAAAAGAGCAAATCAAGAGGGAGTCAGCGCTTCCGAGATTTCGGAGCGCTATATAAAGGAATTCATTAAGGACAGGGATGCCCTTAATATCCGCGAGGCCACCTATCATCCCAAGGCAACTGAAGAAATTGACGGAATGATTGAGATGATAGAAACCCTGATAAAAAAGGGCCACGCTTATGAGAAGAACGGAACCGTGTTTTTCAGAACCAGAAGCTTTAGTGATTATGGTAAGCTTTCCAAGAAAAATATAGATGATCTGGAGGCGGGAGCCCGTATTGCTGTGGATGAGGAAAAGGAAGATCCCATGGATTTTGTACTTTGGAAGCCAAAGAAGGAAGGGGAGCCTGCATGGCCTTCACCCTGGGGCGAGGGCCGTCCCGGCTGGCATATTGAGTGCTCGGTAATGAGCCGCAAATATCTGGGCGAGCAGATTGATATTCATGCAGGCGGAGAGGATCTAATCTTCCCTCATCATGAGAACGAAATAGCACAGAGCGAAGCCGCCAACGGCAAAGAATTTACCAGGTACTGGATGCACAATGCATTTTTAAATATTGACAATAAGAAAATGTCAAAATCGGAGGGTAATTTCTTTACCGTGCGTGAAATCTGCCAGCAGTATGATCCCCAGGTGCTGCGTTTCTTCATGCTGAATTCACATTACCGCAGCCCATTGAATTTCAGCAGGGATTTAATGGAGGCTGCAAAGAACTCACTGGAGAGAATTGTGACGGCGGTTGACCAGCTGGAGTATTATAAGGAAATCATTAATAAAGACAAGGTCTTAAGCGAGGAAGAGGGCAAGGTAATAAAGGAAGCGGAGCAGCTGGTAGAGAAGTTCATGGATGCAATGGACGATGACTTTAATACTGCGGATGCAATAGCTGCTATATTTGAGCTGGTTAAGCTGGCAAATATCAGCTGCAGCGCTGACAGCAGCCTTGAGCTTGTGGACACCATCAGTGATAAGATCTGCAGCCTCTGCGACATCCTTGGAATTATAGTCAAAAAGGAAAAGGAGCTGCTGGATGAGGAAATAGAAAGCCTTATTCAGGAGCGGCAGGAGGCCAGGAAAAGCAAAAACTTTGCCCGTGCCGACGAAATCAGAGAGCTGTTGCGCCAGAAGGGTATTGTGCTTGAGGATACCAGAGAGGGTGTAAGATGGAAGAGAGTTTAACAGGCAATATGTACAATTTGGCGGATGAAAAAAATCAGGCAGATGAAAAGAGCCAGTCAAATGATATGAGCCAGACAGAAGAAAAGTGTCAGACAGATGAAAAGTATCCGGCTGTTCAAAACAGTCAGCAAAATCCAAGTTATCTTAGCTTTAGCGGATATATCAAAAGGGCCTTTAAGCTGCCGGATAACGACATCAGGACCTATTCACCCCTGACACTTGCCTTTATTGGCGATTCGGTTTTTGATTTGATAATCAGAACCTATGTTGTAGAGAGCGGAAATGCCCCTGTAAACAAGCTGCATCACCGTTGCTCAAAGCTTGTTCAAGCCGGAGCCCAGGCTCAGCTTTTCCATACCGTCAAGGATTTACTTACCGAGGAGGAAATGGCTGTGTTTAAAAGGGGACGCAATGCAAAATCCTTCACAACGGCCAAAAATGCAGGCCTTCTTGAATACAAAACAGCTACCGGAATGGAAGCGCTGATAGGCTATCTCTATCTTACCAACCGCATTGACCGGATTATGGAGCTGATGCAGCATCATATATCAAGTACAGACAATGAAGGCTGAGACAAAGGCATCTTCTTATGACAGACTAAAGCATAAGAGGATGCCTTTTATACAGCATGAAGGTATAAAGAGTTTTCTGTTACAGAAAACAGTTGCAGAAAACAGTTATAGAAAGCAGTTGATGAAAACGGTTATAGAAAACAGCTACAAAAAGCAGTTCTAGAAAAACAGTTGTGGAAAAACAGTTGTGGAAAAACAGCCCTATAAACTGCTGCAGAAAGCTGGTTTGAAAGTTATTCGGAAAACTGTTGTAAAAAGCTGTGCAGATAAAGTCTAATGATAGAACCGATAAGTATTATTTTTCGTCTAATTATAAAGAGGAAAAATAATCATATTAAAATAGCCATAAATATGGTAAAATATTACTGGTTAATTAACAGCAACCATGGCAGCAGATAAAGATGCATCATTTACATAATTTATATAATCCCTAAATAATGCTTTTATTTGATGCCTGCTAAGTGAGAATGCAAGTCCATTATGAAAGGAATGGTGAGTTATGAAAAGAAACAGGCTCCTGTTAGCGCTTACATCTCTGCTAATTATTTTGGCAATTACCACAACAGCCTGCGCCAGCAAAAAGGCTGATTATGAAGGCCGCAGCGGTAGCTCCGGACAAAATTATTATAATTATGCCTATGATGAAAACGATACAGGCTCAACCTCAAGCGACAAGGCTGAGGAGAAGCCGGCCGGATTTGGCAGTGAAAAGTTTCAAAGCACTGCAGCAGAGCCGGTGCAAAGCCAGGATAAGATAATACGCACCTTTAATCTTACTATTGAGACAATGGAATTTGACAGTCTGATTAGCAGGATTGAATCAGAGATAAGCAGACTGGGTGGCTATGTGGAAAGCTCCAATATCAGCGGCAAACGTTATTATGACAGCGGCGCCAGACATGGCAGTATTGTGGCCAGGGTTCCAAGCGATAGGGTGGATGAGTTTGTAAATATCGTAGGAGATAACGCCAATGTTGTAAACAGTCAGAAATCCAGCACGAATGTTTCACTTGAATATATCGATACCGAAAGCAGGATAAAAGCATTAAAAATAGAGCAGGAAAGACTTTATGCCATATTGGAGAAGGAGCTTAACCTGGAAAATATTATTACTCTGGAAAGCCGTCTGAGTGACATACGCTATGAGCTCCAGAATTATGAAAGTAAGCTCAGGTATTTTGACAATCAGGTGACCTACAGCACCGTTACCATGAATATATATGAGGTTGAGAAGCTGTCTCCCAAGGTGGAGATTAAGCAGTCTATAGGTACTAGAATAAAAAATGGTCTCAGCGATACCTTCTATAATATAACGGAAGGCTTCAAGAATTTCATTGTATGGTTTGTGGTCAATCTTCCCTATATACTGATATGGGCAATAATTATAGCAATTGCAATTCTGCTGCTACGCAGACTCATAAGAGGTTTAAATCCATATGGGGAGCCAAGGAAAAAGAACGGCAACAAGGGTAAGAGGATGGACAATAAGCCGGAGATTGACCCTGATAATCTGGAGGATACCGGTGAATATACTGAAGAGGATAATATCGAAGAGGATAGCAAAAATCAATAAATTGACTAAGAAATCTGAACCAGTAATCTGACC
>JAAZDK010000213.1 GCA_012512855.1 Clostridiales bacterium
CTCATAACAATTCCATAGAGCAGATAAGGGATATGATTGGAGCCGATTCTCTGGGCTATCTTGATGCCCGGAGATTAAGCGAAATGATAGGCGGAGATACGGGCTACTGTGATGCCTGCTTTACCGGTATATATCCCATCGAGCCTCCTGATGAGGATATTCGAGGAGAGTATGAAAGATAGAGAAAATTTTTATCCCATACAAGGCTGCTATATAGTATAATTTAGGTGGTATGGCAGCCCTTGTACATTTTTCCTTGGATCTATTGGCAGGCTGCCGGAACGGAAAATAGGAAGATGGGAGAGTGAATATGAGATTTTCTGCAGAAGAAGCTTTTGTGAAGGTCAACGGCAGAAGCCGGGTCAGGGATGGGATAAGATATCTTGGCTATTCCTGCTCAGGGATAGAGTTTTATTTTGAAGGAAGCAGAATAGAGGCTGAGATTTGGAGCAACAGTCCCGATATGGATGAAAGCAATAAGGCCTGGCTTGCTGTTTTTGTTGATGATGAAACGGTGCCGTCAAAGCGGATAAAAGTGGATAAAAGAGAGGGATGCTATCTGCTGTATGAGGGCAGTACGGCAAGGAGAACTAAAATCAGTCTGGTGAAATATTCTGAAGCCTCTGCGGCCAAGCTTGGCATAAGGGCAATAATTACAGACAGCGAACATATGCCTGAGCCCGTATTGGCAAGGGAAAGGAAGATTGAATTCATCGGTGATTCAATAACCTGTGGCTACGGTGCGGAGGGCAAGCTTTTGGAGGGGGATTTTACCACAGCGGAGGAAAATCCCTGGGAGGCTTATGCCGCCAAAACAGCCAGAGCCTTGGGAGCAGATTTTAACCTGGTATCCTGGAGCGGAATTGGCATAATTTCATCCTATACCGAGGAGGACCGGCCCAATGACGGATGGCTGATGCCTTCATTATATAAATATACCGACAAGGCTATGGATCTGACTCTTGGCAATAAAAAGCCCGAGCTCTGGGACAGCAGGCACTTTGTGCCGGATTTGATTGTAATAAATTTGGGAACCAATGATCACAGCTATGTAAAGAATATTCCTGAACGGGCTGAAGTATTTGGCAAAAGCTATAATGCCTTTGTCAGACAGGTGTACCAGGCCAATCCTTCCGCCAAAATTCTTTGCACACTTGGTGTGATGGGGCAGGATCTGTGTCCTGAGATTAAGCGGCAGGTAGAGCTGCTGAATGAGGACGGCCTTAAGGATATATATTATATGCAATTTGATCTGCAGGATGAGAAGGATGGCATAGGTACACACTGGCACCCTTCCCTTGTCACCTACAGCAAAATGGCAGCCAGGCTTGAGGAAAAGATCCGGGAGATAATGAATTGGTAATATGGAGCGTATATGCCGGCATAACCGGCAAGGTTTTGACAAGTAAACTGAGTTCGTAATCAGGCTTTTTGTAAGCTGTTCTTAAACAGTTTTTTGTAAGCGAAATATATAAATAATGCTATACTGAAATTATGAGAGGAGCCGTACAGATGAGCTATGATAAATATTTGAGTCCGTTTTCTGAGCGTTATGCCAGCAAGGAAATGCAGTATATTTTTTCACCTGAAATGAAGTTTAAGACCTGGCGGAAATTATGGATTGCTCTGGCTGAAAGCGAAAAGGAGCTGGGACTGAATATTACAGATGAGCAGATCGAGGAATTGAAGACTCATGCAGAGGATATCAATTACGAAGTGGCCAAGGAAAGGGAAGCCCTGGTGCGCCATGATGTAATGTCGCATGTTTATGCATATGGAGAGCAATGCCCCAAGGCGAAGGGCATAATTCATCTGGGGGCTACCTCATGCTATGTAGGCGATAATACGGATATTATAATTATGACCGAAGCCCTGAAGCTGGTAAAAAAGAAGCTGGTAAATGTTATGTCAAAGCTTGCTGACTTTGCAATGGAGTACAAGGCCCTTCCGACCCTGGCTTTTACCCATTTCCAGCCTGCACAGCCTACTACTGTTGGCAAGAGGGCAACATTGTGGCTGATGGAGCTGAAGCTGGATTATGATGATTTGTGCTATATTATTGACAGCATGCTTTTGCTGGGCTCAAAGGGAACTACAGGAACCCAGGCAAGCTTTCTGGAGCTCTTTGATGGGGACCACAAAAAGGTCAAAATGCTGGATCAAAAAATTGCAGAGAAGATGGGATTTGCCGGCTGCTATCCGGTATCAGGCCAGACCTATTCCAGAAAGGTTGATATGAGGGTGGCAAATGTCCTTGCAGGCATAGCCGCCAGCGCCCATAAGTTTTCCAATGATATAAGACTTTTACAGCATCTTAAGGAGATAGAGGAGCCCTTTGAGAAGAATCAGATAGGCTCATCGGCTATGGCCTATAAGAGAAATCCGATGAGAAGCGAAAGAATTGCTTCTCTTGCCAATTATGTGATTGTAAATTCCCTTAATCCAGCCATTACAACAGCGACCCAATGGTTTGAAAGAACCCTGGATGATTCGGCTAACAAGCGTATCAGCATACCGGAGGCCTTTCTTGCAGTAGACGGTATTCTGGATTTATACCTGAATGTGGTGGACGGGCTTGTGGTTTATCCCAAGGTAATAGAAAAGCACCTGTTACAGGAGCTGCCATTTATGGCAACGGAAAACATTATGATGGATGCCGTAAAGGCAGGAGGGGACAGGCAGGAGCTTCATGAAAGGATAAGGACCCTGTCAATGGAGGCCGGCAGAAATGTTAAGGAAAAGGGGCTTGATAACAATCTGCTGGAGCTGATAGCCGCTGAGCCGGCCTTTAATATGAGCCTGGATGAGCTAAAGAGCAGTATGGAGCCTGCTAAATTCGTAGGCCGGGCCAAGGAGCAGACGGAGGAGTTTATCGCCGAGGTAATTAAACCTATACTGGATGAAAATCAAGAGATGCTGGGATTGAAGGCAGATATAAAGGTTTAATAACTTCCAATTTGCAATAAGCGAATGTTTTCAAAATTTGAATAAGCATAAAATTTATCCGGGAGAGCAACAGCTTTCCCGGATAGCTTTCACCGGATAAATAGAAGAAAAGCTACTTATGCTTATTCGCTTGTGACCCTGCAGCCCACATGCTCTATACTGTTTCGTATTGCATCCTCTGTAGCGGGGGGATTGTATTCTACAGTAACCTGGCTCCTGCCAAAATCTACCTCCACCTGATGAATTCCGTCAAGAACCTTAAGTTCGTTTTTTAATTGGGTTTTAACAGAGCTGTTTACTAAGCCGTTAACATTGAATGAAACCTTGTCCATAGCTGTTTCTCCTTTCCGTTTGCAGGATCTGATTATATAGGGTATGATAATGCTTAAGAACAGATAATAAAATACCGGAAAGATAAATTCATATTCCACTAAGCTAATGACAGCATTTTTTGCAGATTAAACTGAGCATAGTATATTCTTCTCTGAGCCGTTTTTTTAATGCTGGTCATATGTCCTATAAATATTTTTTGATTTCCGGCTGCTTTTTATTTATTTAAACCGGATGAGACTGTTGGATTATATGGAATAAATTTTTCTTTATTATGGAGTGAAATATGGAGCTTGCAGCATATATACTTGTTGGTGTTATAATTCTATATCTCGTTATAGCATATGCAGTGAAACATGCAATAAAAGAAGCGCTTAATGATTTCCGTAAGGATATTATTAAGGACCTAAAAAAGCTTTTGGAAAGTGAAGATAAAGGTGCAAATTGATATGAATTTTACCTTTTAGTTTATCGCTTAGCATTGTATTTATTATGTGCTTATTTTATCCGACCTATCATTTTTATAAAGGAAGATCCCTCTTTTTAAAGGCCATAATCCCTGCAAAATAAAGACATATTGCAATTATACCCATTATCAGGAAGGAGATGATATATCCTTCACCTGATGTAATTTTTTCAGGGTCAAATAATGTGTATATGGTAAAATATTTCAAAAATTCAGTGGACTCACCGACGTCGGAAAGCATCTGCAGAAGCAGAAAAGCTACCGGTAGTCCTGCACCCAGCATTAAGGAATTTTTGCTGTCATTAAATGTACATGAGGCAAAAAAGCTCAGACCGGTTAATGCATAATGGAGCAGCAGGGCTCCAAGGTTCAGCATAATAAAGCCCATAATATCAAGCTCACCCGGATAGAGCATTTGGCTGACGCATATTCCCACTACTGTAACCAAGCCTATTATCAGGCTTATGCTAACAAGCAGATATAAAGCCTGTGTTATTGCTATTTTACTTCTTTTAGTGGGAGTTGACAGCAGATAGGCCATGGAACCTTTGTCTACATGTGATGCAATCGTCCTGTTGGCTGCTGTGATGGTGAAAATCATTGGCAGCAGAAGAATCAGAAAGCCATAAAAATAAGTTGCAACAAAGCCTAGCAGGTCATGTCTGGCAGCAGTAAAACCCAATGCCGCCAAAAACTGCTGTGGAAATAGCTCAAGAACCTCATTTAAGCTGTCCTGCATATCTGGATTATACATGCTGACAATTATCGGCAGATATAGCATCAATGCGGCAATTATGATTAGCATGACGATTAGATTCTGTTTAAAGGTAGCTTTAATCAAGGATTTGCTTATCATAACATCTTCCTCCTGTATAATTTCTTGTTTGGCCGTTTATAAAAAATTCTTCATATCCCACTATCTGTATCACCGGCAGCAGCTGTTCCGTAATATTGCATAAAAACATCCTCAAGACTGCTGCTTTCCGTATCAAGCTCCAGCACATTATAACGCCCAAGTATGCGAACCAGAGCGGCTACATTGCCTGTTACGCTGACCTTTGCAGTGGCACCGCTTATTTCTATTCCGTCAAAGCTATTGTTCCTTTTAAATTCCTCGGCAGCTTCAGCTGAGTCAAAGGTTATCAGATAGGTTTTTCTGCGTTTTTCCTTCAGATCCTTTATATTTTCTATTGCCACCAAATTTCCCTGTCTTATAATACCTGCCCGATCACAGGTGCGCTCAATTTCTTCGAAGCTATGGGATGACATAAGAATGGTTTTGCCCTTTTTCTTTTCTTCCAATATAAGCTCTGCAAAGGTTTTTTGCATTAAAGGATCCAGACCGCTGGTGGGCTCATCAAGCAGTAATACCTTTGGATCATGCATAAAGGCTGATACAATAGCCAGCTTTTGCTTCATGCCCTTGGACATTTTTCGAATCCTTTGTCTTACATCCAGAGCAAACATATCAATAAGCTTATCCCGCAGATCTGTACGGCTATCTCCCCTCATTTCAGCCATAAACCTAAGAAAATCTATTCCGCTCATGCCATCAAAAAATGCTATTTCTGCCGGAAGATAACCAAGATGAGCCATTATGGCTGCAGACTGCCTGCGGCAATCCATTCCCAGTATTGAAGCGCTTCCTTTGTCTGGTGAAATAAAACCCATCAAATGGCGGATGGTTGTGGTTTTGCCTGCCCCGTTGGGACCAAGATAGCCAAAAACCTCACCCTCCTCAACCTGGAAGGTCAGGTTGAAAATCCCCTTATGGTTTCCGTAATCCTTTGTCAACTCCCTGATTTCAATTACCGACATAAGATAATCCTCCTTAATTCTGCTATTTATGCTTACTTATGTCCCAGTTTCGCTTCTGATTATTTCCGAGGAAAAAATAGTAATCTTATTTTGATTACCATCATGAGTAATCAGACATATTCATCCTTATAGAAATTCTTCCTGAAGAGCTCTACATATCGATAATAAAGCCTTACCACCTGTTCAAAGTCAGCTTCGGCTTGATCCAGATCCATGGAGGCCTGATGCTGTGTTTGAACCTGATTTACACAACCCTCAGAGCACCATATAATAAGCTGAATGACCATGAGCGGATCAATTCCATTCTTGAATTTTGAAAGATCAAGTCCTGTTAAGAATTCCTTGATACTGCTATCCTGATATTTTGTAATCATATTTTTCATGGCGTCCTGCGCAACAGACGAGCTATCAAAGATAATCTTTTTAATAAAAGCACCCATTTGGGGATGAGCCAGGTTAGCTTTCATTTTCATAAGCTGAATTGCATTAAGGCGCTCAAAAAAGTCGGTATATTTCAGATAAGATGGTTTTCCATTCAGGTCAGGGCTGTTTATTGCATTATGCATAATATTCATCGAGTAGTCATAAAGGTAATTGAAAAAGTTTTGCTTGTTTTGAAAATAATAAAACAAGCTTCCCTTGGATATGCCTGCCAGTTTAACAATCTCATCTACACTTGCCTTGGCATAGCCGTATTTTGCAAATACACTAAATCCAGCATTAATTATCTTTTGCTTCTTTTTCTCATCTAAATTTTCAAAGCTTTCGTAACTGATGGAAATCATCCTTTCTTTTTTTATTAAAAAGCGCGTATGAGTTGTTTGACCGTTTTGGTCAATTCCTAATTTTGTTATAACATAATTGACTGAATTAGTCAATTGCTTTTCTGAAAATAAATATAAATAAAATTAATGCTAGAGTAAAATCGAATATTGTAAAAAAACCAAATAAAAACTTAAAAATACTTAATATATACGCATAGTTTTACTTGATTTATGCATAAATACAAAATATAATTATAGTGTAACCATTGATAATACTCCATAAGGAGAAGTTATATGAATATAGATCTGGAATATTACCGCATCTTTTATCATGTAGCAAAGGCGGGGAGCTTTACGCAGGCAGGCGAAGAATTATGTATATCACAGCCTGCAGTCAGCCAGGCTATTAAGCTCCTTGAAACTAATCTCGGTAGCAGATTGTTCATACGTGTTCCCAAGGGAGTAAAGCTTACACCGGAAGGTGAGGTTTTGTATAATTATGTACAACGTGGCTACGAATACATTCTGCTGGGTGAGAATAAATTCAAGAAAATGCTGGATCTGGAAAACGGTGAGATAAGGATTGGAGCGAGTGATATGACGCTTCAATATTACCTTCTTCCTTATCTTGAGAAATTTCATGAGAAATTTCCTAAAATCAAAGTTAAGGTTACCAATGCTCCGACTCCTGAAACCCTGAAGTATCTGTATGAAGGCAAGATTGATTTCGGTATAGTCAGCGAGCCCTTTGATATTAAGCAGGATATCAGAGCGGTAAGGGTAAAAAAGATTCAGGATATCTTTGTAGCCGGGAGCAAATTCAATGATCTGAAAGGAAAGGTTCTGGATTTTAAGGAGCTGGAAAAGCTGCCTATTATATGTCTTGAGAAAAATACCAGCAGCCGCAAGTTCATAGACAGCTACCTTTCCAGTAATAATGTTGTTCTTAAGCCCGAATTTGAGCTGGCAACAAGTGATATTATAGTCAAGTTTGCCATAAGAAATCTGGGTATTGGATGTGTTGTCAGCGAGTTTGCCCAGGAGGCCATAGCCGAAGGCAAATTATTTGAATTGAAGTTTAAAAAGTCTATTCCGCAGAGACATTTTAATATTATCTCAGGTATAAACAATCCTATCTCGAAAGCGGCAAAGGAACTAATGAATATGCTTGATCTGTCCGATATACATACTAAATTGATAGACAGGGAGAAGCTATATGCCGACAATAAAAATTAAGTACTTAAGTGACAAAATAGAGAAGCTGACATATATAGATAATAAATCGGATTGGATTGATCTGAGGGCTGCACAGCACATGAAGATGAAGGCCGGAGAATTCAGACTGATACCGCTTGGTGTGGCCATCGAGCTGCCCAAAGGCTATGAAGCCCATATTGTTCCTAGAAGCAGTACCTTTAAAAACTTCGGCATAATTCAGACTAATTCGATGGGTATTGTTGATGAAAGCTATTGCGGCGATGATGACGAGTGGTTTTTTCCCGCATATGCTTTAAGGGATACAGAGATTAATATCAATGACCGAATTTGCCAGTTCCGTATCGTCGAGCACCAGCCGAAAATCACATTTGTAGAGGTGGAGGAGCTGGGCAATGACAACCGTGGTGGTCACGGAAGCACCGGAAAGCAATAGATTGGGGGAATATATGGCAGGTCTTATAACGCATTTGGTCATAGCCAACGAGATTCTCAAGATTATCCCGGAAGGGCTAATAAAGGATACCGGCTTGTTCTTTATGGGCAATATTGCTCCGGATGCAGTACATGCCAGAGAAAACTACATACGAGTTTATAAAAAGCATTCACATTTTCGCGATGATATACCGGATAAGGCTTTTGAAGAGCCTGATAATTATATGCTATATTGCAGCCGTCTAGCCGATTTCATTAATAGATGCATCAGCAGGGCGGACGGACTGATGGATTTGTACAGAGGCTACGTGGTGCATATCATAACTGACGAGCTCTTTGTTTTGTCTGTTCGCAAGGAATTCTGCGAAACGATGAAAAAGCTTGGTATTGAGCAGGATAACAGGCTGTTTTTTGAATATATAGTAAACGACATGAGAAGAAACGATATGCTGCTTTTGGAAGGATACAAGGAGATGACAGAGATTAGGGCAGCAATAGAAAAAGCAGATGCTTACGCAATTGAGGATTATATCAGCAGACAGGAGCTGCAAGACAGCAGACAGTGGCTGATAAGGCATCATTTTATTGACAGGCATGAATTGATTATGCCTGAATATATCAGCCATGAACGTACTACAGCCTTTATAGATATGGCGGCAAAGGAAATAGCCGGCAGGCTGTCCGGAGGCAGCAGGCTGCCGAGGATGCTGTAAATGGATTATAATCTATACTTATGGTAAATCCGGTATATAAGAAATTTAATATTGTAAGAAGTTAAATATAAATAACAAGGGCGTTATTATGGGATATGAACATAATAGCGCCTTTCTTGCATTTGAATAATTCGATAAAAATACTCATATATATCTTGGAAGGTATGATTTTTTCAATGACATATATGATTTACTTATGGCTTTTGTCAAAGGCATAAGCTAAAATTATATCGAATATAAAAAATAATAATTTTACTTTTCAGACGTATTTTTTTATACTGTTTATGTAATTAAATAAATATGTCTGATGTTATTTTTTTATGGCGTCTATTGCCAATTTTTACTAAATCAATCATCAGATGAGCTAAGGAGGACTGCTATGGTTAAAGCAATTGTAGGCGCTAACTGGGGCGACGAAGGAAAGGGTAAAATTACAGACATGCTGGGTCAGGATGCTGATATTATTGTACGATTCCAGGGTGGCAGCAATGCAGGACACACTATAATAAATGATTATGGGAAATTTGCACTTCACTTGCTTCCGTCAGGTGTGTTTTATGAGCATACAATAAATATTATCGGTAATGGAGTGGCTTTAAATATTCCATATCTTATAAAGGAAATCCAGTCTCTGCTTGACAGGGGAGTACCAAAGCCTAATATTTTGGTGTCGGACAGGGCACAGATTATGATGCCTTATCATATTTTATTTGATCAGTATGAAGAGGAAAGGCTGGGAGGTAAGTCCTTCGGTTCAACCAAATCAGGTATTGCGCCCTTTTATTCGGACAAATATGCAAAAATAGGCTTTCAGGTATCCGAGCTGTTTGATGATGGGCTGTTGAAGGAAAAGATCGCGCGAGTTTGCGAGCTTAAGAATGTGATGCTTGTGCATTTATATAACAAGAGTCCGCTTGATCCGGAGGAATTGTATAATACCCTTATTGGTTACAGGGATATGATAGAGCCATATGTATGTGATACCGCCACCTTCCTGCATGAGGCACTAAAGCAGGGCAAGAGCATACTGCTGGAGGGGCAGCTGGGTGCATTAAAGGACCCGGATTTTGGCATATACCCGATGGTTACATCATCATCAACTCTTGCTGCATATGGTGCAATAGGTGCAGGTATACCGCCATATGAGATAAACAGTATTATTGCCGTAGCGAAGGCATATTCAAGCGCTGTAGGAGCAGGCGAGTTCGTCAGCGAGATTTTCGGTGAGGAAGCGGAGGAGCTCAGAAGACGCGGCGGTGATGCCGGTGAATACGGTGCCACTACAGGCAGACCCAGACGTATGGGCTGGTTTGATGCTGTGGCAACCCGATATGGATGCAGAATGCAGGGAGCAACCGAGGTGGCGCTGACGGTTCTTGATGTTCTTGGCTATCTTGATACTTTGCCGGTATGTGTAGGTTACGAAATCGACGGAGTGGTTACCAAAGACTTCCCGACTACTGTCAAGCTGGCCTAAGCTAAGCCTGTATACGAATACCTGCCCGGCTGGAAGACGGAGATCAGGGGTATCAGAAAATATGAAGAGCTGCCTGCCAACTGCCGCAGGTATATAGAGTTTATTGAGAAGGAAATAGGGGTTCCCATAACACTTATATCCAACGGCCCCGGAAGAAACGATATAATCCGCAGATAAGCAAGAGATAAGAATATGAAACAATAATCCCGACTTGGACCAGGAAATA